>JBJHBC010000128.1:0-6292 GCA_050485285.1 Thioalkalivibrio sp.
GCGCAAGGCCGCCAGCCAGGCATCTTCCAGATCGCCCGGCCAGGGATGCGGGTTCTCCATCGCGTCCAGCTTGATCAGGCCGGTGGCGTCGGCCACCTGGTAGGCCGGCTGCGCCAGGACCTCCGGGCGCATCAGGGCGTCCGGGGTTCGTGTCGAGCGCGCGGTCATCGACTGCGCAGTTCGGCGGATCGCGCGTGCGCGGTCAAGCCCTCGCCGTGCGCCAGCGCGGCGGCGGTCTTGCCGAGCTTCGCCGCGCCCGCGGCCGAGCAGTGGATGATGCTCGAGCGCTTCTGGAAATCGTACACCCCGAGCGGCGAGGAAAAGCGCGCGGTGCGCGAGGTCGGCAATACGTGGTTGGGCCCGGCGCAGTAGTCGCCCAGGGCCTCGGAGGTATAGCGGCCCATGAAGATCGCGCCGGCGTGGCGCAGGCCGGTGTCCAGCATCGCCTGCGGGTCGGCCACCGACAGTTCCAGGTGTTCCGGGGCAATGCGGTTGGCGACGGCAATGGCCTCGGCGGAGTCGCGCACCTTCACCAGCGCCCCGCGCTTGTCGAGGCTGGTGCGGATGATCTCGGCGCGCGGCATCTCGGCCAGCAGGCGGTCCATGGCCTCGGCCACGCGGTCGAGAAAGGCCGCGTCCCAGGACAGCAGGATGGACTGGGCCTGTTCGTCATGCTCGGCCTGGGAGAACAGGTCGGCCGCGATCCAGTCCGGGTCGGTCTCGCCGTCGCAGACCACCAGGATCTCCGAGGGGCCGGCGATCATGTCGATGCCGACCGTGCCGAAGACCTCGCGCTTGGCCGCGGCCACGAAGATATTGCCGGGGCCGACGATCTTGTCCACGGCCGGGATGGTATCGGTGCCATAGGCCAGGGCCGCCACCGCCTGGGCGCCGCCCACGGTGAACACGCGGTCCACCCCGGCCACGGCGGCCGCGGCCAGCACCAGATCGTTCAGTTCGCCGCCCGGGGCGGGCACGACCATCACCAGCAGTTCCACCCCAGCGACCTTCGCCGGGACAGCGTTCATCAGCACGGAGGACGGGTAGGCCGCCTTGCCGCCGGGCACATAAAGGCCGACGGAATCCAGCGCGGTTACGCGCTGACCGAGGACCGTGCCATCTTCGTCGGTAAAGTCCCAGTCCTGCATCTTCTGGTGTTCGGCGTACTGGCGGATGCGCGCGGCGGCGGCCTCCAGTGCAACGCGCTGTTCCGACGGGATGGATTCCAGCGCGGCCTGCAGGCGGTCGTGCGGGATCTCCAGGTCCGCGACCGCAGCGCGCTCGAGGCGATCAAATTTGGCGGTGTAGCGCAGCACGGCCGCGTCACCCTCGGCGCGCACGGCGCCCAGGATCTCGTCCACCGCATCGCGTACGCCGGTGTCCGCAACGGACTCCCAGGACAGCAGGTGCTCCAGGGCCTGGTCGAAATCGGGCTGCTGGGTATCGAGTCGGGCAATGGAGGGCATGGCGTATTCCTCGTTTCAGACGGGCACAGACGTCTTGTCAGGCAGGCACGGGCGTCTTGCGGCGGGCCCGCACGGCCTCGGCCAGCAGGCGCAGTGTGGCCTCGCTGTCGTCCCAGCCCATGCAGGCATCGGTAATGCTCTGACCGTATTTCAGCGGCTTGCCGGGCAGGATGTCCTGGCGGCCGCCGGTCAGGTGGCTTTCCAGCATCACACCCATGATGCGCCGGTCGCCGCCAGCGATCTGTTCGCCCAGCACCCGTGCCACCTCGACCTGCTGCTGCGGGTCCTTGCGACTGTTCGCGTGGCTGCAGTCGACCATCACCCTCTCCGGCAGCTCGGCCATGCGCAGCTCCTTGCAGGCCTGTTCGATGCTCGCGGCATCGTAGTTCGGCTGCTTCCCGCCGCGCAGGATGATGTGGCAGTCGTCGTTGCCGGTGGTGGAGAAGATCGCCGAGCGACCGGCCTTGGTCACCGACAGGAAGTGGTGCGGGCGCGAGGCGGAGCGGATCGCGTCGATCGCCACCCGCAGGCTGCCGTCGGTGGAGTTCTTGAAGCCCACCGGGCAGGACAGGCCGGAGGCCAGTTCACGATGCACCTGGCTCTCGGTGGTGCGTGCGCCGATCGCGCCCCAGGCGACCAGGTCCGCGATGTACTGCGGGCTGATCAGATCGAGGTACTCGGTGGCCGCCGGCATGCCCTTGACCGCCAGATCACGCAGCAGCCCGCGCGCCACGCGCAGGCCCTTGTTGATGTGGAAGCTGCCGTCCAGGTCCGGGTCGTTGATCAGGCCCTTCCAGCCGACCGTGGTGCGCGGCTTCTCGAAGTACACCCGCATCACGATGTGCAGCGCGTCCGAGAGTTCCTCGCGCAGGGTCTTCAGGTGATCGGCATAGTCCAGCGCGGCATCCACGTCATGGATCGAGCAGGGGCCGACGATCACCTGCAGGCGGTCGTCCTCGCCATGCAGGATGCGATGGCAGGCCTGGCGTGCCTCGAACACGGTGTCAGCGGCCGCATCGGTGATCGGCAGCTCCTCGCGGACGGTGTCCGGGGCGGACACCTCCTGGATTTCGCGGATTCGGAGGTCGTCGGTATCGGCGGTCATGGTGTTCTCGGTTACGTCGTCGCGGGCGTGACGGCCTCCCGCAGGCCCTCGATGAGATTTTGAATGGTTCTATGTCGCATCTTCATGGCTGCCTGGTTCACGATCAACCGGGAACTGATAGGGGTAATCAGTTCCAGCGGTTCCAGGCCATTGGCCTTGAGGGTGTTCCCGGTATCGACCAGGTCGACGATGTAGTCGGCCAGGCCGACCAGCGGCGCCAGTTCCATCGAGCCGTAGAGCTTGATGATCTCCACCTGACGGCCCTGCTGGGCGAAATAGTTCTGCGTGATGTTCACGAACTTGGTGGCGATGCGCAGGCGCTGCTGCGGGTCCGGCTGCTGGCCCGGGCGCCCCGCCAGCATCAGGCGGCACTGGGCGATGTGCAGGTCCAGCGGCTCGTACAGCCCCGCGGCCCCGTGCTCCATCAGGACGTCCTTGCCGGCCACGCCAATGGATGCCGCGCCGTGCTGCACGTAGGTCGGCACGTCGGTCGCGCGCACCACCACGATCTTCACGTCCTCGCGGTTGGTGTCGAGGATCAGCTTGCGCGTCTTGTCCGGATCCTCCAGCAGTTCAATCCCGGCGCTGGCCAGCAGCGGCAGGGTGTCCTTGAGGATGCGGCCCTTGGACAGGGCGATGGTCAGGGCGTTGGGATCCATCATGGGTCAGGCGTTCGTCCGGTTCCGTGTGAGTCGCGTATCAGACCGGCTCGCGACGGATGGTCGCGCCGATCTGGCTCAGTTTTTCCTCGATGCACTCGTAGCCGCGGTCGATATGGTAGATGCGGTCCACCTCGGTCTCGCCCTCGGCTACCAGACCGGCGATGATCAGGCTCGCCGAGGCCCGCAGGTCGGTCGCCATCACCGGCGCGCCGACCAGCCGTTCCACGCCCTCGACGATCGCGGTATTGCCCTCGATCGTGATGTGCGCGCCCATGCGCTGCAGCTCCAGCGCGTGCATGAAGCGGTTCTCGAAGACCGTCTCCACCACCGAGCCGGTGCCCTCGGCGACCGTGTTCAGCACCATCATCTGCGCCTGCATGTCGGTCGGGAAGGCCGGGAACGGCGCGGTACGCAGGTTCACCGCCTTCGGCCGGCGGCCTTCCATGTCCAGCTCGATCCAGTCGGGCCCGGTATCCACGCGGGCACCGGCCTCGACCAGCTTGGCCAGGACCGCGTCCAGCAGCTCCGGGCGGGTGTTGCGGCAGCGCACGCGCCCGCGGGTCACGGCGGCGGCGACCAGGAACGTGCCGGTCTCGATGCGGTCCGGCATCACGTCGTATTCGCAGCCGTGCAGACGTTCCACACCCTGCACCCGGATGGTGTCGGTGCCGGCGCCCTGGATCTTCGCCCCCATCGCCGTCAGGCAGTCCGCGAGATCGATCACTTCCGGCTCGCGCGCGGCGTTCTCGATCAGGGTCTCGCCCTCGGCCAGGGTCGCGGCCATCAGCAGGTTCTCGGTCCCGGTCACGGTGACCTGGTCGAACACCACGCGGGCCCCCTTCAGGCGACCCGCCCGGGCGTGGATGTAGCCGCCGTCGACGTCGATCTCCGCGCCCAGGGCCTCGAGGCCGCGCAGGTGCAGGTTGACCGGTCGCGAGCCAATCGCGCAGCCGCCCGGCAAGGACACCTCGGCTTCGCCGAAGCGGGCCAGCAGCGGCCCCAGCACCAGGATCGACGCTCGCATGGTCTTCACCAGATCGTACGGCGCCACGCACTGGGTCAGCGTGGTCGGGTCGACCTCGATGCGCATGCGCTCGTTGACCGTCAGGCTTACGCCCATGCGCCCGAGCAGCTCCATGGTCGTGGTGACGTCCTGCAGGTGCGGGACGTTGCCAATGGTCATCGGCCCGTCCGCCAGCAGGGTGGCGGACAGGATCGGCAACACGGCGTTCTTGGCCCCGGAGATCCAGACCTGACCCTCGAGTCGGCCGCCTCCGGTGATGATCAGCTTGTCCATGGGGTGCCCGGATTCACCGCCGGACCGACCATGACCCGGCGAAACGCGCCATGATAACGAATCCGCGCGGCACTCGCCCGTTCGCCCGGGTCAGGCCACGGAACGGGCTGCGGAGTCGGTGATGATCGCCTCCAGGTCATACAGCCCCAGCAGCGGCCGGAGCCCGTCCGGCAGGGGTTCGAAGACCAGCGTGCAGCCCTGCTCCCGCGCCCGGCGCCAGAGGATGACGAGGAAGGCCACGCCGGCGCTGTCGATGCGTCCGGCCCGGGACAGATCCACCCGCGCATGCTCCGGCAGGTGCGCCATCAGCCCGCGCGCCCGGGCCTCCAGCCCGGAGACGGTGGCGAAGGTCAGCGGCCCGCTGACGACCAGGCCACCGTCATCGGCCCGGATCTGTGCATCGCTCACGGGTTGCCGGCCCCGTTGTCCGGGATGGCATCGCCCACCGCGTCCTCGACCAGGCTCTCGTCCCCGTCTTCCAGGCGCTCGATCAGGGCGTCCAGACCGTCGCGGTTGATCTCCTCGTTGAAGCGAGTGCGGAAGTTGCCCACGAAGCTGAGCCCCTCGGCCTCGACATCGAAGACCTTCCATTCGCCGTTCACCGGGCGCAGGCGGTAGTTCACCTGGATGTTCGACTGGCCGGAGCCCATCACCACCTCGGTGGCCACCACCGCCATGCGCTCGTCCTGGCGCGACCGGCGCTCGATCACGCGCACATCCTTGTCCAGATGGTCGGCCAGCTGCACCCCGTAGGCCTGCAGCAAGGTGTTCTTGAAGGCCTCGGTAAACCGGCTTTGCTGCTCGCTGCTGGCATCGCGCCAGTGGCGGGCCAGGACCAGCCGGGCCATGCCGTTGACGTCCACGCCCGGCAGGATCTTGTCCTCGATGACACCGATCACGAAGTCGGGATCCTCCTGCGCACGCGCCTCGTTGGCGCGCAGCTCCTCGTACACCGCGTCGATGGACTGCTGAATGATCTCGGCGGGATTGTCGGCCTGGGCCGGCGCCGCCAGCAGCAGGACCATCAGCCCCAGCGGCAGGCTCCATATATAGTCACGCAACCGTGTCATGTCTCTTGCTCCGGGTTTGGGCGAATCAGTCACTACCCATGTTGGTCATGAAACGACCAATGAGGTTCTCCAGCACCAGGGCCGACTGGGTAAACATCAGCTCGTCGCCGTCCTGCAGGGTTTCGTAGTCGCCGCCCGGCTCCAGGGCGATGTACTGCTCGCCCAGCAGCCCCGCGGTATGGATGGCCGCCTGCGTATCCATCGGCAGATAGTCGTGCTCCGAGCGGATGGCGAGGGTCACCTCGGCGCGGAAGCGCTCGGGATCGTAGCGGATATCCGCGACCCGGCCGATGCGCACACCCGAGACCGTGACCGGGGCCCGGGTCTTGAGCCCGCCGATGTTGTCGAAGTAGCCGGTCACCGTGTAGGTGTCGCGGTCGTGGTAGTCGGTCACGTTGCTGACCTGGACCGCCAGGTAGAACAGCGCCCCGATGCCCAGCAGTACGAAGACACCCACCGCCAGTTCGAAGAAACGTACCTTCATATTGCCACCTGCGTAGTTAGTCAGCCCGCGCCGAACATCAGCCCGGTCAGGATGAAATCGAGGCCCAGCACCGCCAGCGACGCGACCACCACCGTTTGCGTGGTCGCGCGCGAGATGCCCTCGGAGGTCGGCTGCGCGTTGAAGCCCTGGAACACCGCGATCCAGGTCACCACGAAGCCGAACACGATGCTCTTGATCACGCCGGACA
>JBJHBC010000129.1:0-6252 GCA_050485285.1 Thioalkalivibrio sp.
CTGACGCGCACCGATATCCGAGGGGAATTGCATGCTGGAGATCGTACAAGCGGGCGGGTGGCTGATGCTGCCGATCCTGCTGTGTTCCGTACTGGCCGTCGCCATCGTGCTGGAGCGGCTGTGGACGCTGCGCCGCTCTCGCGTGGTACCGCCGCGCCTGCTGACGTCCGTGTGGGAACAGATGCGCACCCAGGGACTCAAGCTGGACGACATCCAGCGCCTGCGTGCCGGCTCCCCGCTGGGCGCGATCCTCGCGGCGGGTCTGGCGACCCACGACCGCGCCCGCCAGATTACCCAGGAGAGCATCGAGGAGGCCGGCCGCCGTGTGGCCCACGAACTCGAGCGCTACATGAATACTCTGGGCACGATCGCGATGATCACGCCGCTGCTGGGCCTGCTGGGCACCGTGGTCGGCATGATCGAGGTGTTCACCGTGATCACCGAGATCGGCGTGGGCAGCCCGCGTGATCTGGCCGGGGGCATCTCGCAGGCCCTGATCACCACCGCCGCCGGTATCGGCGTGGCGATCCCGGCGCTGGCCTTCCATCGCTACTTCCGCGGGCATATCGACGAGCTGGTGCTGGAGATGGAGCAGGAGGCCACCAAACTGGTCGAGGTGATCCACGGTGAACGCGCGGCCGGCGCGGCCGAGGGCGGGGCGCAGGCGTGAACTTCCGCGCGCCACGCCGCCAGGAGGAACCGGGCGTCAACCTGACGCCGTTGATCGACGTCGTCTTCCTGCTGCTGATCTTCTTCATGGTCTCCACGACCTTTGACCAGCATGCGGACATCGAACTGACCCTGCCCTCGGCCGACCGCGAGGCCGAGGCGGTGGAGCGCGCCTGGATCGATATCGTGGTGGATGCCAACGGCAACTACTTCATCAACGGCCAGGAGCTGATCAATCGCCGCGCCGAGACCCTGGAACGTGTGCTGTCCGAAGCGCGCGAGGGTCGCGAGGATGACCCGGTGCTGATCCGCGCGGACGCCAACGCCAGCCACCAGTCGGTGGTGCGGGCCCTGGACGTGGTGGGCCGCCTGGGCATTACGTCCGTGTCGATCGCCACGCTGGGCGAGGCTGCCGATGACGACTGACGAGCAGCACGCACAGCACTTTGATTCCGGCTGGACGGTCTATCGCCGCCTGTTGAGCTATGCCTTCGTCTACTGGCCGCTGCTGGCGATCGCCACGGTCGCGATGCTGGGCATGGCGGCGACCGAGGCGGGCTTCGCCGCGCTGATGAAGCCGCTGATGGACGAGTCCTTCGCCGAGGGCGAGGGCCATCCGCTGGTGCCGTGGATCCCGGTGGCCCTGATCGGGCTGTTCCTGATCCGCGGGGTGGCCGAGTTCGGCTCCGTCTACGCGATGCGCTACGTCGGGCGGCAGGTGGTCAAGCGCCTGCGCGAGGAGCTGTTCGAGCGCCTCCTGCACATGCCGGTACAGCGCTTTCAGGAGCAGAGCAGCGGCGAGCTGATCTCCCGGGTGACCTACAACGTGGAGCAGGTGGCGACAGCCGCGACCGACGGTTTCAGTACCCTGGTGCGCGATACCCTGACGATCATCGCGCTGCTGGCCTGGATGTTCTGGCTGACACCGACCCTGACCCTGACGATCCTGATCATCGCCCCGGTGCTGGCAGTGCTGGTGCGCGTGGTCACCAAGCACTTTCGCCGCATCTCGCACCGCCTGCAGTACAACATGGGCGACGTGACCCATGTGACTCAGGAGGTGATCGAGGGGCACCGGGTGGTGCGTATCTTCGGCGGCGAGACCTACGAGCGCGGGCGTTTCGAGGACATCAACGAGCGCAACCGCCGGCTGCACATGCGTATGGAGGGCATCAAGGCCGCCTATACCCCGACCATCCAGTTCCTGGTCGCGGCGGTCCTGGCCTTCGTGATCTGGGTGGCGACCTCGGATTTCGGCGACGACACGGTTACGGCCGGTACGTTCGTCTCCTTCCTGACCGCGATGCTGCTGCTGTTGAGCCCGATTCGCCGGCTGTCGATGATCAACGCGACCCTGCAGCGCGGTATCGCGGCGGGACAGAACATCTTCGCGGTGCTGGACGAGACGCCGGAGCGCGACACCGGCCACGTGCCGCTGGATCGCGCCGAGGGCCAGCTGGCCTTCGAGGACGTGGCGTTTCGCTACGGTCCTGAGGGCCCGGACGTACTGAAGGCCATCTCCTTCGAGGTGAAGCCGGGCGAGAACGTGGCCCTGGTGGGGCGCTCGGGCAGTGGCAAGACCACGCTGGTCAACCTGTTGCCGCGTTTCTATCACCCAACCGAGGGGCGCATCCTGCTGGACGGCCACGACCTCGAGACCATCCGCCTGCGCGACCTGCGTCGGCAGATTGCCTATGTCGGCCAGAACGTCACCCTGTTCGCGGACACCGTGGCCGCCAATATCGCCTATGGGCGCCCCGAGGCGACCGAGGCGGAGATCCGCGAGGCGGCGCGTGCCGCGCATGCGCTGGAATTCATCGAGCGCCTGCCCGACGGGATGCAGACCCTGGTGGGGGAAAACGGGACCCGTCTCTCCGGCGGCCAGCGCCAGCGCCTGGCGATCGCCCGCGCCCTGCTGCGGGACGCCCCGATCCTGATCCTGGACGAGGCGACCTCGGCCCTGGACAACGAATCCGAGCGCCAGGTGCAGGCCGCGCTGGATGCGCTGGTGAGCACACGCACCACGCTGGTGATCGCCCACCGCCTGTCCACGGTCGAGGGCGCCGACCGCATCCTGGTAATGGACAACGGCCGCATCGTGGAGAGCGGGCGGCACGAGGAGCTGATCGCCCGAGGCGGGGTCTACACCCACCTGCATCGCCTGCAGTTCCGCGAGGAGGCGGGGGATGCCGGGTGATGCCGGGGGGTACGGGGATCGTCCGCTCCCGGTCTGGCGGGCGACCTGGCGCGATTACCGTCGGGGCGCTGGCAGCCGGGCACGGGCGCGGCGGGGTTTCCTCACCCCGCCCGCGGATCGCGGGCGGCTGATCTGGATCAAGGCCGGCGCCAGCCCCGAGGACGTGCGCCTGGGGATCGAGCTGCTGGGTGCGGTGCGCGACAAGCGCCAGGACGTACGCATCGTCCTGACCTTCGAGCAGGACTACCCGGAGCTCTTCGAGCGCCACATGCAGCCGTTTCGCAAGGTCGGGGTGGGCTACGGCCCCTGCGACCGGCTGCGGGTGGTGCGCCGGGTGCTGCGGCGCTTTCAGCCCCACGGCATCCTGCTGGCCGGTGGCCGCGCGCCGGTCAATCTGTTGCAAGAGACCGAGGCGCCGGTGATCGCGGTGAACACCGCACCGGCTGCCGGGGCCATGTCCCCGGTGGCCTGCCACTGGCCCGTCGACCCCGTCGCCGCCGAAGCCTGGCCGGCCACGGCCCGCACGCGGGCGCTGGATCCAGCCGACCCCCAGGCCCGGTTCGTCGAGGCGCAGGCCGATGTGGTGCTGCGCTCGCTGGTTGGGGGCGGGGTGGAACGCCTGTGGTGGTGGCATGGCACGCCAGCGCAGTGGCCGGCCTGGCGGGCGGCCTGGGAGGCCTCCGGCTGGGGTCAGACCGACATCCTGCTGGCCAGCCTGCGCGGGGAGACAGACGCCGCCCCGTTGCCGGCTGCCGATCAGGTGGTCTCGGAGTGGGACCGGTCGGCGCTGCCGCCGGGGACCATCCTGCACCTGGACGACCGCCGCTGGTTCGCGGCCGCGGCCAGTGCCGCCCATGCGGTGCACCTGGCGGCGCCCGATCGCGAGGCCCTGTGGCAGGGCCTGGCCGGCGGGGCGGCCGTGAGCCTGGGCGAGGCGCCGGCCGCGGAGGTGCCCTGCCCGGTGCTGGGCGAGCCGGACGCGGTGCTGGCGGCCTGGCAGGCGCTGCGGGACGACCCGGCCGCGCGGCGCCAGCAGGGTGACGCGGCGCGCCGGCGCTTCTGGGAGGAGCGGCGCCTGGTGGATGCAAACTTCGACGCCGTGCTGCAGCAGGTCTGGGATTGGTAGCCATGGGATCGCTGCAGGCATGGTTGAGCGCCCGGTTGTGGGATCAGTGGAGCCAGCGCGGGCCGTTCGCGGCGGCGATGTTTCCGCTGTCGCTGGTATATGCCGGGCTGGCCGAGTGGAACCGTCAGCGCCAGGAACAACTGCGGCGCGACATCACCATCCCGGCCAAGGCGGTGATCGTGGTGGGGAACCTCACGCTGGGTGGCAGCGGCAAGACGCCGATGACCGTCTGGCTGGCCAAGCGTCTGCGTGCCGCCGGGTATCGGCCGGGTATTGTCAGCCGTGGCTACGGCGGGCGCGGGGACGTCGCCGGGATTGCGGTGACCCCCGATTCCGATCCGGTGGTGGTGGGGGATGAGCCCCTGCTGATCGCGCGGCGCACCGGGGTGCCGGTGCAGGTGGACCGCGACCGGGTTCGCGGCGCGCGGGCCCTGACCGAGCAGGGGGTGGACGTGGTCATCGCCGATGACGGCATGCAGCACCACCGCCTGCCGCGCGACATCACCATCCTGATGGTCGACGGCAAGCGCCGCTTCGGCAACGGGCTGTGCCTGCCGGCGGGGCCGCTGCGCGAGCCCAGGCGGGCGCGCGAGCGGGCGGATTTCGTGATCGTGACCGGCGGCGAAGCTGGCCCCGGCGAGATCCCGATGGAACTGGTCCCGGCCAGCCGGCTGCTGCGGGTGGACGGGGCCGACGAGTCGCGCAAGCCCCACCGGTTCGCCCGGCGCGAAGCCCACGCGATCGCCGGTATTGCCGATCCGGAGCGCTTCTTCCGTACCCTGGAGGCGGCGAAAGTCGGTATCATTCGGCATCCGTTTCCCGACCATCATCGGTTCCTGCCGCACCAGATCCGCTTCGATGACGAGCTGCCGGTTCTGATGACCGAGAAGGATGCCGTAAAATGCCGGTCGTTTGCGCAGGATAATCACTGGTACTGGCCGATCGCGGCCCGGTTGCCAACCACTTTCGAGCCGGCGCTGCTCGCGCGTCTGGAGACCGTCAGTCGGCTCAAACACCTGGGGTAATGCATGGACAAGCGTCTGCTCGATATTCTGGTCTGCCCGGTCACCAAGGGTCCGCTGAAATATGACCGCGAGAACCAGGAGCTGATCTCGGTCTCCGCCGGTCTCGCCTATCCGATCCGCGACGATATCCCGGTGATGCTGGAGGACGAGGCCCGCGTGCTCTCCGAGGACGAGAAGGAACGCTGGCGCGAGGCCTGAGTCGCCGCATGACGGGCTTCGTCGTGGTGATCCCGGCCCGCATGGCCTCCAGCCGGCTGCCGGACAAGCCGCTAGCGGCGGTCGCCGGGCGCCCGTTGATCGCGCATGTGATCAGCCGGGCGCAGGAGAGTGCCGCGCGCCGCGTGATCGTGGCCGGGGATGACGAGCGCATCCTCGCCGTCGCTCGCCAGTGCGGGGTCGAGGCCTTCCTGACCGATCCCGCGCTGCCCTCGGGCACCGACCGCATCGCCGCGGTCGCGGCCGCCGAGGGCTGGGGGGACGAGTCCATCGTGGTCAACCTGCAGGGCGACGAGCCGCTGACGCCGGGCCCGCTGCTGGATGACCTGGCGGCCCTGCTGGCGCAGACCCCGCAGGCGGACATGGCCACCCTCGGCGTGCCGATCCGCTGTGCCCAGGATTTGGCGGACCCCAATCAGGTCAAGCTGGTGACCGACCGCAGCGGTCGGGCGCTGTACTTCTCCCGTGCCCCGATCCCGTGGGATCGCGAGGCCCACCGCGCCGGGCAGGTGCCGGCCGTAGAGCAGGCCACCCGCCACCTGGGCCTGTATGCCTACCGCGCCGGGTTCCTGCGCCGCATGAGCGCCGAGCCACCGGCCCCGCTGGAACAACTGGAGCAGCTGGAGCAGCTGCGCGCCCTCGACATGGGCGCGTGGATTCAGGTCGGCCGTCGCGCCGAGGCCCATCCGCCCGGCGTCGATACCCCCGAAGACCTGGACCGCGTCGACGCCTTCCTGTCCGGGCGCGCCCGCGCCTGATCCCCGCCCGCGGACTCAGTTCGAGCGCAGGCCCGCCTGCAGACTGCGCGCCAGGGCCTGGCCGTCGCGGGTCGCGGCGTCTGGGGAGGGGCTGAAGGGTTGCAGTGTGGCGATCACCCGGTGCTCGAGGGTGGTGTCGCTGTTGGTCGGTTCCGGGTCGATGTAGCCGTGCTCGCCGAGCCATGCCTCCAGGCGCTCGCGCGTCGCGCTCTGGAAGCGCTTGACCGCGCCCTGTTCCAGTTCCCGGACCAGGGCCTCGGC
>JBJHBC010000130.1:0-6205 GCA_050485285.1 Thioalkalivibrio sp.
TCCGGCTGGCCCATGTCCACCACCGCGAAGTCGATCTGTTTGTCCTCGGCCACCTGGCGCCAGATGCGCTCGGCATCGTGACAGGAGGCACACCATTCGGAGACCAGCAGCTCTACCTTCATGAATCCGTCTCCCCTGGCCTCAGTCCGCGCAGCGCATGCAATGGATGTCGTAGCGATCGATCCATTGCTTGAGCCCCGTGATCGCCTCGGGACCGGTATGCAGCCGTTCCAGGGCCTTCTCCGGGTCGTCGGGACGCATCACGACCACCCAGGCATCCGTGTAGGGCGCCACGTTGACCAGCCCCGGATCCGCCTCCACGGCCGGATTGATGCGTTCGATCGTGCCATCGAACGGGGTCGGGATACCGCCGGCCCACTTGCCGGATTCCAGCCGCGCGACCGGCTTGCCCGCGGCGCGGTGCGAACCCGGTTTGCGAAAGCGGAAGTACTGCACCCGCCCCGCCATGGTCTGGGCGGGATCGGTAATGCCGAGGGTGAAGGTCCCGTCGTCCTCCGGGCGCACCCAGACATAGTCCAGGTCGTAGAACAGGTCGTCCGGCAGCTCGCAGCCGTTGTACTCCTCGCGCGCCATGGTTACGCCCCCTTCGGACCATAGTGGCGCACGGTCAGCGCAATATTCAGGGCAAACAGGATCATCGCAGCCCAGGCCATTGCACCGCCGATCGCGACGGTCATGTTATGGAACAGCAACCAGCCGGCGACCATCACCCACAACCCGGCATTCGCCAGCAGGAACTGCACGTGCCCCAGGCGTTCGGAGAACAGGGACCGCCCGGAAAAGCGCGGCAGCACATGCAGCCCCACGCCGTAGATCATCATGGTTACGAACCCCAGCAGCATCAGGTGGCCATGGATGCGCGGGACGTTGCCGGGGATCAGCCCGGGCTGCGCCAGCCACAGAATGCCGAGCAGCCCACCCAGCAGGGCATAGGCCAGGGCCGCGAGGATGAACATCCGGTTCCGAGGGTGCATGCAATGCTCCTTGTCAGGTTTGACTCAGCATACTTTAAGCTATATTCCATATGCATTGATCGAGATCAACACCCGCTCGCGTCCGATCGGTAACAGTCATCCTTCAGGAACATCCGCCAAGGCCGCAACTGCCATGCATCTGCAACTCCACGAGACCGTCCCCGGATTCCAGCAGCCTGTCGAACTGCTGCGCGCCTGTCACCGGCGCATCCTCAACTCCCTGGACATCCTCGAGCGTCTGCCCACGCACCTCGCCGAAAAAGGCGCCGACGAAGAGGCGCGCACCGCGGCAGCGCGGGTCCTGAAATACTTTCACGAGGCCGCGCCCAATCACCACGCCGACGAGGACGAGGACCTGTTCCCCCTCCTCCGACGGCATTGCGGCCATCCCGACAGCCACCCCCAACTGTGCGAATGGCTGGACCGCCTGACCGCGGAGCACGCCGACATCGAGGCCGGCTGGGACCGCCTGGAACCGGCCCTGCAACGGATTGCCGACGGCGCGATCGCGGAACTGACCGGCGCGGAGACCTGGATCCGGCAATACCGCGTGCATCTCGACCTGGAAGAGCGCGCCGTGCTGCCCTTCGCCGAGCACCTGCTGAGCCCGGAGGAGCGCCACACCATCGGCGCCCGCATGGCCGCGCGGCGCGGGATCGGGAACGACGATGGCTGACTTCCGGCTCGATCTGCGCGGCCTGGGCGACCATGCCCATACGCGGGCCTATTACACCCTTCGCGAACTGCGAGGGGGCCAGGTCTTCGAGGTCTGGCTGGACCAGGAACCGAAGCTCCTGATGGACGCCGTCAGCCTGCAGCTGCGGCATGCCATCCACTGGCAGGCTCTCGAAGACGGGCCACCGCTGTGGAAGCTCGCGGTGCAGCGCCGCGAGGACGTCGCCCCGGTGGATCTGGTCGACCTGCTGGAGCGCGACCACCTGCGCATCGACCGCCTGTTCGCCAGTGCCCTGCACAAGGTGAACGCGGGTGATGTCGAGGGGGCCGCACCGGATTTCCACGCCTACGTCGACGGCCTGCGCCGCCACCTGGAGGTGGAGAACGAACTGATCGTGCCGCTGCTGGACCTGCCGCGCAGCCCGAACGGTCAGGACCCGACCTCGATCATGCTGCGCGAGCACGACGAGATCCTGGAACAGACCACGATGCTGGAACACGAATTCAGCGAAGGCGTGGACGAGGCCTGGGCCGTGGCCCCGTTCTTCGCCCTGATCTCCGGCGCGCTGGCCAAGCACGAGGGCCGCGAGGAGCAGAATCTGTTCCCGCACTGGAGCCGCGCCCTTAAAGAACGCCCCGACGAAGCCGCCGATCTGCTCCAACGGGCCCAGACCCTTCTGACCACGGCCGATCCGACAGTCCCCCGCGCCTGAACCTGAACCTCCACCTTGCACAGGCACCGCGGCACACCGGCACCGGAATCAGTCCACGGCGCTCTGGATGCGATGCGGCGCCGACAGGCGCGCCAGCGCCCACAGCCCCAGCAGCGGCCCGGGCAGCAACAGCCACAGCACCCACACCCCGCCATCCGCCCACAGCCAGCCGGTCAGCCAGATCCCCGGCAGGGTCAGCGCGAATCCGATCGCGTTCATCACGCTCAGCGCGGACCCGACCGCATCCGCCGGCGCGCTGTCCGCCGCCAGTGCGGAGAATTGCGGCGAATCCGCGATAACCGTCAGCCCCCACAGCGCCAGCAGCGCGAACAGCAGCCAGGGCGACTGGCCGGCCAGTAGCGGGTACAGCAGGCAGGCCAGGCCCGAGGTCGCCAGGGCCACCCGCGCCACGCGCAGGCTGCCCAGAGTGCGGCTCAGACGCCCGCCCCAGACACACCCCGCCAGGCCCAGCGCGATCACGCCAAAGGCGAGCCAGGGAATCAGCGCCGCGTCGGCCTCCAGCCGCGACAGCTCGCGCGCCACCAGCAGCGGGACCAGCGTCCAGAAGGCGTATAGCTCCCAGCAGTGCCCGAAGTACCCCCCGGCCACGGCCCGGAAATCGCGGCATTGCAGGGCACGGAAGCCCTTGCCCAGTCCCGGTGTACGCCCGGCCGGCGGCAGGTGGGGCCCCTCGCCGAGACGCAGGATCAGGACCGCCGCCAGCACGGCCAGTGCCGAGGCCAGCAGCACCGGGACCGCCCAGGGGAAGTCGAGCGTGGCGCCGCGCAACAGATGCGGCAGCGCGGTCCCCAGCGTCAGCATCCCCAGCAGCCAGGACAGCGCCCAGCCCTTGTATTCCGGAGTCCAGGCAATCACGAGCTTCATGCCCAGGGGATACACCCCGGCCAGCGCCAGCCCCACCAGAAAACGCGTGAACAGGGCCAGCTCCCAGACGCCGGCCAGCAGGATGAAGATCGCATTGACCCCGGCCCCGGCCAGGGCGGAGAGCGCGAACATCCGGCTCGCGCGGAAGCGGTCCGCCATCCCGGTCGCGGCCACCACCAGGGTCCCGGTAATGAAACCCGTCTGGGTCGCCATGGTCAGCCAGCCAATCTCGGCCGGCGACCAGCCCAGCGCCTGCTGCAGCGACAACCCGACCCCGTTGACCGAGAACCACAGCGACGTGCCGAACAGCTGTGCCGCCACGATCACCAGCAGGGGGTGACGACGAATCCAGGGCGCCGTCACCGTACGCGACCCGTCATGGGCGTCGAACCGCCCCGATCAGCGACTCGCGCCACGGATCCAGCGCTTGAGCAGGGCCACCAGCGCGCCCCCGGAGACGAGCCCCAGCAGGTAGATCCCGACGATCAGCAACGCCAGTGGCAGCGTCACATGCAGGGTCAGGAAATTGAGGGTTACCAGTCGCAGGTTCTGGATTGCAAAGATCGCGACCACCGCGACGAACACGATAATCAAAAGGGAGTAGACGTACCGCATGCGACCTCCCGGGTCAGTCGGGCCAAACGCTCAGGTTCGGGCGCCCCGGGGTCAGCGTCAACCGGCGCGAGGCGGCGACCTCAAGGGTTTCCCCGAGCGTCGGGATGGCTGCAGTGGTCGCGCAGCGGGCAGCTGTCGCACCGCGGCCGCGGGCGGCAGCGCTCCTTGCCGTGCTCCACGATCAGCGCGTGCAGGTCGTTCAGGGCCGCCACATCCGGCCCCAGCTCCGTCTCGACGTGCCCGCGCAGCTGATCGTAGGGGGCCTGCGCCTGCGGCACCTCGAGGCGCTCGAACAGACGCCGGGTGTAGGCATCCACCACGAAGACCGGGCGGTCGAAGGCATACAGCACGATATCGTCGGCCGTCTCCGGGCCCACGCCCTTGACCCCCAGCAACCCCGAGCGCAGCTCGCCCGTTTCCAGCGCGCCCAGTCCCTCGACACCGCCAGACGCGTCCAGGAAGCGCAGCAGATGCCGCAGCCGGTCGGCCTTCACGTTGAAGTAGCCACTGGGACGGATCTGCTCGGCCAGTTCTTCCTGGTCGAGCGCCATCAGTCCTTCGGGCGAGAGGGCATCGATAGCGCGCAGGTTGTCCAGGGCCTTCTCGACGTTGGTCCAGCTGGTGTTCTGGGTCAGCACGGCACCGACCATCACCTCGAACGCGGTCTCCGCCGGCCACCATTGCAGGTCGCCGTACTCCGCGCGCAGCGCCTCCAGGAGATCGGGAATCCGCACGTGGCGTTACCGCTGGCGGCGCCCGCCCGATTTGCCACCGCCCGCCGGGCGCCCGCCGGAACGACCGCCCGAGGGCTTCGCGCCGCGGCCACCACCGCGACCGCCGGGGGACGCCGGCTTGCCCGACTTCTTCGGCGGCGACGAGCTCCAGCCATCCTCGCGCGCCGCCCGACTGTTGCGCGACTTGCCGGCCGCTACCGGCTTGCCGGGCCGCTTGCTGCGGGGGTCGCGGCGCGGTCCGCCTCGCCCGCGCGGGCGCGCCGATTCCGGGATTGGCAGGTCCACCGCCGCGTACAGCCCGGCCACCTCGCGGCTCTCCAGGTCGCGGACCGCGCCGGTCTTCAGACCCCGACCCAGGACCACCGGCCCGTAGCGCACCCGGATCAGGCGGCTGACCGTGACCCCGACGGCATCCCACAACCGGCGCACCAGGCGGTTGCGGCCCTCGCTGACGATCACGTGATACCAGTGATTGGCGCCGTCCCCGCCCTGCTCCTCCAGGCTGTCGAAACGCGCCGGGCCGTCCTCGAGCTCCACACCCTCGCGCAGCATGTCCAGCGTGGCCGGCGGCACCTCGCCGAGTACCCGCACGGCATACTCGCGTTCCAGCGCCATGCTCGGGTGCATCAGCCGGTTGGCCAGCTCACCGTCGGTGGTAAACAGCAGCAGGCCCGAAGTATTCAGGTCCAGCCGGCCTACCGCCACCCAGCGCTGCCCCTTCAGACGCGGCAGGCTGGCAAACACCGGTCGCCGGCCCTCGGGATCGGAGCGGCTGCAGATCTCGCCCACCGGCTTGTGATACACGATCCAGCGGTGCGGGTGCTCCGGGCGCCGCACGATACGCCCGCGCACGCGAATCACGTCGTGCTCGTCGACCTGATCCCCCAGCTGCGCGGTACGGTTGTTCACCTGCACCTCGCCGCGCTCGATCCAGCCCTCGATCTCGCGCCGCGAACCCAGCCCGCGCGCCGCCAGGACCTTCTGTACCCGCTCCGACATTCCCGGAACTCCAGCAACTCATTAAGATGGGCGCCACGATACACCAACAGGACGTTGCCATGACCGATTCCACGCCGGAGACCACCCCCGTCCGGACGCCGCTGAACATCGCTGTGCTCACCGTCTCCGACAGCCGCGAACTGGCGGAGGACCGCTCCGGCGATGCCCTCGTGGAACGCCTCGAAGGCGCCGGCCACCGCCTGGCCGATCGCGGGATCGTGAAGGACGACATCTACGCCATCCGCGCGGAGCTCTCGCGCTGGATCGCCGACCCCGAGATCGACGCGGTGCTCACCACCGGCGGCACCGGCATCACCGGCCGTGACGGCACACCCGAGGCCGCCTCGGTGCTGCTGGACAAGACCATCGAGGGCTTCGGCGAGCTGTTCCGCATGCTCTCGTATGAAGAGATCGGCACCTCCAGCCTGCAGTCCCGCGCCCTTTCAGGGGTCGCGAACGGCACCTACCTCTTCGTACTGCCCGGCTCCACCGGTGCCTGCCGCACCGCCTGGGACCGCATCATCCAGGCCCAGCTCGACGACCGCACCATGCCCTGCAACCTCACCATGCTGATGCCCCGCCTGAAGGA
>JBJHBC010000131.1:0-6185 GCA_050485285.1 Thioalkalivibrio sp.
CATCCGCGTAGGTCCCCGCCTCGTCCGGACGGCCCGCGCTGCGGCCATAGCCACGGTAGTCGATGATCAGCACGGCCAGCCCCATTTCATGGAAGAGCTGCAGGGACTGCAGTCGGTGGCTGATATTGCCGGCATTGCCATGCAGAAACAGCAATACCGGCGACTCCTCGCCCTGCGGCGACGGCACAAACCAGCCATGCAGCCGCACCTCGTCGGCGGTCACCAGTTCGACGTCTTCGTAGTCCAGCCCAATGCGTTCCGGCGTACCGGTCAGGTGGCTGGAGGGCATATAGACCAGCCGGTCCTGGGTCACGAAGATCAACCCGGTCATCAGGGCATACCCGAGCCCCGCGAGCAGCAGGATCTTGAACAGATTGGCCATATCCCGATCCTGACCGCCCACTCTCCCTCGCGCAAGGGAGATATCGAACGCGTGATTCTCTCTCGCCCGTGTGCCGGTACCGGTACAATGCCGGCGAACGGTTTCGCTGGAACGACCCCGCCCCATGCGCCATTCACTGCTTACCAATACGGACTTGCAGGGCCTCGACCGCGACGCGCTTCTGCGCCACTTCGCGGGCAACCAGCCCCTGGACGACACCACCGGCCAGCAACTGGCCGAGGCACTGGACCTGGCGCTGGAGGCGGTCGAGGCCGCCGGGCTGGAATCCCACCCGCTGGACGTGGCCGAGATCCTGCGCCACCTCAACGTGGATCGGCAGACGCTGATCGCAACCCTGCTGGTACCCGTCTATCTGGCGTCCCGGATCACCCCGGCCCGGATCGAGACGGACTTTGGCGCGGCCATCGCCCGCCTCACCACCAACGTCGCGGCCCTGGTACGACGTCGCTTCGAGGCGCCGGCGGGCCGGCCGGAACAGGCCGAACGCCTGCGCCGCATGCTGATGGCCATGGTCGACGATGTACGCGCCGTATTGATCAAACTGGCGTTCCGCGTGCAGCACCTGCGCCTGCTGGTGCGGGAACCGGATGACAGCGCCCGCGCCCTCGCGCAGGAGACCCTGGACGTCATCGCCCCCCTGGCCAACCGCCTGGGCGTCGGCCAGCTCAAGTGGGAGATGGAAGACCTCGCCCTGCGCATCCTGGAACCGGAGACCTATCGCGAGATCGCCAGAGGCCTGGAAGAAAACCGCACGGAAAGAGAGACCTATGTAGAGGCGTTTGCGCAAACTCTTAAAGATCGCCTGCGGGCCGAGGGCATCGAGGCGCGGGTCTTCGGGCGGCCCAAGCACATCTACAGCATCTGGAAGAAGATGCAGCGCAAGCGGACCTCGCTGTCCGAGTTGTACGACCTGCGCGCGACCCGCGTGATCGTCGACCAGCTGGCCACCTGCTACACCGTGCTTGGCATCGTCCACAACGACTGGCGCCACCTGCCCAGCGAATTCGACGACTACATCGCCAACCCCAAGGACAACGGCTACCAGTCGCTGCACACGGCGGTGGTCGGACCGGAGGGCAAGGTCGTCGAGGTGCAGATCCGCACCCGCGAGATGGACGACTTCGCCGAGCTGGGGGTCGCCGCCCACTGGCGCTACAAGGAAGGCGGGCGCGAAGACCAGGCGCTCAACCGCGCCATCAACAGCCTGCGCCAGCTGCTGGAGGCCGCCGACAACAACGACCAGAACCTGCTCGACGAGATCCAGAGCGAACCCCTGCACCAGCGCGTGTTCGTGCTTACCCCCCAGGGCGAGGTGCTGGACCTGTCCCAGGGCGCCACCCCGCTGGACTTCGCCTATGCCGTGCATACCGAGGTCGGCCACCGCTGCCGCGGCGCCAAGGTGGACGGCCATATCGTCCCGCTCACCTACAAGCTGAAATCCGGCGAGCGCGTCGAGGTCCTGACCACCCGGGAAGGTGGCCCCAGCCGCGACTGGCTCAACCCCAATCTTGGCTATCTCAACACCGCCCGCGCGCGCTCCAAGGTGCGCACCTGGTTCCGCCAGCAGCACCAGGACGAACACCTGGCCACCGGCAAGCACCTGTTCGACCGCGAATGCCAGCGCCTGGGCTGCGGACAGGACCTCGACCGCAGCGCCCTCGCCGAGGCCATGAAGTACCCGACCTTCGACGAGCTGCTGGTCGCGCTGGGTGCCGGTGACATCACCACCGCCCAGATCGCCGGGCGCATCTCCCAGCAGATGCGCGAGACCCGGGGCTACAAGCAGCCCGAGACACGGCCCGCGCCCCAGCGCCCCCGCCGCCACGACGGCGAAGCGAAAGAAGACGACATCAAGATTCGCGGCGTCGGCGGCCTGCTGACGACGCGGGCGCGCTGCTGCAACCCGCAGCCCGGGGACCCCATCATCGGCTTCATCACCCGCGGGGCCGGGGTCTCCGTCCACCGCAGCGACTGCGTGAACATCCTGCACCTGCCGGAAGAGAAACGGGGCCGGCTGATCCCCGTCTCATGGGGCGAGGAACCGGAACGCGAGGCCATCACCCTGGAGGTGGACGCCCACGACCGCCCCGGCCTGCTCGGCGAGGTCGGCAACGCCTTCTCCGAATGCGGCATCAACCTGCTGCGCGTGAATACCCAGACCAACCGTGACGATCGCAGTGTGCGCATGGAACTGGAGGCCGAATACAGCGACCTCGGCGAACTCAGCAACCTCTTCGACCGCCTCCAGTCCCTCAGCAGCGTCCAGACCGTCCGCCGCCTCCCGCCGACCGCTCCCAACGCGTAGCCCCGTAGGAGCCCAGCCCTCTGGGCGATCCGGGCCTGTCCAGTGCCGCATCGCCGAGAGGGCTCGGCTCCTACAGGACATGCGGAACGGGCTGCGGGCCTAACCCTCCCGATGCCCCGGACCGGTGCGCATGGAATGGCGGCGGGTGGTCTCGTAGGCGCTGGTGCCCTTGCGACCGGACTTCAGCTCGCGAATCTGCTGCGCGACCTCGGTACGGCGCTGGGCCAGCTCCTGCACCGAGCTTTCATAGAAACGGCCAAGCTCCTCGAGCGCGGCGCGCAGCGCCGCCCCGGAGTCATCGCGGAGCGGGACCGGTTCGGGGCCGAAGGCCCGCTCTACCAGGCTGCGAGCCTGTCGATCCAGCTCCTGGAGTTCTTCCCAGTCCTCTTCGGCCACCGCTCGCGCCATATGGGCGCGGATCGCCTCGACGGCATCCTCGAGCGTGGCCTCCGAACCGGCTTCGCTATTCGAAGTGGCGGGCCCGGTCATGGGCAAAGCCCGGACTCAAAAACCGCGCAAACTGCCATGCAAAGCTTTCCGCTAGCCGGCGCGACGCTGGTCGGCCGGGATCTCGTCCCAGCCCGCCTTGATCTCGCGCAGCAGCTTGGCCACCTCGTCCAGGGCCCCGGGGTCATTCTTCGCGTTCGCCTCCACCAACCGGCGGCTCATGTACTCGTACAGGGCATCCAGATTTCCGGCCAGTTCGGCATTGTGCTTGTGATCCAACACCGCGCGCAGCGATTCAACGATATCGATCGCCTTGCCGATCTTCTCGCCTTTCAGTCCCACGTTCCCCTGCTGCATCGCACCCTTCGCTACCGCGATCCGCTCCAGCGCGCCCTCGAAGAGCATCTGGATCAGCCGGTGCGGGTCCGCCACTTGGGCCTCGGCCAGCGCGCCCGACTGCCGGTACTGGTTCACTCCGCGATTCATGCCCGGTCCGTACATGCGTTGCTCTCCGTTATCCGTTCGCCCCTGCGGCGCGACTATCGACGAGAATTGTTCTGGGCCAGCGGCATATTCGCCAGCTGCCCCATCAGGAAATCGCCCGTGCTCTGCATCTGCGCAACAGCGCTGTCCATCCGCGAGAACTGCCCGACTAGCCTTTGTTCCAGGCGTTCCAGCCGAACGTTCAGGTCCTCGCGCTGTTGGCTGATCCGCTCCAGGTCGTTGCGCAGGCCGTCCGTGCGCGCATTAATCAGGCCTTCCGGCCCAACAAAACTGCTGGTTACCTCCTCCATGCGCCCGCCGATCTCGCGCACCACCTCGGCCACATTCTCGAAACCGTCTGTTTCCATGGCCTGGTCGAAGCGATCCGTGTCGAACGAGAGTGTGCCGTCACGGTTCGAGACAATGCCGAGTCCCGCCAGTGTCTGGGCCGTGGCATCCGGCACTTCCGCCGACTGCACCATCGCGTTGCCCAGCCGACTGCGAATACCCCGTACCGTACTGTCGCCGGTCAAGACCGACCCTTCCTCGGAGTTGGGGTTGAACGAGGTCAGTTCACGGGTCTGACTCACGAGGCCATTGTAGGACTCAACAAACCCTTGCAATGCGCGTTGCAGCTGCCCCGTGTCCTCATTCACCGAAACCGTGACGGGAGAATCCGAAACGCTGCGCAGCTCGATGCTCAGCCCTTCCAGGGTGTCGTCCAGAGTATTCGTCGAATTGGTGACCGTAAGCCCGTTGATGACCGCTTCGGCATCCTGCGCGGCCCGCGTCTCCACCAGGTTGGCGCCATCCAGGCGGGCAAGGCCACTACCCGCCGGGTCCTCGGTCGCGGTCACGTTGATCGTGTTGGCGGCACCCGTCTCGTTCGCGCTCAGCACCAGGCGCGCCCCGTTGCCGTCATTGATGATCGAGGCCGTCACGCCCGCCTCGGCATCGTTGATGGCGTTACGCAGGTCACGGAGGGTATCGCCCTCTCCCACGTTGATGGTTACGGCATTACCGCCGCCCACCTGAATCTCCAGCTGCCCGGCCCCGACTTCCGCGTCGGCATCGACAAAATCACCCGGCGCCGACGCCAGCGTCTGTGCCTGAGCCAGCTGGTTCACCTCCAGGCTGAAGTCACCATTCGCCGCCGTGCCATCCGCGCTGACGCGCGCCACACTGGAATCGGAAACCGATGCCGACTGCGACAGTTCGAAACCAGACAAACGGGCCAGCGCACCACCCAGCTGTTCAATGCCGTTGGTCAGGTTCCCGAAGGCCGATATCTGCGCCTCGATCCGCTGCTCGCGCTGATTGAAGCGGTTTTCCTTCGGCACACGCTCGGCATTCACCAGATCCGTGACGATCTGATTCAGGTCCAGTCCCGATCCAACACCCAGTGAACTAATGGCCATGGTCTTTCTGCTCCTCGGTGTCCGACGTCTCGGACCCTTTGCACGTGCTATATATCTCTTTACGACAGACTAGCCCAAAACTTGAGCCCGCCCCAGGAAAACCGCCTCAAAAAGGGCATGCCCCCCGGACCTGCCGCTCCAAAGAAACCCCGTCATTGCGAGCAAAGCGAAGCAATCTCCAGAACCTGGCACCCACCCGCCACTCGAGCCGGCTACCAGCATACCCGAGCCCCCTCGATCATCCCGGAAACGGCAGAGCCGTTATCCGGGATCTCCACCGCTCAGCGATAGCGCGGCGGCCGGGGAATCCGACGCGTGGGAGATCCCGGCTCTTCGCTGCGCTTCGGCCGGTATTACGACGAAGGCTTGGCAGGATGGGGTCCGTAGCCGCTTCGATGGGCCATACAACGAAAAAAGCCGGACCCGCTGCCGGGCCCGGCTTAACTCAACATCACGCTTGCAGGTTTACGAAGCCGTCAGGCCTTGTCCGCCAGCCCCGTCCCGCCGAGCTCCTGCTCGGTCTGGAACTGCTCCACCAGGGCCAGAACGGCCTCCGGCGGGATCTGGCGGATCACCTCTTCGCGTTCGCCGTCCATCACCGTGATTACCGTGCGGCCGCTGCTGTCGTCCACGCTGAACTCCAGCGCCCGCTTGGTGGATTGCAGGTAGGAATTGATCGACTCCACCACCTGATTGACCTCGTCCATGTCCATGGCCTCGATCGCCGGTCCGGTGGAACCACGAGCCGTTGATTCCGGATTACTGTCCGCACGAGCCACGGCCTCCGGCCGCCCCTCGCCACGAACAAGACCCGCGCCGGGACCCGGGGCCTTGGCCCCTTCCCCCCCGCGCGGGTTCACTGCCACCAGCGGTGATGTGATATTGCCGATTCCATCACTCATATCGCTGTCCTCTTCAGAAGGGGAGGATGGCGCCCTCGCCACCCTCCCTCAACCAGAAGCCCGAGTGATCGAGCTTACTGCAGCAGGGCCAGCACGTTCTGCGGAACCGCGTTGGCCTGCGACAGCACCGAGGTACCCGCCTGCTGCAGCACCTGGGCACGGGTCAACTCGGCCGTCTCGGCCGCGAAGTCCGCATCCTGGATCCGCGAACGGGCGGCGGACAGGTT
>JBJHBC010000132.1:0-6007 GCA_050485285.1 Thioalkalivibrio sp.
GTCCACGCGTTCGGCGGAGAGTTTCAGGTCCTCGATGTTGGCGAACCATTTCATCGGGTTGGACAACGCGGTCGCGCCCAGGGCCTCGCCATTGGCCAGCTTCGGCAGCGCCTCGCGCTTGAGCGTGTCCGAGCTGCTGTTCTCCACATACCAGGCACAGGCGTTCTGGCACCAGGCGACGAACCCGGTGGTCATGCATTCGGCCGAGATCACCTCGGTGGCGCGGATCGCGCTGGCAATGTCGGTGGTGCCACTGGCGTTCTGGCTGGCCAGATGGCGATTGAAGGCGCCGAGGCGGCCGGCCTCGCGCAGGAAATCCTCGGGGTACAGACCTTCGCGGTCGATACGGGCGGTCAGTGGCGCGAGGTCGCGCTCCACCAGCGCCTGCAGCGCGGCGTCGGCATCCGCCGGCCCTGCGGCCGGCGACACCCCCGTCACGTCTTGAGTGCGGGTTTCGAGCATTGGGTTTTACTCCCGTAAAGATCCAGGGACCGGTTCAGGCCAGCTCGACGCTGACGTTGACCGGGTTGCGCATGGTGTTGGCGACCGGCGACCAGAAATCGGCATGCGCCACCAGGTCCTTGAGCTGCTCCTCGCTGGCATCGCCTTCCAGGTGCGCCTTCACGCGGATATCGGAGAAACCGAGGTGCTTGTTGACGTCGGTGTCGCCCACGCCCCATACGGCGGTCACGTTGATATCCCCTTCCAGGGTGAGTTCCAGCTTGGTCAGGGTGATGCCGCGGTCGATCGCGTTGGCGTGCATCCCCACCGACAGGCAGGCGCCCAGGCTGGCCAGAACGGCCTCGGAGGGATTCGGCGCGGTGTCGTCACCGAGCAGATGCGGCGGCTCGTCGATCACGTGGGCATCCAGATCGCGCACGTAGGTCAGGTTGCGGAACTTGCCCTCGCAGACCGTGGTGGCCTTCAGGGTCACGATGCTTTCGGGGTTGGCCTTGCCCTTGGCGGCCAGGCCGTTCAGGCCGTCCTGGTCGATCGGCTCCAGGCCGTTGACGGTCAGGGAGGTGGTGGCTTCGGCTACGGACATGGTGATACTCCTCGCGGTTGGGATTCGTCATTCCCCGGCGTTCGACCGGGTCGCCCATCCCGGTGCAGAAGCCGTGCCAACACCACGCACACCGCACCACAAGGCCGTTTTCGGGACTTTGCCCCGGAATCGCCCCGTCACCCGACGACCATTTCGTCCACTTTGTCCACCCGGAATCGGCCGCTTTGTCCGGATTGTCCATTCCGCATGCCCCGCGCCGGGTCGGCCCGGCTTGCGGGCCCACCCACCCTGCCTCCCGGTATTTCGCGTCAGCGCGCCGTTTCGAACCTGCCAGCGATGAAAGTCCCGGGGATCGGGACGGGATTGGCACGCCCCTTGTAAGGAACCTTCGTGAACGCGCCGCCGAAGCGATCCGCCCGGCGGCTCATGAACGAAGGATCAAGAGGGACACGCCATGGGCGCCGCCATCTCCATCGACTACATCACCCATCACTACCCCGGGCAGGAAGCCCCCACGCTGAAGGACATCCAGGTCAACATCGCGCCGGGCGAGACCGTGGCCCTGATCGGCCAGAGTGGCTGCGGCAAGTCCACCCTGCTGCACATGCTCGCGGGGTTGCTGATGCCCAGCGATGGCTGCGTGCGCATCAACGGCCACCAGGTGATCAAGCCGAGCCCGCGCTGGAACATGATGTTCCAGAAGCCCTCGCTCTACCCCTGGATGACCGTGCGCAAGAACGCCTCGCTGGGCCTGATCTTCCAGGGCCGCAAGCGCGACATGCGCGAGCGCATCGACCAACTGCTGGAGACCGTCGGCCTGACCGACAAGGCCGAGGTCAACGTGCAGTCCCTATCCGGCGGTCAGCAGCAGCGCGTCGCCCTGGCGCGCAGCCTGGCCACCGACCCCGAGCTGCTGCTGCTCGATGAACCGTTCTCGGCCCTGGATGCCTTCACCCGGGTCGCCCTGCAGGACGAGGTCACCCGCCTGGCCCGCGAGCGCGGGATCTCCGTGGTGTTCGTCACCCACGACATCGAGGAGGCCGTCGCCATGGCCGACCGCGTGCTGGTCATGGGCTCCAATCCGGGCACGATTACCGCCGAGCTGAGCATCGAACTCGACCACCCCCGCGACCGCAACAGCCAGCCCTTCGTCGACCGCAAGGCCGAACTGATGGGATACTTCGGGGCTACCCGTAGTCCGGCCGCCGCCCCGGAAGCCGCCGGGTCCGAGACCGCTTCGCCGGAAGCTTCGACGGCATCGGAAGACGAAGGCCAGGCGACCGAACCGACCACATCCGAATCCCGCGAATCCCGGGCACGCGTACGCGCTGCCTGATCCACCGCCGCCACTGCCCGACCCTGACCGAGGAACCACCACCATGTGCAACTGCGACAATCACCACGACATCGACCGCGAGCTGGACAGCCTGCTGGACCGCAGCTTCTCCCGCCGCAACTTCCTGCGCACCGCCGCCGTCGGCGGCCTGGCCGGAACCGGGCTGGCCCTGCCCGGATCGCTGTTCGGCGCCGAGCCCGGCAGCCTCGGCGAGCCCGAAGCGGCCACCCGCGACTTCGACGGAGTCGTCCGCATCGGCTACATCCCGATCACCGACGCCGCCGCACTGCTGGTCGCCCACTCCGAGGGCTATTTCGAAGACGAAGGCCTGGAGGTCGCCGACCCGACCCTGATCCGCGGCTGGTCGCCGCTGATCGAGTCCTTCGCCGCCAACCGTTTCAACCTGGTGCATCTGCTCAAGCCGATCCCGCTGTGGATGCGCTATCAGAACGACTTCCCGGTCAAGATCATGTCCTGGGCCCACACGAACGGCTCCGCCGTGGTCACCGGGCGCCACGTCGACGTGGAGTCGTTCTCCGACCTGGGCGGCAAGAGCGTGGCCGTCCCCTACTGGTACTCGATGCACAACGTGGTCATGCAGATGGCCCTGCGCGACGCCGGCCTGACTCCGGTCATCCGCGACCAGGGCTCGGCCCTGGAGGCGCACGAGGTCAACCTGATGATCATGCCGCCGCCGGACATGCCGCCGGCCCTGGCCGCGCGCTCCATCGATGCCTACATCGTCGCCGAGCCGTTCAACGCCGCCGGCGAATTGCTGGCCCGTGGCAACGTGCTGCGCTTCACCGGCGATATCTGGAAGAACCATCCCTGCTGCGTGGTCTGCATGAATGAACGCCTGACCGACCGCGAACCGGAGTGGACGCAGAAGGTGATGAACGCCGTGGTCCGTGCCCAGGGCACCATCCAGGAGGACAAGAAGAGCATCGCCACGATGCTCTCGCGTGACGGCAAGGGCTACCTGCCAATGCCCGCCAACGTGGTGGAACGCGCGATGACGAACTACCACGACGACAGCACCTACGCCGACAGCGGCGCGATCCGTCACCCCGAATGGGAGAACGGCCGCATCGACTTCTCGCCCTGGCCGTACCCGTCCGCCACGAAAATGCTGGTGGGCGCGATGAACGAGACCCTGGTCGGTGGCGATACCACCTTCCTCGAAGGCCTGGACCCGGAGTTCGTAAAGGATGACCTGGTGAACTACGACTTCGTGCGCAAGGCGATGGAGACCCACACCGCGTGGCAGGATGCCCCGGGCGTCGACATGGATTCGCCGTTCGCGCGCGAGGAGGTGGTGGTCCTATGAACCGCGAAGCCACGCTCTCCGCCGACCCCACGACCGTAGAGCGGTTGATGCCGCTCCTGCGGTTCGCGGACCGCACACGCCGGGCGCTGCAATACCCGTTGCTGGGGATCGCCGGCCTGTTCGCCCTGTGGTACTGGGGCGGCTGGGCCATCGCCAACAACGAGGACACGATGGCCTTTGCCAGCTTCGCCCCCGGGCCGACGCTGGCCGCGTTCTGGGACCTGGTCATCTCCGGCAACGTCTGGAAGCCGATCGAATCCAGCCTCTACCGAGTGGGCTGGGGTCTGGCCTATGCGATCGCCATCGGCGTCCCGCTGGGGGTGATGATCGGCTACTTCCTGACCCTGAAGCAGGTCACCCATGTGCCGTTCCAGTTCCTGCGGATGATCTCGCCACTGGCCTGGATGCCCATCGCGGTGCTGGCCTTCGCCACCTGGGACGCGGCCATCATCTTCCTGATCGCGATTGCCGCCGTCTGGCCGATCACCTATGCCACCGCGCACGGGGTACAGCGCATCGACCCGATGTGGCTGAAGGTGGGCAACAACCTGGGGGCCAACCCGTACCACACCCTGCGCTACATCGTGATGCCCGCGATCGCCCAGGATGTGTTTGCCGGCATCCGCCTGGCCGTGGGGGTCGCCTGGATCGTGCTGGTCCCGGCCGAGTACCTGGGCGTCACCTCGGGGCTTGGCTATGCGATCAACGATGCCCGCGACACCCTGGAGTACGACAAGCTCGCCGCCTTCGTGCTGGTGATCGGCATCATCGGCTACATGCTCGACGCCATCTGCGTGCGCCTGATCAAGCGCAGCAGCTACCACGCCGAGGGCTGATCCCCGCACGCGGCACCCCATGGGCCCGGCCACCCCGGCCGGGCCCTTCCCCCGACCCGGCAAGGCGCGTGCAAGCCAACGGTGCGCCGCCCCGCCCCGTCACGAGGCACCGGCACCAAAACCGACCACCCCGCGCCCGCGCCAGACCTTGAAACGCCGCCACGGGCGCACTGGCAGGGTTTCTGCATATCCCCACCCATGGCCTCGCAACACGCATCCGATTCGACCCCGCCCGACCTCGCCACCCGGGAACAGGAGATCACCCTGCTGCTGGAGGTCGCGAAACTCATGGGGCGCTCCGGCGACCCGGACGCCGCGATCTACCGCATCCTCGGCATGATGTCGCAGCTGCTGGGCCTCAACCGCGGCCGCGTCCTGCTGCCGGACCCGAACAGCGGCCATCTGCGCATCCGCCACGCCTACGGCCTGACCGACGCCGAGCGCGACCGCGGCAGCTACAGTCTGGGCGAAGGCGTCACGGGGCGCGTGATGAAGACCGGCCAGATCGCCCTGATTCAGGACATCGACAACGAGCCCGAATATCTCGCGCGCGCCATCGACCGCTCCACTCTCCCGCAGGAGACCGTCGCCTATATCGCCGTCCCCATCGTGCAGGACGAACACGCCATCGGCGTCCTCGGGGTGCATCGCCTGCGCCGCCGCTCGCGCCAGTTCCAGGACGACCTGAACCTGCTGCGGGTGGTCGCCAGCATGATCGGCCAAGTCCTGCGCATTCACCAGCTCATCGCCGAACGCACCGCCGAACTGGTGTCCGAGAATCGCTACCTGAAGAGTGCCCTGGACACCCAGGGCGGGCAGTACGGCATCCTCGGCGAGAGCCCGGCCCTGCGCCATGTCCTGAAACAGGTCCACCGCATCGCGGACACCCAGGCCACGGTGCTCGTCACCGGGGCCTCCGGCACCGGGAAGGAGAAGATCGCGCGCATGATCCACCGGATCAGTCAGCGCAACGCCAAGCCGTTCATCTCCATCAACTGCGCCGCGATCCCGGCCGACCTGCTGGAGTCCGAACTGTTCGGCCACGAAAAGGGGGCCTTCACCGGCGCCTCCAGCGCCAAGACCGGGAAGATCGCCCTGGCCGACGGCGGCACGCTGTTCCTGGACGAGATCGGCGACATGCCGGAGGCATTGCAGTCGAAGATCCTGCGCGTGCTGCAGGAGCGTGTGGTCCAGCCCATCGGCGGTGCGCGCGATATCCCGGTGGACGTGCGCATCATCGCCGCGACCCACCAGAACCTGCAGGCCGCGGTGAACGCCGGGGACTTCCGTCTCGACCTGTTCTATCGCCTGAACGTGATCCCGCTGCACATGCCGGCGCTGCGCGACCGCGCCAGCGACATCCGTCTGCTCACCCGCCACTTCCTCGACCGCTACACCCATCTGCACGGCTGGAACGTGGTCGTGGATGACGGCGTGCTGGAGCGCCTGGAGGCCTTCGACTGGCCGGGCAATATCCGGCAACTCGAAAACGTACTCGAGCG
>JBJHBC010000133.1:0-5982 GCA_050485285.1 Thioalkalivibrio sp.
GCCATCGATGAATCCACCGGGACGATCGGCAAGCGGCTCGGCGCGGTCGGGGTCGAGAACACCGAGGAGAACCGGCGGACGTATCGCGAACTGCTGCTGACCACGCCGCAGCTCAACGAGTACATCTCGGGCGCGATCCTGTATGACGAGACCATCCGCCAGTCGACCCGCGACGGCCAGCCGTTCGTCGACGTGATGAACGAGGCCGGCATCCTGCCGGGCATCAAGGTGGATACCGGCGCGAAGGACCTGGCCGGGTTCCCCGGCGAGAAGGTGACCGAGGGCCTGGATGGTCTGCGCGAACGCCTGGAGGAATACGCCAAAATGGGCGCGCGGTTCGCCAAGTGGCGCGCGGTGATCACGATTGGCGACACCATGCCCACCGACACCTGCATCGAGGCGAATGCACACGCGCTGGCGCGATATGCCGCGCTGTGCCAGGAGCAGGGCATTGTCCCGATCGTGGAGCCGGAGGTCCTGATGGACGGCAGTCACGACATCGAGACCTGCTATGGCGTGACCGAGGCGACCCAGCGCGCGGTGTTCAAGGCGCTCTACGAGCATCATGTCCTGCTGGAGGGCACCATCCTGAAGGCCAGCATGGTGCTGCCGGGCAAGGACTGCCCCGAGCAGGCCAGCGTGGAGGATGTCGCGCATGCGACGCTGCGCTGTCTGGAGTCCGCGGTGCCGGCCATCCTGCCCGGGATCGTGTTCCTCTCCGGCGGGCAGAGCGATGCCGACGCCACCAATCACCTGGATGCGATGAACCGCATCGGCGGGGCCCCGTGGCCACTGTCCTTCTCCTATGGTCGCGGCATGCAGCAGGCGGCGATGGAGCTGTGGGGCAAGGACATGGGCGCCAATTTCGAGAAGGCCCAGCAAACGGTGTACGAGCGTGCCCGCGATAACGGGCTGGCGGCTCAGGGCCGGTACGCGGCCTGAGGTCTGCGCGGCGCGATTGGACCCATGACCGGGTCCACGGCCGGGTCCACGGATTGGTGGATCTATTGATCTGGATCAAGAAAGACCGGCGGATGGCTGACTAGCCTGAAACCGTCGGATCCGAACAACGGCCGCCAGGGACTGCACGATCCCCCAGCGTGCAGGCGGCCGGATGCTTCCGACGGTGTATGTCGCGTCTTGGCCTGCTATCTCCGGATAGCAGGCTTTTTTGTGTCGATTGCCTGCCGAACTGTGAACCATTCCCCACGAATTCAAAGTTTCGCGATCTCGCGGGAAGGGGTGGCGAAGGTGGGCGCTTCTCCTCCCCATGTCCGGAAAAATGCGGTTCCCGCCGGCCCGCTTGTCCGGCTCTGGCGGAACATTACTGGTTTTTGCGCGTCGGGAGCTGCGTGGGGCCGCCGTAATGCCGCGGCGATTGACGAGAAATCCAGAAGATCACCAAGGAGAGCGACATGAGTCTGACACGCCGAGAGTTCCTGGAGGCCATGGTGGCGGCGAGCGCCGCCGGCTTCTCGATGAATGCCTGGGCTGGCGAGAAAGGGTCCTGGCGCCCGGCCGAGGCGGATATGTATGACTTGCCCAAGTTCGGCAATGTCTCGCTGCTGCACTACACGGACTGCCACGCGCAGCTGAAGCCGGTGTACTTCCGCGAGCCGGACGTGAACATCGGGGTTGGCGACATGCAGGGCAAGCCGCCGGTGATGGCCGGGAAGGAACTGCTGGAATACTTCGACATCAAGCCCGGTACGCCGCTTGCGCACGCTGTGACGCACATGGATTTCAAGTATGCGGCCGAGAAGTACGGACGCCTGGGCGGGTTCTCCCACCTGTCGACCTTGATCCAGAAGCTCCGGGCGGAACGCCCGAACTCCCTGTTGCTGGACGGCGGCGACACCTGGCAGGGCTCCGCCACGTCGCTGTGGACCAACGGCCAGGACATGGTGGATGCCCAGAAGCTGCTGGGCGTGGACATCATGGTCGGCCACTGGGAGTTCACCTTTGGCGACGAACGGGTGATGGAGGTGATCGAGAACGACTTCAAACCCAACAACATCGAGTTCCTGGCGCAGAACATCGAGGATCGCGACTGGGGTGACCCGGTGTTCGAGCCCTACACCATCCGCGAGATGAACGGGGTCCCGGTGGCGGTGATCGGTCAGGCCTTCCCGTATACCTCGGTGGCCAACCCCGACTACATGTTCCCGGACTGGAGCTTCGGCATCCGCGACGAAAACATGCAGCGGATGATCGACGAGTGCCGCGAGAAGGGGGCGAAGGTGGTCGCGATCCTGTCGCACAACGGCATGGTCACGGACATGGAGATGGCCCGCCGCCTGCGCGACGTGGACGTGATCCTGGGTGGCCACACCCACGACGCCGTGCCCGGGGCGATGGAGATCGAGAATGCCGGCGGCGAGCGGACCCTGGTGACCAACGCCGGTTCCAACGGCAAGTTCGTCGGCGTGATGGATCTGGACGTGACCGACAGCGGCATCCGCGACTACAAGTTCACGCTGCTGCCGGTGTTCTCCAACCTGATCGAGGCGGACGCGGAGATGGAAGAGCATATCCGCAAGGTTCGCGAGCCCTACGAGGACAAGCTGAGCGAAGAGCTGGCGGTTACCGACGGCGTGCTGTATCGCCGCGGCAACTTCAACGGCACCTTCGACGAAGTGATCATGGACGCGATGATCAAGGAGATGGATGCCGAGGTGGCCCTGTCGCCGGGGTTCCGGTGGGGCGTGAGCGTACTGCCGGGCTCGCCCATCACCTTCGAGGAACTGATGACGCAGACCGCGACGACCTACTCGGAGACCCAGCGTAACGAGATGACCGGCGAGCAGTTGAAGAACGTGCTGGAGGACGTGGCCAACTCGATCTTCAACGCCAACCCCTACCACCACCGGGGGGGCGATATGGTGCGGACCTCGGGGATCGAGTACACCATCGATCCGCATGAATCCATGGGCAGCCGCATCAGTGATATGCACATCAACGGTGAGCCGCTGGATCCGGACAGGAAGTACGTGGTTGCCGGCTGGGCGAATGTCCACGAGCCGCTGGATACGGACCCGGTCTGGGACGTGGTCGCCAGCTACCTGCGCGAGCACGACACCATCAGCCCCGGCAAGCCCTACCTGCCGCGACTGAAGAACGTCGAGGGCGATCCCGGCCTGGATCGCTGATCGACCCCTCTGGCTTGGCCCGCGCGAGCGGGCCGGTTAGTCTCGCAGCCGCCGTGCACTGCCAGCACGGCGGTTTTTTTGTGGGAGCGATCCGGAGATGGAGACAAACGGACCGGGCTTCTCGGGCCTGTTGCTGTACTGCCGGCCGGGGTTCGAGGCGGATCTGACGGCGGAGCTGACCGACCGCGCGGCGCGGGCGGGGCTGGGCGGCTTCGCGCGCGTGCGCGCCGGGAGCGGCTCGGTTCATTTCGAGCCGGCAGACGGCTCCGTCGAGGCGCTCGCGGGGGCGCTTCCGTTTTCCGCGCTGATCTTCGCCCGGCAGGTGTTCCCGGCGTTTCCGGTCCTCGAGGGGCTGGATCGCGCGGACCGGCTGACGCCCATCATCGAGCAGGCGGAGGCCTCCGGCCTGGCGGTGGATTCGGTGTGGCACGAGATGCCGGATACCAACGAAGGCAAGGGCCTGCGCCGCCTGGTCAAGGCGGTCGAACGGCCGCTGGCGGCGGTGCTGCGCAAGCGCGGGGTGCTGCGGACACAGGCGGACGGGCAGCGGCTGCATGTCTTCTGGCATGCGGGCGATTGCGTGCAGCTCGGTGTGAGCCGGCCGGGGGAGCGCAGCGAGTGGCCGGGCGGCATCCTGCACCTGCGGTCGCCGCGCGAGGCCCCCAGCCGCTCGACCCTGAAGCTGGAAGAGGCGTGGCATACGTTCATCCCCCGGGAGGACTGGGACACGCGCCTGGCGCAGGGCATGCAGGCCGTGGATCTCGGGGCCGCGCCCGGTGGCTGGACCTGGCAACTGGTACGCCGCGGGATGTATGTGCACGCGGTGGACAACGGGCCGATGGATGACCGGCTGCTGGCGACCACCCAGGTCGAGCATCACCGCGAGGATGCGTTTTCGTGGGAACCCCCGAATCCGTTGACCTGGCTGGTCTGCGACATCGTCGACAAGCCGGGGCGGGTGGCGGCACGCATGGCGGACTGGCTGGAGGCGGGCTGGTGCCGCGAGGCGATCTTCAACCTGAAGCTGCCGATGAAACGGCGCTGGCAGACGGTGGACCAGTGCCTGGACCACATCGAGGACCGTCTGCTGGACGCCCGGATCGCCCACCGAATGCAGGCGCGACAGCTCTACCACGACCGCGAGGAGATTACGGTCCACGTGGAGCGCGACTGAGTGGGGCGTTATTCGCCCTGCACGGTAATGGTCAGCCGGCGGGTGTGGGCGGCGTAGCGGTGTTCCCACAGGAAGACGCCTTGCCAGGTGCCGAGAATCAGCCGCCCCTGGCCGACCGGGAGCGTCAGGTCGTTGTGCGTAAGCATGGCCCGGGCGTGGGCCGCCATGTCGTCGTCGCCTTCCATGTCGTGGCGGTAGGCAGGGTCGCCGTCCGGGGCCATGCGGGCGATCAGGGTCTCCAGGTCGTGGCGGACGTCGGGATCGGCGTTCTCGGTGACCAGCAGAGAGGCGCTGGTGTGGTGCTGGAAGACATGGCAGGTGCCGGTGGTGATGCCGGAGGCACGGACGATGTGTTCCACGGCCTGGGTGATGTTCAGCGTGCCGCGACCGCGGGTCTGCTGGGTCAACGTGTCCTGGTAAATGGCCATGGGCTTCCTTGAATCCAAACAAAAAAGCGCCCGCAGGCGCTTGATTGGTCGATCTAATTTGGTGGAGGCGGCGGGAATCGAACCCGCGTCCGCAGGACCTCCGCCTTCGGCTCTACATGCTTATTCTGTCTTTCAGTTTAACCAGCCGCTACCCGACAGGCAGGGAATGCAACTGGCGATCCCGGTTGAGTTTTAATGGATCCACGCCGGGCGCGCTTCACCACGAGCTTATGAGAGTCGACGCCCGATACTGGACGCATAAGCACGGCTCCAGTCGGACGGCATCTACCGGTTTTTAAGCGGCGAGTGCGTAGTTGTCGTCGTTGGCAACTATTTTTTTGCAGCGGTTTTTACGAGGTCCACTACAGCCTCGGCATGCACCTCAGGTTTCGCGACCCGCGTCGAAGCCAAGTCGCCCCCAAGTACTGTCATGGACATGGTAGCGCATCCGAAGTTCCCCGGCCATGCGATTGTCGGACAAAAGCAGGTCAAGGGCGGGTTCACCACGGAGGGCACAGAGGACACAGAGCAGGGCGATTTACAGGAAGATTGGAAGAAAGGAAGGTTTTTGACGGGATGACCGGCACCCGCCAGGGTGATCCTCGACACCCCAAAACCTTCCTGCCTTCCCGTCTTCCTGTAGACAAGCCCTTGACCTTGACCTTCTCCGTGCCCTCTGTGGGCTCCGTGGTGACATCGGTCCAACAGGTCCCGCGCGGGGGGCGGGTCCGGTACAATGCGCTGCTTTTGGCACGTCCGGTTCGAGGAAGCGCAATGCGGGTTGTGGAAGGGGGCGCGGCGGTCTCGCCGTTTCGGCTGCGGGCTCTGGAGGCAGGGCTGCGGGCAAGCGTACCGGGCGCGGGCCCGCTGGCCGCGCGGTTTGTCTATTTCGTGGAGACCCGGCGGCGGTTGACGCCGGACGAGGAGGCGGTGCTGACGCGCCTGCTGCGGGAGGGCGAGACTTGGGTGGCGCCCGCGTTCGCCGTGCAGCGGGAGCTGGTGGTGATCCCGCGCTTCGGCACGATCAGCCCGTGGTCGTCGAAGGCCACGGAGATTGCGCATCACGCCGGGCTGGAGGACGCGGTCGAGCGGATCGAGCGCGGCATTCACTGGCAGATCGGGGGCGACGCGGCGGCCGGCGTGGACCGGGAGGCGCTGGCCGAGCTGCTGCACGACCGCATGACCGAGGCGGTGATCGAGGATCCCGCGGCCGCGGCACAGCTCTTTCACA
>JBJHBC010000134.1:0-2079 GCA_050485285.1 Thioalkalivibrio sp.
TGCGCCGTGTCGAGGTAGGCGAAGACGTCCGCCTTGCGTCCGGGCGGCAGCAGGTTGAACACGGCGCAGAGGTCATCGTCGCCCAGCTCCATCAGCGCGTGGGCGATGTCCTGCACGCGCATGTAGTCGAGCAGTTCGTGGAGCCCGTCGCGATCGTCCAGACGCAACAGCTCCTTCAGCTCGATGATGGACTGTTCGAGGTGAAGCTCCATGCCCTTCTCCCGGCGGCATCGGGGCGCTCGGAGTGGACTGTGCTCGGGCACAGGCCGGCGAGGCGCCGCACGGATGCGGTGGATGGTCCAGGTTCGGGTCGGGCTGGGCCCGGCCGCTCCCGGCTCTTTGATCAAAGAGGCCTGACGGAAGCGACCGGTCGGGGAACGGGCGCTTGCCGCTAGGCGCGGATAGATCGACTTCGTGATCGACGTTTCAAGGCGTGTTCCCGCGTGTGGAGATGCTGCTTATTCTAACGGATGACGGGCCTCAATCAACCGCTTGTGCAGGGTTTTGAAACATTCATCTACTCTTCATGGTCTGCAGGGGGGCAGAGGGTGCGGGGCGTTCAATGAGGGTTGTTCGCCTGCGAGCAGGCTCCTACGGGGGGGCTTCCCCTGCCGGGGAGGAGCCTGCTCGCAGGTGAAGATTTCGTGTATTGCGAAGGTGGGTGCGATGAAGCAACAAGGCTCGGTAGAAGGCGCGGTGCTGTCGCTGACCAAGGTGGCGTTTGCCTACCCCGGCGAGGGCGAGGTGCTGCACGGCGTGAATTTCGAGCTGGCCGCCGGCGAGCGCGTGGCGATCGTCGGGGAGAGCGGGAGCGGCAAGTCCACGCTGCTGCATCTGGCGGCCGGCCTGGAGGCCGCGGATCACGGAGAGGTGTACCTGGCGGGCGAGGCACTCGCGGGGCTGGACGAGGCGGTGCGCACGCGGCTGCGGCGGGCCCGCGTGGGGATCGTGTTCCAGTCGTTCCACCTGATCCCCACGCTGACGGTGCTGGAGAACGTGATGCTGCCACTGGAGCTGGCGACGGACTTCGGTGCGGGCGAACGCCGCGAGCGCGCCGCCCGGCAGCTGACGGCGGTGGGGCTGGGCGACAAGGCCGCGCGGTATCCGGAGGCCTTGTCCGGGGGCGAGCAGCAGCGCGTCGCGATTGCCCGGGCGCTGGTGCACGAACCCGCGCTGATCCTGGCGGACGAGCCCACCGGAAACCTCGACTCGCGCACCGGCGAGACGGTTTTTGCCCTGCTGCTGGAGCAGGCACGGGCGACCGGTTGTTCGTTGCTGCTGGTGACCCACAGTCATGAACTGGCGGGTCGGCTGGACCGGGTGCTGACCATGCGTGACGGCATCCTGCAAGCCGGGGATGCGGCGGAAGCGGCTTCGGCATGAGCGGTCTGGTCCTGCGCGCCTGGCTGCGCGACTGGCGCCGGCGACCGCTGCAGCGCTTGCTGACGCTGGTGGGCGTGATCATTGGCGTGGCGGTGGTGCTCGCGGTGGATCTGGCGAACCAGTCGGCGCAGCGGGCGTTCGACCGCTCGATGGACGAGGTGGCCGGGGCCGCCACCCACCAGGTGCTGGGACCGGCCAGCGGGTTCGACGAGGCCTTGTACCGTGCGCTTCGCATGGCCGGGTGGCGCGACTCGGCGCCGATCGTGGAGGGGCCGGCACGGTTGCCGGATGGTTCCACGATCTATGTGCTCGGGGTAGACCCCCTGGCCGAGGGACCGTTTCGCGGCGCGGCCTCGGATATCGGTGATGCGCCGGTGCAGCGCCTGGTGACCGAGCCGGGGACGATCCTGCCGCCCGAGGGCTGGTTCCGCGACTCGGGGCATGCCCACGAGGCCCGTGTGGCGCTCGAGGCCGCAGGGGGTGCGCGCGAGGTGACCGTGATCGACCGGGCTGCCGAGCGCGAGGCGCCGGACGCGGAGGATGACAGGACCGCGGGCGGTTCGCTCTGGGTGACGGATATCGCCACCGCGCAGGTGCTGCTGGATCGGCTGGGGCGACTGGACCGCGTCGATGTCCGGCTGAGCGATGCCGAGGTGGATGCGCTCGCCGCGACCCTGCCCGCGGAACTGGAGCTGG
>JBJHBC010000134.1:2179-5929 GCA_050485285.1 Thioalkalivibrio sp.
ATCGCGGTGCGCAGCCTGGAGCGCAGCCTGTCGCGCAGTGCGCCCGCGACCTCGGCATTGACGCTGGCCCTGGCCGCGGCGATTGGCGTGGCGGTGATGGTCGGCAGTTTTCGCGGGAGCGTGGAGCAGTGGCTGGGGCAGGCGTTGACGTCGGATCTGTACGTGGTACCCGCCGCGCCGGCTTCGGCGCGGGGGGGCGCGCGCCTGCCGGAGGACTGGAGCGCCGATCTGGTGGCCCGCTCGGGGGCGGTGTCGGTGAGTACCGGGTCCAGCCAGGAGGTCGTCAGCGAGCGCGGCCTGGTCGATCTCTATGTGGTGCGGCCGCATGCCAACTGGCTGGAGTATCTGCCGCTTTTGGAGAGCACGGTGGCGCGCGAAGCGCTGGGGGAGCGGCTCGCGATGGAGGATGCGGTGCTGGTGACCGAGCCGTTTGCGGCGCACCACGACGTGCGGCCGGGGGATCGGCTGTCGCTGGCGGTACCCGGCGGCCAGCGCCCCTTCGAGGTCCTCGGGATCTACCGTGATTACGGCAATCCGAGCGGTACTGTGCTGATGACCCAGGCGGCCTTTGTCCGGGCGGGCATGCCACCCGACGGGGTGGGGTCGTTCGGGCTGCGATTGCCGGCGGGTGTGGATGTGGACGCGGTTGTGGAACGGCTGGAGGCCTGGCTGGCAGAGCAGGACCGCGCGGCGCTGGTGACGCGCCCGGGGGATATCGAGCAGGAGTCGATGGCGATCTTCGATCGGACGTTCGCCATTACCCATTTGCTGCGGGTGATCACGCTGGTGGTGGCCTTCATCGCGATCCTGGGCGCGCTTATGGCGCTGCAGATGGAGCGGGCGCGCGAGTTCGCCACGCTGCGCAGCCTCGGGCTGTTGCCCGGCGGCGTGCGCGGGCTGGTAGTGCTGCAGGGCGGCGTACTCGGGGGATTTGCCGCGCTGGCAGCCATCCCGCTGGGCCTGGGAATGGGCTGGTTGTTGATCGAGGTAATCAATCGCGAGGCCTTCGGCTGGGGGATGGAGCTGCGCCTGCCCTGGGCCGAGGTGGGGGAGACCGTACTGCTGGGGGTCGGGGCCGCGTTGCTGGCGTCGGTGATTCCGGCCTGGCGAATGGCGCGGATGCGCCTGGTACCCGCCCTGAGAGAGGTGCCGTGATGGACTGGATGAGGCGTTGGTTGGGACATGTGGGAGCGGGCTTGCCCGCGAATGGGGTTTGGCAGGGCCCAGCGCGGGCAGGGGCTTCGCCTGCGAGCAGGCTCCTACGGGGGCTGCGCCTGCGGGTGGTGATGGTGTTGATGATGGTGGGCGTGTTGGGCGCCTGCGGGGGTGCGGAGCCGCCGGAGACCGATGATCCGGGGGTGACCGGACTGCGGGTGGGCGAGGCCCTGGGCGGGGAGGAGACGGAGGGGTTCCGGCGTGCGGATGCGCCGCGGGTATTCGAGTTTCCGCGTGACCACGGGCCGCACCCGGGGTTTCGCAACGAGTGGTGGTATGTGACCGGTAATCTCGACGGGCCGGAGGGCGAGCGGCTGGGCTTTCACATCACCTTCTTCCGCGTCGGGCTGGCGCCGGAGCTGGCGGGAGATACCCGATGGCACGATTCGGCCTGGGCCAGCCCGGACATCTGGATGGCGCATACGGCGGTGATCGACCGCGAGGCCGGGCACCACGCCTCCGAGGAGCGCTTCGTGCGCGACGGGGCGGGACTGGCGGGGGCCACGGAGCCGGTCGGCCGCGTCTGGGCCGAGGACTGGCAGCTGGCGGATCTGGACCGGGACCGCTGGACGCTGGACTTCAGCGTGGACGACTACCGGCTGGCGCTGGAACTGGAGCCCCGGCGCGACCCGGTCCTTCAGGGCGAGGCGGGACTCAGCCAGAAGGGCCCGGAGCCAGGCAATGCCTCCTATTACTACTCGATGCCCCGCATCAAAGTGAGCGGCGAGGTCGAGCGCGCGGTGCATGGGCCCCTGGCGGTGACCGGTCAGGCCTGGATGGACCGCGAGTGGAGTACCAGTGCGTTGTCCGAGGATCAGGTGGGCTGGGACTGGTTCGCGCTGCAGTTCGACGACGGGCTGGACGTGATGTACTACCAGCTGCGCAAGGAGGGCGGGGAGCCGCACCCGCTGTCCAAGGGCCGCTGGATGCCCGCGGCCGCCGAAGATCGGCTTCTGGAGCCCGACCAGGTCGAACTGGAACCCCGGCGCTGGGCCACACAGCCCTCCGGCAATCGCTATCCGGTGGAATGGGCCATGCGCATCGCGCCGCCGGACGGCTCGGCGTCACGCGAATTTACCGTGCGCGCGATCCGCGACGAACAGGAGATGGATTCCGTGATCCGCTACTGGGAGGGCGCCGTGGATATCCTCGATCCGGACGGCGAGGCGATCGGGCGAGGCTTTGTGGAGCTGACGGGGTACGAGGACGGGTGAAGGGCTTGGATTGGGGCCTCTGCCTGCGGGGTGATGCGATTCGCTACGCTCATCACATCCTACGAGCGTTCTCCCCGCCCTTGTAGGATGTGATGAGCGAAGCGAATCGCATCGTTGGAGGGTGCGCCCACAAGCTTCGGGGAAATCCCATGGAAGGGAGGTTTCAGGTGACGGATTATCGCCGTTTGTATGTGCCGGGTGGCACGTACTTCTTCACCGTGAATGCGGCCGTGCGTTACGGCAACACGCTGTTTGTGGATCATATCGAGGCGTTGAGAGACGCGTTTCGCGAGGTGCGGCATCGCCATCCGTTCGTGATCGACGCGATGGTGGTGCTGCCCGAGCATCTCCATTGCATTTGGCGCCTGCCAGACGACGATGCCGACTTCAGCCGCCGCTGGCGGTTGATCAAGGCGCGGTTCACACGACGGGTGTGTGCTGGCGAAGTGCGCACGCGTAGCCGGGCGAGACGCGGCGAGCGTGGGCTCTGGCAACGCCGATTCTGGGAGCATTGCATCCGTGACGAGGACGATTGGGCACGGCATGTCGATTACATCCATTACAACCCGGTGAAGCATGGCTGGGTGGAATGTGTGGCCGAGTGGCCGTTTTCCAGTTTTCACCGGTTCGTGCGGGCGGGTGTGTATCCGGTGGATTGGGGTGGTGTACCGGAATTGGACGGCTTGGGTACGGGGGAGGCCGGGGGTGATTGATGTATCCGAGTGATGCGATTCGCTGCGCTCATCGCATCCTACGAGGCTGTGAATGCATTTCGCTTTTGACCTGGCTGTTCTCCGTGCCCTCTGTGCCCTCTGTGGTGCAACAGGGTTGCGCGCAGGAGGGGGTGGCGCGAGGCCACCCCGGGGGGTTACCAGTCCATCGCCTCGTGCGGGATGTCGAGGTCGAAGTCGTCCTGGAGGTGGGCGCGCAGGGCGCGTTCCTCCATCAGGCGTTCCAGGGTGCGGCGGGCGGCGTGACGCGCCGGGCCGCGATCGTTGACGAGCTGGTTTTCGAACAGGCTGGCGATCTCGTCGGCGCCATCGGCCGCATCATCGATCGTCGGGTCCATTGTCGGGTCTCCTGACAAGCCGGCCGGGCCACCCCGGACTGCGGTATCAGGAAAGCCTTATATATCGTTTCGGCCGGCCCGCAAGCAGAAAATTCTTATTGTTCCTCGTTTTCCCTTATGGAGTACCCGATCCGAACTCGAGCGGGCGCTGCTGGTCCATGGTGCACGAGTGGCGGCGTTTCCCGTCGCCCCCGAACAGTTGCGAGGGCAGGCCATGCTGATCCGCACCCGACGTCGTTCCGAGTGTTCCCG
>JBJHBC010000135.1:0-1280 GCA_050485285.1 Thioalkalivibrio sp.
ATGCGCGGCAGCTTCGACCGCTCCGACTTCGGCATGACCTACGGCCTGACCCGCGACATCGTCGGCGACGAGATCGAGCTGATCATCGAATTCGAGGCCCAGCGCCAGTAAAGGCCGGCGGACTGAATGCATTCACCACGAAGCGCACGAAGAAGGGCGAGGGCGGATTGCACCACAGAGGGCACAGAGGACACGGAGAAGGACTGACTACAGGGCGACGCGCTGGAGCCGACGTTGCTGACGGGTGATCGCGGGGCACGGGGCAACACTCCCCCGTCATCCCGGCCGCAGCGAAGCGAAGAGCCGGGATCTCCGGCCCCTGGCACCCATGTCACAGCGCACCCCGAAGGCGCGGGTCGCGATCGCCCCGAAATAGACAGGACGCGGACGAAGCGAGCGAAATGCCCTTTGAAGGTCAAGGGCGCTGTTCACCACGAAGGGCACGACGATACGAAGGAAGGGCCAGGGCAGATCAAACCAGCCAGGGTATGGAGAAGGGCGGGGAGCCCGGACGCACGACGATGGTCCCGTAGAACAGGTACCTTCTGAAAGAAATCCGGTTCGGGGGCTCAAGTCTGCGGGGATGCAGCCGTCACCGGGGACAGGCCCGTTCCCCCCTATCGAGTGCAACGGGCCTGCACATTCAGAACCGGGAGTACGAGATGGACGCAAGCGCGATTGCCGCGATGGCCACGCAGAACAGCCAGCAGCAGGTGGCCATGCAGAAGGATGTGGCCGTGCAGAAGAAGGCGATGGAGTCCCAAGAGATGGCGGCTCAGTCGATGCTGCAGGCCATGCCCGACATCGGCGAGATGCAGGCTGCCACTCAGGGCCTGCCGGACAACGTCGGCACCAACATCAACACGACCGCCTGACACGTTACCGACCGTCCGCCCAGAAAGGCCCCGCCGCATCCATGCCCGGGGCCTTCTCTTGAGTGGGCCATCACCCGCCCTGCTCCGGCAACGATCGACTTTCTCCGTGTCCTCCGTGCCCTCTGTGGTCACAAGCCGTGGCCCTTCTTCGTGCCTTCGTGCCCTTCGTGGTGAAAAAAACGCCCTTGCCCTTCAGCCCCCATCCCCGGCGTTACGCCCGGACGCATCCGCGGACGCGCGGCAGACCCGCGCGGCGAAGCGCCGCATTACGCCCCGTGCCACACGGTCTTCCGGGTCGATGCAGAAGCCGGCGCGCTCCACCGCGGCCTCGGTATCGCGGTTCGGGTGACAGCCGCCGGTGATGCAGGTCCAGGCCGGCTGCACCCGGTCCTGGGCGCGGGCCAG
>JBJHBC010000135.1:1380-5843 GCA_050485285.1 Thioalkalivibrio sp.
CCGTCCTCGCGGAAGGCGCCCAGCATCACCGAGGTCGCCATCGACGAATGCTGCTTCTCCACCCCGCGCATGGTCATGCACATGTGCTTGGCGTCCACCACCACGCCGACTCCCTTGGCGTTCGTCACCTGCATCAGGGCCTCGGCGATCTGGCGCGTCAGGCTCTCCTGGATCTGCAGGCGCGCCGCGAACATGTCGACAATCCGGGCGATCTTGGACAAACCGATCACCTTGCCATTGGGCAGGTAGGCCACATGCACCTTGCCGATGATCGGCAGCAGGTGATGCTCGCACAGGGAGTACAGTTCGATATCGCGCAGCAGCACCATCTCGTCGTTGTCCGACGAGAACAGGGCCCCGTTGACGATACTGTCCAGGTCCTGGTGATAGCCACGGGTGAGATACTGCATTGCCTTCGCGGCGCGCATCGGGGTATCCAGCAGGCCCTCGCGCTGCGGGTTCTCGCCCAGACCGGCGAGGATGTCGCGGTAGCGCTCGGCGAGCTGTTCCGGGGCCGCCAGTGGCTGGCCCGAGGCATTGGTGGCCGTCGGCTCGTCGGCCGTCCGGGCGTCTGCATCCATCATCGAGTCCTTGTGTTCGCTCATTCTTGCGTTTTCCTCTTTCCGGGCCCGGTCAGGCGACCAGGGTGACCGCGAAGCCCGAAGCCAGCGCCAGCATCGCCCCGGCGGTCAGCACCAGGCGCAGGCCCAGGTAGCCCCGTGGCAATGCGCGGCGATACAGGCTCAGCCGATCCACCCACAACACCCCGAGAAACAGCACCGTCAGGGTCATCAGCGCCTCCGGCAGCGGCTGCAGCACCGCCAGCCAGGCCAGGATGGACGGCACCACCGCCCACACCGGGGCCGCGATCGGGCCCACCCGGTGCTGCCGATCCACCAGGAAGATCCCCCAGTGGATCGCCCCCAGGAACGACAGGATCACCGCACCATAGAGCGCCAGGGCCTCCAGCGCGAAAGCCTGCCATTCGGGCTGGGCCATCCACGCGCCCAGCCCGAAGAATGCGAAGGGTAGCAGGCCGCCGAACCCCAGGACGTGCAGGGCGGGCGCGGCTGCGTCCGGGCGCGGCCCGTCGCCGCGCGCCTGCAGCGCCCGCTGCCCCAGATACTCGCGCAACTCGGGCAGCCCGCCGATCACGCCCTCGCGCGCGATGAACAGCGGCAGCACGGCCGCGCCGGTAGCCTGCTGCAGCGCGTGGAACTGCTCGCGGTTGTGCGCCGACCCCATGCCCCACTCCAGCCGCTGCCAGCGGCCCGGAGCCGTTGCTTCCAGCAGCGCCTCGGCATCGCGAAAGTCCGACAGGCCGGACGTAATACCCACAATCTCGTGCGTGGCCAGGGCCTCGCGCACCTCCGGCGGCCATTCGGGGGCGCCGGCCTGCGTTTGCTCGTCTGTCTTCACGGTCCATGTCTCCGTTGGTACGCGGGGTCTCGCGAAGCGCCCCCGGCACAGGAAACCCGGGAACTTTCGTCGGCGACCATTTACAAAGATTGTACAGCTATTGTATAAGTTGTCCATCACCTTTCGGGTCCGGAGAACCACCACCATGCAACGCTCGCGCATCGCCGTCATCGGTGGAGGCATCGCCGGCCTGTCCGCCGCCTGGATCCTGCAGACCCGCCACCACGTGCAACTGTTCGAGTCGGAACCGGAACTCGGTGGTCACGCCCACACCGTGGACGTGCCCGACCCGCAGGGCCCCACACCCATCGACACCGGGTTCGTCGTCTACAACGAGCGCAACTACCCGCTGCTGACCCGGCTGTTTACGGATCTGGGCGTCGCCACGCAGGACACCGACATGTCCTTCGGATACTCGCGCCAGCCCGACGGGGTCGAATATGCCGGCTCCGATCTGAACACCCTGTTCGCCCAGCGCCGCAATCTGGTGCGCCCGCGTTTTCTGCGCATGGCGGGCGACATCCTGCGGTTCAACCGCCTGGGCAAGGGGCTGTTCGAACGTCACGAGAGCCCGGAAGGCACACTGGGGGCCTTCCTCGACCGGCACCGCCTGGGCCGCGGTTTCACCGAGGACTACCTGCTGCCGATGGCCGCCGCGATCTGGTCCTGCCCGCCGGAGGCGATCCGCGAATTCCCGGCCGCCAGCTTCCTGCAGTTCTTCCACAATCATGGCCTGCTGGACCTGCGCGACCGCCCGCAGTGGCGCACCGTGGTCGGCGGCAGCCGCGAATACGTACAGCGCCTGGCGCAACGCCTGGAACCCGGTTGCATCGTCCACCAGCCGGTGCGCGCGGTGATGCCGGAGTCCGGCCAGTGGCGCGTCCTGACCGAGGCCCAGGGCATGGGGTTCGACGCGGTGGTGTTCGCCTGCCACGCCGACACCGCGCGCTGGCTGCTGAACGGCGCTGTCCCCGCGCGCGACCGGCTCCTGTCCGCCTGCCGCTTCCAGGCCAACCACGCCATCCTGCATACGGACCCGGCCCTGATGCCCCGCTCGCGCCGGGTCTGGTCCTCCTGGAACTACCTGTCCGGGCGGACCACGCAGGCCCGCGACCGCGTCTCGGTGTCGTACTGGATGAACCGTCTGCATCGCCTGGAACGCCGTCAGGACTACATCATCAGCCTGAACCCCTGGCGAGACCCGCACCCCAGCCTGGTCCTCGGCGAGCAGCACTGGGAACACCCGGTCATGGATACCGCGGCGGAGGCGGCCCGCCAGCGTCTGGCGGCGACCCAGGGCGAGGATGGCCTGTTCTTCGCCGGGGCCTGGATGGGCTACGGCTTCCACGAAGACGGCCTGCGGTCGGCCGTCCGTGTCGGTCAGGCCATGGGCATCGAACCGCCCTGGTCGCACGCGCCGGATGCCCCCGCCCGTCCCGGTCACACGCCGGTGGCCACCGCACACGGCGGCGGGCCGGCCCCGCTCGGCGCGCCGGCGGCGCAATCGCGGAACACCTGAATGGACGCCGCCCTCGTACACGGCACGGTGCTGCATCAGCGGTTCTTCCCGCAGCAGTACCGCTTTCGCTACCCGGTCATCAGCGCGCTGTTCGATATCGACCGCCTCGCCGAGACCACCCGGCGCTGCCGCCTGTTCTCGCGGGACGGCTTCAACCTGTTCAGCCTGCGCACCCGGGACCACGGGCCGCGCGACGGCCGCCCCTGGCGGCCCTGGATCGAGGCGCATCTGGCCGATTACGGCATCGACCTGGCCGGCGGTCCGATCTATCTGCTGGCCATGCCGCGCGTCCTCGGGCATGCCTTCAACCCGCTGAGCGTCTGGTATGCCTGGCACGCCGACGGTGACCTGCGCGCGATCCTGCTGGAGGTGCGCAACACCTTTGGCGAGCACCACCACTACCTGCTGCACGAGCACGGCGCGCCCATGGCCGGTCGCGTGCGCCAGGAGAAGCAGAAGGCCTTTCACGTATCGCCCTTCATCGACATGCACGCGCGCTACGCCTTCAGCCTGACGCCGCCGCGTGCGCAGGTCGGGGCATCCCTGCGGATCGCGATCAACGAATACCAGGATCAGGACCTGATGCTGACGGCCACACAGCATGGCCGCCTGCGACCGTTCAGCGACCGCACCCTGCTGGGCGCCTTCCTGAAACAACCCTGGATGACCCTCAAGGTCCTGCCGCTGATCCACTGGCAGGCGCTGAAGATCTGGTGGCGTGGCGGGCGCTACCACCCGCGGCCCGCACCCCCCGCACAGGAGATCGACTAATGGCCCTCGACCACCTCGACACCCCGCAGGACGACACCACCCGGCCGGACTGGGCCCTGCGCCTGATCGCGCGCGCACTCAAGGACATCGACACCGGGCAGATCACCCTGATCGGCCCGTCGGGCGACCGCGTGACCCTGCGCGGACGCAAGGCCGGGGTCGAGGCTGTCTGGCACTTCCGCCGCCCCTGGCGCGCGATCCTGCGCCTGCTGCGCCACGGCGACATCGGCTTTGCCGAGGGCTTCATCAGCGGCGACTGGATCACCCCGGACCTGCCAAGCCTGCTGCGCTTCGCCACCGACAACGAGCCCGCCCTCGCGGCCCTGGCCGATCGTCCGGCCTGGCAGCGCGGCCTCGACCGCCTGCGTCACTGGCGGCACCGCAACAGCCGGCGCGGCAGCCGCGCCAACATCCGCTTCCACTACGATCTCGGCAACGACTTCTACGACCTGTGGCTGGACCGAACGATGAGCTATTCGTCGGCCCTGTTCACCCGCGGCGACGAGGCCCTGGAACAGGCCCAGACGCAGAAATACGCCCGTCTGCTGGATCAACTGGACGCCGAACCGGGCGCGCATATCCTGGAGATCGGCTGCGGCTGGGGTGGCTTCGCCGAGATGGCGGCCCGGCGCGGCTATCGCGTGACCGGCGTCACCCTGTCGCAGGAGCAGCTCGACTACGCCCGCGAGCGGATCGAACGCGCCGGCCTGAGCGATCGCGTGGAACTGCGCCTGCAGGACTACCGCGACCTCGA
>JBJHBC010000136.1:0-5842 GCA_050485285.1 Thioalkalivibrio sp.
CTGGGCGGCATGATCGGCCGCCAGATGGATCGCAACGACCAGGCCTGCATGGGACACGCCCTGGAACTGGCCGAGACCGGCCAGACCGTGCACTGGCGCAATGCCCATGACCAGCCGGTGCAGCTGACCCCGCGCCGCAACCGCGACAGTGGCTGCCGCGACTTCGAGATGACCATCGACGGCCAGCGTCACACCGGCACCGCCTGTCCGTCGGAGCCCGGCCACTGGGAGATTCGCGGCTGACCGGCGGGACCAGCCCGGGGCAAGGCGCTACAACTCGCCGCGCTCGGCCAGAGACACGCTCTCGTCGGCGACGATCACATGATCGAGGACCCGGACGTCCACAAGCCCCAGGGCATCGGCCAGGCGGCGGGTAATGGCGACATCCGAACGCGACGGCTCGGCCACGCCCGAGGGGTGGTTGTGCGCCAGGATCACCGCCGCCGCGTTGTGCCGCAGGGCACGCCGCACCACCTCGCGCGGGTGTACGGAGGCGCCGTCGATGGTGCCGCGAAAGAGCTCCTCGAAGGCGATCACCCGGTGGCGGTTATCCAGGAACAGGACCGCGAAGACCTCGAAGGGATAGTCGCGCAGGCGCGCCGCAAGGAACTGGCGGGTCGCGGTCGGCGAGGTCAGCGCATCGCCACGCTCCAGACCGGCGGCCAGGTGCCGCCGCCCCATCTCGAGCACCGCCTGGAGCTGGGCGTACTTGGCATCGCCCAGCCCCGGCGCCGCGCAGAACCCCGCCTGATCGGCCTGTAACAGCGGCCGCAGACCGCCGAAACGGCTGAGGAGATCGCGCGCGACATCCACCGCACTCTTGCCGGCCACGCCGGTGCGCAGAAAGATCGCCAGCAGCTCCGCATCCGAAAGCGCAGCCGCGCCGCGCTCGATCAGCTTCTCCCGCGGACGCTCGGCCGCGGGCCAGTCGGTAATCGCCATCCCCACCTCCCTGTGGTTCGGTCGTTTGGTTTTTTCGTCTCAGGCCGTCTCGGTCACACCGACCGTAACGAAGAACCGTAGGATGCGTTGAGCAAAGCGAAACGCATCGAGTCGGACACCAATAACAAGCATGATGCGTTTCGCTATCGCTCAACGCATCCTACGACCTAGACCTGCGGCCCTGCCGGTAGCCGTTGGTCAGTCCTCGAAGCGGGAGATGTCGCGCACCGCGCCGAACGCAGCCGAGGTCGTCATCAGGGCATAGGCGCGCAAGGCCTGGGACACTTGGCGGTTTCGCGACTCCGGCTTCCAGGCCTTCGGGCCGCGGGCCTCCATGGCCTCGCGCCGGGCCGCCAGCGTGGCGTCATCGACGTCGATGCGGATCTCGCGCCCGGGGATGTCGATCACGATGGTGTCGCCCTCCTCGATCAGGCCGATCGCGCCACCCTGCGCGGCCTCCGGCGAGACGTGGCCGATGGACAGCCCGGAGGTGCCGCCGGAGAAGCGCCCGTCGGTGATCAGCGCGCATTCCTTGCCCAGCCCCTTGGACTTCAGATACGAGGTCGGGTAGAGCATCTCCTGCATCCCGGGACCGCCCTTCGGGCCCTCGTAGCGGATGATCACCACGTCGCCGGCCTGCACCTGATCGCCGAGGATGGCCTCGACGGCCGCGTCCTGGCTCTCGAACACCCGCGCGGGGCCGGAGAACTTCAGGATGCTCTCGTCGACGCCCGCGGTCTTCACGATGCAGCCGTCCGGGGCCATATTGCCGTAGAGCACGGCCAGGCCGCCGTCCTGCGAGTAGGCGTGCTCGATGTCACGGATGCAGCCGTTCTCGCGGTCGATGTCCAGGCTGTCCCAGCTCTTGTCCTGACTGAACGCGACCTGGGTGGGCACACCACCCGGCGCGGCCTTGTACAGCGTCTCGGAGGCGGCGGCGTGGCGCATCACGTCCCACTGCTCCAGCGCCTGACCCATGGTGTCGGCGTGGACCGTCGGGATGTCGCGGTGGATCAGCCCGCCACGATCCAGCTCGGCGAGGATGCCGACCACGCCCCCGGCACGGTGCACGTCCTCCATGTGATAGAGCTGAGTGGCCGGGGCCACCTTGCACAGGTTCGGCACCTTGCGCGACAGGCGGTCGATGTCCGCCATGGTGAAGTCGACCTCGCCCTCGCGCGCGGCCGCCAGCAGGTGCAGCACGGTGTTGGTGGAGCCGCCCATCGCGATGTCCAGGCTCATCGCGTTCTCGAAGGCCTCGAAGGTGGCGATCGAACGCGGCAGCACGGATTCGTCATCCTGCTCGTAATAGCGCTTCGCAAGCTCGACCACGCGTCGACCGGCCTGTTCGAACAACGACTTGCGCCCGGCGTGAGTGGCCAGCAGCGAGCCGTTGCCCGGCAGCGACAGGCCCAGGGCCTCGGTCAGGCAGTTCATCGAGTTGGCGGTGAACATGCCGGAGCAGGAGCCGCAGGTCGGGCAGGCGGAGCGCTCGATGGATTCCACTTCTTCATCCGAGGCGCTGGAGTCGGCGGCCTTGACCATCGCATCCACCAGGTCCAGGTGGATGACCTTGTCGCTGCCCGGGGCCTGCACCTTGCCGGCCTCCATCGGGCCGCCGGAGACGAACACCACCGGGATATTCAGGCGCATCGCGGCCATCAGCATCCCCGGGGTGATCTTGTCGCAGTTGGAGATGCAGACCAGGGCATCGGCGCAGTGGGCGTTGACCATGTACTCGACCGAGTCGGCGATGATCTCGCGCGAGGGCAGCGAATAGAGCATCCCGCCGTGACCCATCGCGATCCCGTCGTCCACCGCGATGGTGTTGAATTCCTTGGCCACACCACCGGCCCTTTCCACCTCGCCGGCGACCAGCTGTCCCAGGTCCTTCAGGTGCACATGCCCGGGCACGAACTGCGTGAAGGAGTTGGCAATGGCGATGATCGGCTTGCCGAAGTCGCCATCCTGCATGCCGGTGGCGCGCCACAGGGCGCGGGCGCCGGCCATGTTGCGGCCGTGGGTGGTGGTGCGGGAGCGATAGGCGGGCATGGTCGGGTCTCGTGAACGTTTACGCAGAAGCGGAATCGTACATAATGAGTCGTACAAACCCCAGTATCCCGAGGTCCCGGCAATGAAAATCGAGGTCGAGAACATCAAGTGCGGCGGCTGTGCCAGCTCCATCCGCAAGGGCCTGCTACAGGTCGAGGGCGTCACTGAAGCCGAGGTCGACGTGGAAGGCGGCGCCGTGGAGGTCCAGGCCCCGGACAGCGCCCGCGAGGCGGTGGCCGCCAAACTCGCCAGCATGGGCTACCCCGAGGTCGGCTCGGTCTCCGGCTGGCGCTCCACCAGTGCCAAGGCCAAGTCCTTCGCCAGCTGCGCCGTGGGGCGCATGAGCGGCGATTAGGCCGTGCCACTCCGATCGCCGGGCCGGCCCTGGGCCGGGCTGGCCTGGATGATCCTGTTCGTCGGCCTTGGCGCGGGGTGCGCGCAGGCGGAAAACGGGCTCCCGACGACCGATCTGGATATCGGTGAACAGACCCTCACCATCGAGATCGCCGCGACGGACCGCGCCCGCCGGATCGGCCTGATGCACCGCGACCACCTGCCGGACGACCACGGCATGCTGTTCATCTGGCCGCGTCCGGCGCAATACGGCATGTGGATGCAGAACACCCGCATCCCGCTGGATGTAGCCTTTATCGATGCCGATTACACCATCACGAACATCGCATCCATGACACCCCACTCCACCCGCATCCACGAGGCGAAGCGCCCCGTGCGCTACGCGCTGGAGGTCAATGCCGGCTGGTTCGAGCGGCACGGCGTCGCGGCCGGCGATCGCGTACCCGACCTGGAGCGAATCGTCGGCGGGAACGACTGACACCTTTCCAGCACAACGCGGCCCGGGCTGCCGACGCGCAAATTGATCCGTGTTTCCCTAGACTGTCGGCTCAGGACATCCTCAGGAAACGGACGCGCACGTGACCACCACGCCCCACCCATCCGCCCGCCCCGGCGCACCCTTGCGCCGGGCCCCGCAGCCCGGGGAACTCGCGTGGTTCCGCGATGCCGTGCCCTATATCGCGGCCCACCGCGGACGCACCATGGTGATCGCGCTGGCGGGCGAGGCAGCCCTGGCGCCGGAGTTTCCGGCGCTGATGCGCGACATCGCCAAGCTCAATGCCCTGGGCATTCGGGTGGTACTGGTCTATGGCGCGCGCCCGCAGATCGAGGCCCGCATGACCGAGCGCGGGCTGACGCCGGCCTACGCCAACGGGCTGCGCGTAACCGATGCCCCGGCGCTGGAGGCCGTGCTGGACGCGGTCGGCCGCCTGCGCCTGCAGATCGAGGGGCTGTTGTCTCGCAGCCTGGGGCAGCCCGGCACCGGCAACGCGCGGCTGCGCGTGGCCAGCGGCAATTTCGTGACCGCCCGGCCGCTGGGTGTGCGCGACGGGGTGGACTTTCACTACACCGGTGAGGTCCGCGGGGTGGACAGCTCCGCGCTCGCGGCCTTGCTCGAGCGCGAGCAGGTCGCCCTGGTCTCGCCGCTGGGCTACTCCCCCACCGGCGAGGTCTTCAATCTCTCCGGGGAAGATGTCGCCACCCAGGTCGCGATTGCGCTGAATGCCGACAAGCTGATCTTCCTGACCGAGGCCGGCGTGCTGCGTGACCCGGAACACGGCGTGCTCGACCAGCTCACCGTACCGGCCGCGCAGGAGTTGCTGGAGACCAGCCCCGACCTGCCGGAGGAACTGGCGAACCACCTGAGAAGCGCGATCGATGCCTGCCATCAGCGCGCGATGCGGGTGCACCTGGTGGATCGGCACGACGACGGCGGGATGCTGACCGAACTCTTTACCCGTCAGGGGATCGGGACCCTGGTCTCGCGCGAGCCGCTGGAACGCCTGCGCCCGGCGACGCTCGACGACGTGGGCGGCATCCACGCGCTGCTGGAGCCGCTGGAGGCCGAAGGCATCCTGGTGCATCGCGCACGCGAGCACCTGGAACTGGAGATCGACCGCTTTCAGGTGCTGGAGGCCGACGGCCTGATCATCGGCACAGCCGCGCTGTATCCGTTCGAGGCGGATGCGGCCGAGATCGCCTGCCTGGCCCTTCACAGCGACTACCGCGGCAGCGGCCGCGGCGACCGGCTACTGCAGGCCATGGAACAGCTGGCGCGGGAGCAGGGGATCCGGCGGGTCTTCGTGCTGACTACACGCACCGCGCAGTGGTTCCAGGAGCGTGGCTACACCCCGGGCAAGGTGGATGACCTCCCCGCGAGCCGCCAGACCCGGTACAACCAGGCGCGCAACTCGCGGGTCTTCACCCGCAACCTGACCGAAGCATAGCCAGAGACTACTGCGCGTAGCGGGCCTCGTCGCGCTCGTGGGCCTCCTGGGCGGCGACGCTCAGGGTGGCGATGGGCCGCGCCTCCAGCCGGGCAATCCCGATCGGCTCGCCGGTCTCCTCGCAGTAGCCGTACTCGCCGCGGTCGATGCGCGCCAGTGCCGCGTCGATCTTGTTCAGCAGCTTGCGGTAGCGGTCCCGCGTGCGCAGCTCCAGACCGGCGTCCGTTTCGTGACTGGCCCGGTCGTTGGGATCGGGCTCCTGCCAGCTCTCGCTGCGCAGATGCTCCAGGGTCTGTTCCGATTCCTCGATCAGCTCGGCACGCCAGGCCTCGAGCTTGGCGCGAAAGTAGTCCAGCTGACGCGGATTCATGTAGGGTTCGTCCTCGGACGGGCGGTACCCGGAATCCGGGCGGGTCTTGGCATCTTGGCTCATCTCGGGCCCCTCGCCAGGCCCCTTGCCGCCCCATGCGGAAAGGCCCCGGCGCGATACGCGGTACACCCGTTCGAGTATAGGGCAATCCCCCCGTCGGGCGGCAAACCGGAAAACC
>JBJHBC010000137.1:0-5828 GCA_050485285.1 Thioalkalivibrio sp.
GGTTTCGTCGGTTCGCGGTGATCGAGGATATGCTTGAACGTATATTTCAGAGAACCTTAATTGGTCCGGACCTGCGTCACAAGCGCATGCGTTGCGTTCGCGTGAAGCACAGGTGCGCCACGGCCTACAGCTTCGGGCCGGTGGGTCGTTACAGCGATAACAAAAGCCGGAGTGTACCGGCATCAGGGGGCAGCAATGGAGCAGGAGAGTGGGTGGCTGAGTCGCCTTTCGCTGGCGGGACGTTTCTCGCTCGCATTGAGCGCGATTGTCGGGGTGTTTTTCCTGATCGCCGCGGCAGCGGTGTTCTGGCACACGGCCACGCTGAAGGGCGGGATGGAGGCGACCCTGGAGCAGGTGATGCAGGAGCACGAGACCACGCCGGCCCTGGAGACCGAAGTGGCTGCCGCGGTGGATCGGCTGCTGGATGTCGCGGCCTGGCAGGTCAACGCGATGATGCTGGGTGTCGCGATTGGCGTGATCGTGGTGGTGTATTTCCTGTTCGTGTTCATGATCCGTCGCCGGCTGGCGGGACTGGCCGGGCGCTTCCGCGCGGTCTCGGAGGGCGAGGGCGACCTGCGCCAGCGCATCGAGGCCCCGCGCAACGATGGCATCGACCGCCTGGCGCGCCTGTTCAATGCGTTCATCGAGCGCCTGCAGCGCATGGTCTCGGAGATGGTGGAGCATGCGCGTGAGCTGGGGGAGTCGGTGGGCACCCTGCACCGCGTGGCGGAGGAGACCAACCAGGAGGTGCAGCAGCAACAGGCGCGTCTGGGACAGGTGGCGACGGCCATGAACCAGATGACGGCCTCGGCCGAGGAGATCGCCCGTAACGCGCGCACGGCCTCCGAGGCGGCCGATCAGGCCGAGACCGAGACCCGGACCGGCTCCGGCGTGGTCGACACAACCGTGCGCACCATGCGCGAGCTGGCCAGCGAGATCGGCACCGCCAACGAACAGGTGGCGCGTCTTCAGGCCGAGTCGGACCAGATCGGCTCGGTGCTCGATGTGATCCGCGGGATCGCCGAGCAGACGAACCTGCTGGCACTGAATGCGGCCATCGAGGCGGCCCGGGCGGGCGAGCAGGGGCGGGGGTTTGCCGTGGTCGCCGACGAGGTCCGGACGCTCGCGACCCGGACCCAGGAATCCACGACCGAGATCCAGGCCATGATCGAGCGTCTGCAGGCGGGTGCACGCTCGGCGGCCGGGGCGATGGAGCGCAGTCGGGAGAAGGGCGAGACCGGCGTGGACGAGGCCGCCGGGGCTGGCGAGGCCCTGCAGTCCATCCGCTCGGCGGTCGAGCGGATCCGGCATCTCAACAACGAGATCTCCGGTGCCGTGTCACAGCAGGCGGAGGTCGCGCGCGAGGTGGATGGCACCCTCACGGAGGTCAGCCAGGGGGCCCAGGTGACGGCGGCCAATGCCGAGGCGACGGCGAGCGAGACCGATGCCCTGGTTGCGCGCATTGAGCAGTTGCGGGCGCTGACGACCCAATTCCGGGTGTAGCCGGGCTATTGCCGGCGGTGCGACGCCGGTACCGACGCATGGCTTGTCGTTTGCGTATACTGCGGCCCGCCTCGGGATCACGGAGCCGCACCTGCCATGACAGTCTGGGTCGCTACCCTGCTCGGGATCGTGCAGGGCATTTTCATGTTTTTGCCGGTCAGCTCGACGGCCCATCTGGTTCTGACCCAGCACTGGCTGATTCGTCAGGGCGAGCCCCTGCCGCCCCCGGAAAGCCCGGAGATGATCCTGTTCGACCTGGTGGTGCACGTCGGCACGCTGGTGTCGATCGTCTTTGTCTTCCGCAAGAGCCTGCTGCGGCTGAGTGGCGGGATCGCCCGCGAGAGCTGGCAGTGGGCCTCTGCCCGGGGCTCCGCGGGGCGCGAGATGCTGTTCCTGCGCCTGGCGCTGCTGTGCGGGTTGTCGGTGTTCGCGACCGCGGTGGTGGGTTTTACCCTGAAGGCCGGGTTCGAACAGGTGTTTGCCCACCCGACGCTGATCGCGGGGACGCTCAGCCTCACCGGCGTGCTGCTGTGGTGGACGGACCGGTTGCAGCGGCGCCCGCTGGGCCTGCGCCAGTTGAGCCCGAAGATCGCGGCCATCATCGGCGTGGCGCAGGGCTTCGCGCTGATTCCCGGGCTCTCGCGCAGCGGTATGACGATCGTCTTCGCGCTGTTCACCGGGCTCAAGCGGCGCTGGGCGGCGGAGTACAGCTTCTTCCTCGCGATCCCCACGATCCTGGCGGCGACCGCCGTGCAGTCGCTGGACGTCCTGAACGGCAATGGCCTCGGCGACCTGAGCTGGATGGCCCTGGCGGTGGGCTTCGTGGTGTCCGCGCTGGTCGGGATCGTGTCGTTGAAGATGGTGCTGTTCTTCCTGTACCGCGCCAACCTGAAGGTCTTCTCCTTCTACCTCTGGGCGCTGGCGCTACTGGTCCTGTTCGGGTTCCTCGACGTGGATATCATGTACGGTCACTGATCTCGGCGCGCGGGCGGCCCGGCCCGGCTTATTCCGGGCCGCGCAGCACCGCCAGCGGGGCCTGGTCCAGCACCCGGCGCGTCCCCAGCCAGCCGGCCAGGGCGATCCCCAGCGTGCCGCCCCCGATCCCGTAGACGAAGGTCAGGGGATTGACGCTGTAGTCGAACTCGAACACCTGCCAGGCGAGCAGGGCGCCCACCGCCGTGGCGATCACGGCCGCGAGCAGCCCGGCCAGCAGGCCCAGGGTCCCGAATTCTGCCAGCAAGCCGTTGCGAATGTGGTCGCGACGGGCCCCGAGGGTGCGCAGCAGGGCGGCCTCTCGTCGCCGGACGTCGCGGGTGGCCTGGACCGCGGCGTACAGCACGGTCAGTCCGGCGATCAGCGTGAACAGGAAGACGTACTCGACCGCGCGCGTGGCCTGATCCATCACGTCGCGGACCTGCGCGAGGATGGCGCTGACGTCGATGGCCGAAACCGCGGGGAATTCCCGCAGCCACTGGTTCTGGGCGCTGCGCTGGTCTTCGGGCACGTGCATGGCCGTGATGAAGGTTCGAGGCTGCTGGTCCAGTAGCGGGGGCGGGCCGATGACGAAGAAATTGACCTGGAAGCTGTCCCAGTCCACCTCGCGGACGCTGGTGATCGGACTGTGGATGGGCTGCCCCCCGACCCGGAATGTCAGGTGATCGCCCAGTTCCAGGTCGAAGCGTTCCATGAGTCCGGCCTCCACCGACCAGCCGCGGTCGGGATCCTGCCCGGCCTCGCCGAACCAGTGTCCGGCGACGATACGATTGTGTGCCGGCGGGGTGTCCGCATACGACAGGTTGAATTCGCGATCCACCAGTCTTCGGTCGCGATCATCGTCGAAGTCCTCCGGGTGAACGCGTTCGTCGTTGATCTCGATCAGGCGCCCGCGGATCATCGGGTCGAGTTGAGGGCGTTCGAGGCCGGCCGCCTCGACCCGGTCGGCGAAGGCCTGCTCCTGTCCCGGCTGGATGTTGATGAAGAACTGGTTGGGGGCGTCCTCCGGGATGCTGGCATCCCAGGCCTCCAGCAGGTCGACGCGTACGATCGCCAGCAGCAGCAGGGCCAGGATCCCGACACTGAAGGCCACCAGCTGCACCGCGCTGAGGCCGCCGCGCCGGGACAGGTTGGCCAGCCCGAAGCGCAGGGCCATGCCACCGCGGTTGCGCAGTGGCCTCAGGGCGAGCACCAGTCCCATCCCGAGGACGGCCAGCAACGCGATGGCCACCGCTGTGCCGATCAGGACCCAGGCGGCGAGCTGGGGATCGGCGGCCTGCCAGTAGAGCAACCCGCCGAAGGCGAGCAGCGCGAGGACGCCGGAGAGCCATACCGAGGTGGGGGGCAGGCCTAGATCGCGGCGCAGGACGCGCAGCGGCGAGACCTGGCCAATGCGCAACAGCGCGGGGAGGGCGAAGCCCACGGCGGTAATCAATCCCACGCCCAGGCCGGCGACCAGCGGTCGTGCCCCCGGGGGAGGGAGATCCCCGTCAAGCCAGCCGCCGAGCAGGGAGGCGAGGACAAACTGCGCGGCGAAGCCAATGGCGAGCCCGACCGCGCTGGCGAGCAGGGCGACCAGCAGCACCCGGCCGAAGTAGGTCAGTAGCACCCGGCGGCCGCTGCCCCCCAGGGCGCGCATCACGGCCGCCGGGTCGGCGCGGCGCTGGGCGAAGTGATGGGCCGCCACGGCGATCGCGGCCCCGGCCAGTAGCACCGCCATCAGCGAAGCGAGCCCGAGAAAGCGCTCGGCGCGCTCGATGGCGGTGCGCAGCTCCGGGTTCGCATCGTCCAGGCCCAGGAGGCGTTCCCCGGCCTCCAGTTCGTCCCCTAGCCAGTCGCGGAAGGCGGCAATCTCCGCACTCGGTCCGGCAGCAAAGAACTCGTAGCGCACCCGGCTGCCGGGGCCGATCAGTCCACTCGCATCCAGGTCGTCGAAGGCGAGCATCAGACGCGGTGCGATGTCCAGCAGATTGCTGCCACGGTCCGGTTCGTGCGCGAGGATGCCGGTCACCTCCAGGTCTAGGTCGCCGACCTCTACCCGGTCGCCCACCTGAAGCCCCAGGGCCTCGAGCAGGGTAGATTCCAGCCAGGCGGTCCCGGGTTGTGGCCCGCGTGCGCGCGGTTGCTCCTCTCCGTCCGGGCCCGAGCGGATGCGGGCCTCGCCCTTCAACGGCCAGCTAGCCTCGACCGCGCGCAGGGCTGCCAGACGCGACTGGTCGTCCTTGCCAAAGACCACACTGGGCAATGAGGCCGTGCGTGCCGTGTCCAGCCCGTGGTTCCCGGCTTCGTCGGACCAGCCCGCCGGCAGCGGGTTGTCGCTGACCACCGCCAGGTCGCCGCCGAGGAGGGCGGTGGCCTGCTGGGCCATACCGCGATCCACGCGATCGGTAAAGAAGCCGACGGCGGCGACCGCCGCGACCGCGACGACCAGCGCGGCGGCCAGCACCCGCAGTTCGGCGGAGCGCCATTCCCGCCAGGTGCCGCGCAGCAGCGCGCGCAGGGGATTGCGGCCCCGACCCCGGGCGCGGATGGTGCTCGTCGTCATGCCAGCACACCATCCTGAATGGAGATGATCCGGTCGCACTGCGCCGCCAGCTCCGGATCGTGAGTTACCAGCACCAGCGCGGTGGCGGGCCCGTCGCCGTCCGGATGCCGGGCCAGGCCGAACAGCAGTTCGATGATGCGGTGACCGGTCTTGCCGTCGAGATTGCCGGTGGGCTCGTCGGCGAACAGGACCGCCGGGTGGTCGACAATGGCGCGGGCAATGGCCACCCGTTGTTGCTCGCCCCCCGAAAGCTGGTGCGGGTAATGCGCGGCGCGTTCGCCGAGGCCCACGCGCTCCAGGGCCTCGCCGGCCCAGCGGTTCAGGGTGGCCTGATCTTCGCCGGCATGGGCCGGGTTCAGCTCCAGTGGCAGCAGGGCGTTCTCCAGGGCCGTCAGCGCCGGGAGCAACTGGAAGGACTGGAACACGAACCCGACCCGGCCGGCACGCAACGCGGCGCGGCCATCCTCGTCCAGTTCGCTGATGGTCCGGCCCAGCAGGCGAACTTCTCCCGCGCTCGGGGCGTCCAGACCTGCAAGGAGCCCGAGCAGGGTGGACTTGCCCGATCCGGAGGCGCCGAGGATCGCGACCGTCTCGCCGGCCTGGACCGCCAGCGATATGCCGCGCAGGATGTCCAGCGGCCCGCGGGGTCCGTTGATCCGCTGTTCGATGTCCCGGGCCTCCAGTACATATGACGAGGATGCATCCATGTTGCGTATTCCGTTGGTCGTGATGGGCTTGATCGCGTTGCTATGGAGTCCCGTTGCGCCCGGGAATTCCCCGGAAGACG
>JBJHBC010000138.1:0-5766 GCA_050485285.1 Thioalkalivibrio sp.
CCGGTATCCAGCCCCGGGGCCATCTGCATCAGGCAGACCCCCGTCTCTTCGTCCCCCGCGAGGATCGCGCGATGGATCGGCGCCGCGCCGCGCCAGCGCGGCAGCAGCGAGGCATGGATATTGAGCCCGCCCAGTGGCGGGATCGCGAGTACGGCGCGGGGCAGGATCAGCCCGTAGGCCGCCACGATCAGGATATCCGGGCGCCAGGCGGCGAGTTCGGCCTGAGCCTCGGCGGACTTCAGGCTCTCCGGCTGCACCACCGGCAGACCGGCGGCCTCGGCGACCTGCTTGACCGGGCCCGGACGCAGCTTGCGTCCGCGCCCTGCCGGTCGGTCCGGCTGGGTATAGACCGCGACCGGGGCATGCCCGCCGTCGATCAGGGCCTGCAGCGCGGGAACCGCGAAATCCGGCGTCCCCGCATAGACAATGCGCAGGGACTCGACGTCCGTGTCCGCCACTCCCATCAGACCGCGGGGACCGCGGTCTTGTCACCAGCTCCGGAGCGCCCGCCCTGCTTCTCCAGCTTCTTGCGGATGCGGCTGCGCTTGAGGCTGGACAGGTAATCGACGAACAGCTTGCCGTCGAGGTGGTCGATCTCGTGCTGGATGCACACCGCCAGCAGGCCATCGATGTCCAGCTCGAAGGGCTGACCGTCACGCCCCAGGGCACGCACGCGAATCCGATCGGCGCGCTGCACCTTCTCGTAGAAACCGGGGACGGACAGGCAGCCCTCGTCCATTTCCTCCTCACCGGAGGTCTCGAGGATCTCCGGGTTGATCAGGGCATGCGGCTCGCTCTGGTCCTCGGAGACATCCGCGACCAGCACACGCTTTTGCACGTTGATCTGGGTGGCGGCCAGACCAATGCCGGGCGCGGCGTACATGGTCTCGAACATGTCGTCCACCAGGGTGCGGATTTCGTCGTCCACCTCGGCGACCGGCTCGGCCTTCAGGCGCAGCCGCGGGTCGGGGAAGTGCAGGATTTCACGCTTGGCCATGAAAAAACCTCAAACTTTGTACTGTACAGATGTCGCAATTCTGCTAACGTTGGACCGCAATATCCGCGGAATTGCGTCATCCGATTGGGGGCCGGGCCACAGGAAGGCTCGGGGAGCGCGCGGACCTGACAGGGGACACCAAATGTACAAGACCAGGGCCACCACGACCTTCGTTCTGCCGGGCATTCTGTTCAGTGTAACGCTGTTGCTGGGCGCCTGCGCGGCCACACCCGAGAACGGCGGCGGCGAAACCACCGCCTCCGATTCCGGCACCACGCAGGCCGAAGCCCGCCCGGCGCACGAAGCACAGGATGAGCGCTCGACCCCCGAGGCCGAGCCGGAGATCCGCGAATCCGCGCCCGAACGCTACGTCGTGAAGAAGGGCGACACCCTCTGGGATATCTCCGCGATGTTCCTGCAGGATCCGTGGTACTGGCCGGAGATCTGGCTGGTCAACCCCGAGATCGAGAATCCCCACCTGATCTATCCGGGTGACGTGCTGAGCATCCACTACGTGGACGGCCGGCCGCGCATCACGGTCGATGGCGGTCCACGGGTACGCTCGACGCATCGCCTGTCGCCGGAAGCACGGGTGGTGGAGCGCGACGAGGACGTTTCCCCGATCTCCACCCTGCAGTCGTTCATGTTCCGTCCGCAGGTGCTGGACGAGGAAACCCTGGAAAACGCCCCCTACATCCTCGCCTCGCAGGACGAGCGCGTGATCTTTGGCCCGGGCGACCGGGTATACGTACGCAACGCCGAGGACACCGAACGCTACGAGCTCTATCACATCGTTCGCCACGACGGCGCGCTGACCGATCCGGACACCGGCGAGGACCTGGGCGTCGCCACCCTGCCGGTGGGCGAGGCCGAGATCATCGAGCCGGGCAACGTGGCCCGCGCCGACATCCGCAAGGGCGAGCGCGAGGCCATCCGCGGCGACCGCCTGGTGCCCTACGCCGAAGAACAGGACATGCTGTTCGATATCGGGCGCCCGCCGGCCGGTACCGAGGGCACGATCATCTCGCTGTTCGACGCCATCAGCCAGATCGGCCAGCTGCAGGCCGCCATCATCAACCGTGGCGAACGCGACGGCATCGAGAACGGCCAGGTCTTGACCGCCTTCACCGCCGGGCGCGAGGTCCGCGACCCGATCAGCGATCGCACCAACGAGGTCGTCACTCTGCCGGAAGAGGAAGTCGGCACCGTGATGGTCTTCCAGACCTTCGAGAAGGTGTCCTACGTGCTGGTGACCGAGGCCGAGCGCACCCTGCGCGAGGGCGACAAGGTTCGCACCCCCTGACCGGGCCTGCGGCCAGGCTGCATGCGTGATGCCGGCGCGGCAGCCGCCCCGCACGAGGACTGGCTGCAACTGATCAACACCCCAGGCCTCGGCCCGCGGCGCCTGCTGCAACTGGTCGAGGCCTTCGGCTCTCCGGGCCACGCCCTGGCCGCCCCTGCGGCCGAATGGCAGCGCGCCGGCGTCGACCTCAAGCTGGACGCCGCCGCCCACAAAGCCCGCGAGGCCGGGGCGCAGGCCGACCAGGCCTGGCTGGATGCCGACCCCCGGCACACATTGCTGTGCCTGGACGATCCCGACTATCCGCCCCTGCTGGCGGAACTCCCCGACCCGCCCCCGGTGCTGTACCTGAACGGCGCGCGCGAGCTGCTGCGCAGCCCGCAGGTAGGGATCGTCGGCAGCCGCGAGGCCACCCCACAGGGGGAGCGCCTCGCCACGGAATTCGCGCGCGAGCTGGCCGGGGCCGGACTGACGATCACCAGCGGCCTGGCCCGAGGCATCGACGGCGCCGCCCACGAAGGGGCCCTGGCCGCGCCCGGCGGGCGCACCATCGCGGTCGTGGCCACCGGGCCCGACCGCATCTACCCCTCCCAGCACCGGCGCCTGGCGCACCGCATCGCGGACCATGGCCTTGTGGTCTCGCTGTGGCCCACCGACACCCGGCCGCTGGCGCGTAACTTCCCGCAGCGCAACCGCGTGATCAGCGGCCTGTCACTCGCGACCCTGGTCGTCGAGGCGGCGCTGAAGAGCGGGTCCCTGATCACCGCGCGGCTGGCCGCCGAACAGGGACGCCAGGTCTACGCCGTCCCCGGTTCGGTACTGAATCCGACCAGCCGTGGCTGCCACCGGCTGATCCGCGATGGCGCCCAGCTGGTGGAGTCGGCCGAGGAGATCCTGGATGACCTCGCGGACTGGCTGGGCGTCGCACCCGATACGCCCCCGGCCGCGGCCGAACCCGCCTCCGAACCGCTGGATCCGGAGCAGGAACGCGTACTGAACGCGATGGGATTCGACCCGGTCCCGCTGGAAACCCTGCGTGAACGCACCAAATTGACCATCGAACAGCTTTCATCCATGCTGGTTTTGCTTGAACTCCATGGCCGCGTGGCCGCCCTCGACCACGGGCGTTACCAGCGCCTCGACGCAGGATCCCCCGAATCATGAACGAGAATGTGCTGGATGTGCTCATGTATCTCTTCGAGCACACCATCGACGAGGAATCCGACGAGGAGCCGGACCGCTCGGAGCTGGAACGCCATCTGGTGGAGGCCGGCTTTGCCCGCCGCGAGATCGACCGCGCGCTGGGCTGGCTGGATCGCCTGATGAGCGAGGCCCCTCTGGCCGGGCGCGGCGGCGACGGCGCCGCCCAGCGGATCTATGCCCCGGAAGAGCAAAAACGCCTGGACACCGAAGCCCATGGCTTCCTGCTGCACCTGGAGCAGAACGGCCTGCTGACCGCCGGCACCCGCGAGCTGGTGCTGGACCGCGTAATGGAGCTGGACGCCGAGGAGATCGACCTCGACCAGCTGCGCTGGGTGGTACTGATGGTGCTGTTTAACCAGCCCGACGACGCGATCGCCTACTCCCGCCTGGAGGAGGTCATGCGCGACGATTCGGGCCCCAGTGCCGTGGATTATCTGCACTGACTTCCCCGTCTTTCGAGGGTCATGCGGTAGCCACGGGCGTTTTCGTCATCTAGTCTTTAGCGCCCGTGAACCCGGTTGCGCACCTGCAACCGCTACCGCCCCGACACGGAACCCGCTGCCACGGAGACGGTCCCGAGCGACATGAGCAAGCACCTCGTCATCGTAGAGTCGCCCGCCAAGGGCAAGACCATCGAGAAATATCTCGGCCCGGACTACCAGGTCATGGCCTCCTATGGCCATGTGCGCGACCTGGTCCCCAAGGAAGGCGCGGTGGACCCGGAGAACGGGTTCCGCATGAAGTACGACGTGATCGAGCGCAGCGAGAAGCAGATCGAGGCGATCGCCAAGGCGCTGAAGAAATCCGACGACCTGATCCTCGCGACGGACCCCGACCGTGAAGGCGAGGCGATCTCCTGGCATCTCTACGAGGTGCTGCGTGACCGCGGCCTGCTGGACGATCGCGGCGTGCATCGGGTCGTGTTCCACGAGATCACCAAGAAGGCGATCCAGCAGGCGATCGCGGAACCGCGCGACCTGGCCCAGCCGCTAATCGACGCCCAGCAGGCGCGGCGCGCGCTGGACTATCTGGTCGGCTTCAACCTCTCCCCACTGTTGTGGCGCAAGATCAAGCGCGGCCTGTCCGCCGGACGCGTACAGAGCCCGGCCCTGCGCATGATCTGCGAACGCGAGAACGAGATCGAGGCCTTCGTCGCGCGCGAGTACTGGACCCTGGATGCGAAGGCCGAGCGCCAGGGCCAGCCCTTCACCGCACGCCTGTCGCACCTGGACGGCAACAAACTGGATCAGTTCGATCTCAACAGCGCCGATCTCGCGCACGATGCGCAGAAGCGGTTGACCGACGCCGCCGGCGGCGAACTCAAGGTCGCCAAGGTCGAGAAGAAGCAGCGCCGCCGCAACCCGGCCGCGCCGTTCACCACCTCGACCCTGCAGCAAGAGGCCTCGCGCAAGCTGGGCTTCACCGCATCGCGCACCATGCGCACCGCGCAGCAGCTTTATGAAGGCATCGATCTGGGCTCCGGCGCGATCGGCCTGATCACCTACATGCGTACCGACTCGGTGGCCCTGGCCGGCGAGGCGATCGGCGAGATCCGCGGCCTGATCGAGGAGCGCTATGGGGCCAACAACGTCCCCGACAGCCCGCGCCAGTACAAGACCAAGTCGAAGAACGCGCAGGAGGCCCACGAGGCCATCCGCCCGACCTCCGTGCGCCGCCTGCCGAACGAGGTCCGCGACCGCCTGAGCAGCGACCAGGCGCGCCTGTACGACCTGATCTGGAAGCGTACCGTCGCCTGCCAGATGATCCACGCGACCTTCGACACCGTCGCCGCCGACCTGGTCCCGGGCGAGACGCAGCACCGCTTCCGCGCCACCGGCTCCACCCTGGTCGACCCCGGCTTCATCGCGGTCTACCAGGAGGGCCGCGACGACGCGCAGGATGACGACGAGGACAAGCGCCTGCCGGAGATGGCCGAGGGCGACACGGTTCAACTCGAAGAGGTCACCGCCGACCAGCACTTCACCGAGCCGCCGCCGCGCTACACCGAGGCCAGCCTCGTGAAGACGCTGGAGGAATACGGCATCGGCCGTCCGTCCACCTACGCCAGCATCATCTCCACGCTGCAATCACGCGAGTATGTGGAGATGGACGGCAAGCGCTTCATCCCGACCGATACCGGCCGGATCGTGAACAGCTTCCTGACCCAGCACTTCGACCGCTACGTGGACTACGACTTCACCGCGAAACTCGAAGACGAGCTCGACGCGATCTCGCGCGGCGAGAAGGACTGGGTCCCGGTGCTGGA
>JBJHBC010000139.1:0-5749 GCA_050485285.1 Thioalkalivibrio sp.
CTGGTCGGTCCGGATGCCGCCCTGCGCCAGGCGATCGAGCAGGGCCAGACGCCGTCCATGATCCTGTGGGGCCCGCCCGGGTGCGGCAAGACGACGCTCGCGCGGCTGGTGGCGGCGGCCGGAGCCCAGCGCCTCGTCACGCTGTCCGCCGTACTGGCCGGGGTGAAGGACGTCCGCGCGGTCGTGGAGTCCGCGAAGGCACGTCGGCGCAATGGCGTCGGCACGCTGCTGTTCATCGACGAGATCCACCGCTTCAACAAGGGCCAGCAGGATGCCCTGCTGCCGCATATCGAGGACGGCACGCTGACCTTCGTCGGCGCGACCACCGAGAACCCGTCGTTCGCGCTCAACAGCGCGCTGCTGTCGCGCGCGCGGGTCTACCGCATGGAGGCGGTGGGGGCGGACGCGGTCGAGTCCCTGATCGAGCGCGCCCTGGAGGACCCGGAACGGGGTCTGGGCGGGCGCGGCCTGACGCTGGACCCGGAGGAGCGTCAGCGCCTTGCGCGCGCCGCTGATGGCGATGCCCGGCGCGCGCTGAACTGGCTGGAAACCGCCTCGGACCTGGCCCGTGACGGCGCTATTACCGGCGATGCCCTGCGCGCGGTCATGGGCGCGCAGTCACTGGCCTTCGACCGCCAGGGCGATGCCTTTTACGACCAGATCTCTGCCCTGCACAAGTCGGTGCGGGGCTCCGACCCGAACGCGGCGGTGTACTGGCTGACCCGCATGCTGGATGCCGGCTGCGACCCGGACTACCTGGGCCGACGCCTGCTGCGCATGGCCTACGAGGACATCGGACTGGCCGCGGTCGGACTGGGCGCGCGGGTGCTCGCCGCCTGGCAGACCATGGAGCGCCTGGGCCGGCCGGAAGGTGACCTGGCGCTGGTGCAGGCGGTGATCGAGCTGGCCGCCGCCCCCAAGAGCAACAGCGCCTATGCGGCCCTGAACGAGGCGCGCTCGGCGATCGGCGATAGCGGCAGCGCGGGTGTGCCGCTGCACCTGCGCAACGCGCCGACCGAGCTGATGCGCGCGGAAGGTTTCGGGGCCGGGTACCGCTACGATCACGATGAGCCCGATGGCTTCGCCCGCGGGCAGGTCTACCTCCCGGAGGGTCTGGAAGACGCGCGCTTCTACAGCCCGCGTCGGGACGGCACCGAGCGCGCGCTGGCGGAGCGCTTGGACCGTCTGCGCGGCGCGGGCGGAGACCCCGGCGGGGAGGGCTGACCGGGTTGCGCATCCGGCATCACAAGCGGTGGCTGACGGTGGCGGCGATCCTGTTCGGCGTGTCGCTGGCGTGGATCCTGCTGACCACCGAGTGGCCGAGCCTCGGCTTCCCGCTGGGCGAGGTGGAGGCCTGGCTGCGGGGCTGGGGTGCGGGTGCCTACCTGGTGTTCGTGCTCGCCTTCATGCTGCTGGCCCTGTTCCCGCTGCCCAGTACCTTCTGGATCCTGCTCGGCGGGGCCCTGTTCGGCCCCTTCACCGGCGCCGCCCTCAGCCTGTTGGCGGCCACCCTGGCGGCGGTCATCGCCTTCCTGCTTGCGCGTACCTGGCTGCAGCCCTGGCTGGCCCCGCGCATGGGCCCGCGCAGCACGCGGCTGCGTGCCGATGTGGAGGCCGAGGGCTGGCGGGTTGTGGCCCTGACCCGTCTGGTGCCGGTGTTTCCATTCGCGCCGACGAACTACGCCCTGGGGCTAGTGCGTCTGCCGCTTCCGGTCTTCGTGCTGACCACCATGGTCGCCCTGATCCCCAGCCTGTTCGCCTATGCCTGGCTGGGACACGCCACCCGGGAGTTGGCCAGTGGCGCTGACAGCGGGGTACAGCTGGGGCTGGCCCTGCTCGCGGTGCTGGCGCTGCTGTTGTTGCTGCCGCGCCTGGTGCGCCGCATCTGGCTGGGTCAGAAGACACTGCATGCCGAGGCGCCAATGACTTCAGTGTCTCCCTCAGACCCAGGCGAGCAGGACTCCAAGGCCCAGGGTGAAGAACAGCAGGGCGGCGAGCGCGCGTAACAGCCGCAGGGGCAGGTGGCAGGCGAAGCGCTGGCCCAGCCACACCACCGGGGCATTCGCGAGCACCATGCCGATGGTCGAGCCGACCACGACCAGGATCAGGCTGTCAAAGGTCGCGGCCAGCGCGCCGGTGGCGACCTGGGTCTTGTCCCCCATCTCGACCAGGAAGAACAGCACCGTGGTGGTCCAGAATACGCCGTGTTTCGAGGCGGCCGGCAGCTCGTCCTCGCCATCCGGGACCAGTACCCAGGCGGCCATCACGATGAATCCGATGCCCAGCCCCCAGCGCAGCCAGTCATCCGGGATGCTGGCGCCGATCCACACGCCCGCCAGCGCGGCGAGGAAGTGATTGGCCAGCGTGGCCACCACGATGCCCCAGATGATGGGCCAGGTCTGCTGATAGCGGCAGATCAGGAGCAGGGCGAGGAGCTGGGTCTTGTCGCCCATCTCGGCGATGGCGACGATGACGGTGGAGACGAGCAGGGCTTCCATGACGGTCTTCCGGGCCGGGTGGGTGGGCAAGACACGTGACATCGCACCACCCACCCGGCCACGGATCGGGGCGCCATGCCACAGGTCTCGCGGGGCCCGGTGCCGCATCGGCGGCGGGGCTGCCTGCACCACGGTCCTCCGGGCGGAGGATCGAATCTGTTGATGCAGACCCCGGTGAGGCCAGGCCACCCGGGTCGCTACTCCCCTGAAGCGGCTTGGATTCTAGTCATCGGTTGCCGCGCGGGCAAGGTCGATGGTGGCCCCGGGCTGCGCCGCTGGCGGGGCTTGGGTAGCATGCGCGCGATGAAACGCTTCGTTCACTGGGTCGATCGGGCCCCCCTTTGGCTGTTCGCGCTGCTGGTTGCGACCCTCGGCCTGGCCCCCTGGGTCCCCGAGCCGCATGTCGCGGAAAAGCTGCGCTGGCTGTTCGCCGGTGAGCTCACCCGGCCACTCGATGTGCTCGACCTGGTCGTCCACGCCGTGCCCTGGCTGCTGATGGCGTTCAAGCTCTACCGCAACAGCGTCACGGCTCGGGGCGCCCCCTGACCCGAGTGTTTCCCCGCCGCTTGTGGGAAATCGACGTCGCGATCGCCGGCCGCTACCGTTTCCGCACCTTTTCAACCCCGGGAGATTCCCATGCGCTTTATTGTTGCCGTCACCGCCGGTACCGACGATCCGACCCGCGCCACCCTTGGCATGATCGCCGCCAATGTGGCCAAGCAGCAGGGCCATGACGTGACCGTCTGGCTGCAGGGCGAGGCCGTGAACATCGCCAACCGTAACGTGTACGACAAGATCGTCGGTCACAACATGCCGGCGATGAAGGACATCGTGGATTCGCTGGTGAGTGAAGGCGTCCCGTTCTGGGCCTGCGAGGCCTGCGCCAAGGGCCGCGACGTCGGCGAGCACAACTTCCTGCCGAACGCCGAAATGGCCGGCATGGGCCACTACGTCCAGGCCGTCGCCGATTTCGACCGCTCCATGAGCTTCTGATCGAGCGGGCCGTTCCGCGGGCGGGCGCGTCGTGATGCCCCGCCCGCTTTTGTTCGTACCCCCGCCGCCAGTCGGTCGAACTGGCACATCGCATGCTTGTTTGTTTCGGGAGTGATCCACGGACGACGAGCATGACCCAGAACACATCCCCGAATTTTTCCCTCGAAGAGTCCATTGGCGATTTCCTGGTCGCCTCGCGCAAATGCGAGGTGGTGAGCCTGGAGCGCCTGCTGGAAGCGGTGCAGCTGGTGGGGCGCATCCGCGCGCTGGTGCATGCCCTGCAGCGCGAGCGCGGGGCCTCCAGCCTCTGGATTGGATCCGGCGGCCAGCGCTATACCCGCGAACTGGAGCAATACCGGGCCGAATCGGGCGCCGCCGCGGCTGCGTTCCGCGAGCACCTGGATGGCTGGCTGGCACCGGACGCCTGCGCCCATGGCCGCAGCCGGCTGCTGGGGCGCATGGCGCTGGCGTTGCATGGTCTGTCCGGCCTGGGCAGCCTGCGCGAGGAAGTCCTGGAGCTGACCCTGAGCCCGATGGACTCGACCCGCGGCTTCAGCGAGCTGATTCGCGCCCTGATGGCCCTGGTGTTCGAGGCTGCGGATTCGGCGACCGATCCCGAGGTGTCGCGCGCCCTGGTGGCCCTGCTGAACTTCATGCAGGGAAAGGAACTGGCAGGGCAGGAGCGCGCGATCGGGGCCGCCGGGTTCGGGGCCGCGAGCTTCGAGACCGAGCTGCGCCAGGCGCTGGTCCATCGGATCGATGCCCAGGAACGGGCGTTCCGCATCTTCTCCGAGTTCGCGGCACCGGCGGCCTGCGCCGCCTGGCGCGAACTGCAGACGGCGTCCTTCGCGGCCGACATCGAGCGCCTTCGCCGTCGGGCCTGTACCGAGGCCTCCGGGCACCACGACCCGGCCCGGGCCGAGGAATGGTTTGCCTGTACCACCGCGCGCATCGACGCGATGAAGGAGATCGAGGACCTGCTGGAGATGCACCTGAACGAGTGCTGCTCGGCACGCATCACGGCGGATCGCGCGGACCTCGGCGCGGTGCGTGACCGGGTTGCGCAACTCGCGGAGTCGGAGCTGCGCGACAGTGTCCCGTATGCGGTGTTCTTCGGCGCGCCGGAGGGCCTGGAGCCCGCGCAGGAGGAGGGCGATGCGGCACTCAACGTACCGATCGTCGGACACTCGGTGATGGACCTGGTGCAGCGCCAGGCGGCCCGGCTGCAGTCGGTGGAGGATGAACTGCAGGCGGCACGCCAGGCCCTGGCCGAGCGCAAGACCATCGAACGCGCCAAGGCCCTGCTGATCCAGCACCGCGGCCTCAGCGAGGACCAGGCCTACAAGCTCCTGCGCCAGACCGCCATGAACCAGAACCGCCGCCTGGCCGAGGTCGCCGAGGCGACCGTCGCGATGTCCGACCTCCTCGGCAAGGGCCTGTAGGAGCCGCCTTGGCGGCGAAGCCCCTGCGCGCGCCGGACTTTGGCAGGGGCCTCGCCGCCAAGGCGGCTCCTACGGCGGGTTAGGTCGCCCTCTGGCAGCGCACTATTGCAGGTCAACTGCACCGCAAGTGCGCCCCAGGCTGGTGCCTTAGGTATAGGCTTCCGGACTTCGGGCTTCCCGCAAGCGTTCGACCCGGTGTTCGAAACTGTCCGATTTTTCCGCGCCACGTGGCGATTCTGGCCCGTGGAGTCGATTAGCAACGGCTAATTGGCACACCTCCTGCAGGAGTATCGGCAAGACGAGCCAACGGCGGTTCGTCGCCTGACAACAGGGAGACCCGAAGACCGGGCCTCCCACGGGACTGGACAAAGGCGTCCATCACCCGGCTGCAAACGCGGCCGGGCTGATGCGACGCCTTTTTTCGTTTTTGGGATGTATTCGCTGACAAGGGGAGTGAATCCACAATGACCGATCACACGCATGACACGAAAAAGACCTCCGGCCTGTCGCGCCGGCGTTTCCTGGGCGGCATGGCCGCCGGGATCGGCGCGACCGCGCTGGGCGTTTCCGGGGCCGCGCCGTGGGGCTATGCGAAGGCCAGCACCGGCAAGCCGGAGACGACCGAGGCGAAGCTGGGCTTTATTGCCCTGACGGATGCCGCGCCGCTGTTCGTCGCGCTGGAGAAGGGTTTCTTCGCCGACCACGGGATGCCGGATGTACAGGTGCTGAAGCAGTCCTCCTGGGGCACGGTGCGCGACAACCTGGAACTGGGCTCGCGCCGCGGCGGCATCGACGGCTCGCACATCCTGACGCCGA
>JBJHBC010000140.1:0-5589 GCA_050485285.1 Thioalkalivibrio sp.
CTCGTTCAGGAAATCACCGGAGCGGGCGAGGGTCCGGTAGGCGTGGTTGATCTCGGCGAAATGCGGTTCCAGTTCCGGCGGCAGGAACGCGCCGCCGAATTCGCCGAAGTAGCCTTCCGGGTTGGGGAAATCCTTGAGATACGACATGGGCGGTCTCGATGCTGGATGGGTTGCGATCAGGGGGGCCGTCCGCGCGGACGCCAGGGCGTATGATCCTTCGCGTCGCGCGACATGCCAAGCCCGGGGTACAGAAAGGGCACTCGGTGGTGGCGGCTGGTGCTGCGGGGCGCGCCATGACGCAGAAGCCCCCTGTCATCGCGAGGCGCGCAGCGCCGTGGCGATCTCCGTGCTGGGCCCGGTGGCGAGCGGAATCCGGTGGAGCCTCCAAGCGATTGCCGCCGCCCCTGCGGGGCTGCGCGATGACGGGTGCCGGGCGACGCAGCGGTCCCGCTCGCGCGCACTCAGTAGTCGAGCCGGTTGTAGCGGATCACGCGATCCAGCTCGGCGGTGCTCAGCGCGAGGCCGTAGTCCTGCTGCAGGCGGGCGTGCAGATCGGAGGGGCTGGTCGGGGCCGGGTCCATATCGCGGGCGAACTGGCCGACATCCTCGATGACGGCCCAGGGGTAGAGGATCCAGCGCCATTCCTGAACGGACTGACTGCGGAAGTCCGCGCGACAGCTTGTGCCGGCCTTTTCGTGGAGCACCGCGGTGCGCACCGTGGCCGGTCCGAAGCCCTCCAGGTGGGCGCGGGCGGCCACCAGGGTATCCCCGGAGTCGTTGACGTCGTCCACCAGCAGGACCCGTTCGCCGCGCACGTCGCCGGCGAGCGGGATGGTGACCGCTGCCTGCTGTTTCTCGCGGGCCCCCGAGGTGTAGTGTTCCACCTTCAGGCTCAGCAGCTTGTGCACGCGGAGGAAGTCGCAGAGAAAACGCGCCGGCATGAATCCGCCGCGGGCAATCGCCACGATGCAGTCCGGCTGGAAGCCGGTGTCCAGGACCTGGCGTGCCAGGTGGTCGGCCGCCCGGACCACCTCGTCCACGGTGATCAGCTGGACCGGCATCTTGTTCGGTTCAGTCATACGCCGCGATCTCCACGCCGGCGGCTTTCATCTTTCTTCGGGCCTCCGTGCCGCCCTCCGGCGTAACGGGCAGCGCGGCATGCGGGATCAGGTGGACGTCAAAGCCGTTGTTGCGCGCGTCCACGGCTGTTGCCGCCACGCAGACGTCGAGGGCCAGCCCGCCCAGCCAGATTCGCGTCACGCCCCGTTTCCGCAGTTCCTCGGCGAGGCCGGTCTGGTCGAACGCGGAGTACTGGTCGTGGTCGAAGCGCGTTCCCTTCGTGACCTTGATGACCCCGGCGGGCAGCGCGAGGTCGGCATGGAATCGGGCCCCGGGCGAGTCCTGCAGACAGTGTGGAGGCCAGGGGCCGCCCTGTTCCCGGAAGCTCGGGTGTCCGGCCGGGTGCCAGTCGCGGGAGGCATAGACCGGCAGTCCCAGCGCGTCCGCGGCCTCAAGCCAGCGGTTGAGCACCGGGATGACGGTGTCGCCGTGATCGATGGCCAGGGCCCCGCCGGGGCAGAAATCGTTCTGCACGTCGACGACCAGCAGGGCATCCCCGTTCTGAAGCTGGTGGCGCGGATCGTCCGTCATGGGACTCCCCCTTGGTGTTTCCGCTGGCCGGATGTGGCGTGCCGGGCGCGTATGGCGCGGGTGACCGCATCCTGGTGTGCCTGTAGCGCCGGGCTGACGGACACGGGGTAGGGTGTCTCCGCGGGCTCGATGGCGCGGATCGCGGGGGGCAGTTGCGCCCGCTGTTCCCGCGCGTGGTCACGCAGCGTGTCCAGGTCGCGAGGATGCGCGGGCAGACGCTGGCCCTCGTGCATCACCGGCCGCAGTAATGGTTCCCCGGGCTGGCTTTCGTCGTGGCGGGCAATGATGTCGCCCGCGAACCGGCCGCCTTCCTGGCGTCGGAAGATCTGCTTGGCGCCCGGCAGGATGGGTTTGCCGCTGGAAAGCTTGAGGCGGCCTTCTCCGGCGTACTCGGCCAGCTTGTAGGCGATATCCAGGTCCGGCACGTCGGTGGAGATGCCCATGCTGGTGCCGACGCCGAAGGCGTCGATGGGTGTGTCCCGTGCCAGCAACTCGGCGATCGCGTGTTCGTCGAGGCCGCCGCTGGCGAAGATCCCGACCTGCTGCAGTCCGGCGTCGTCCAGCATCGCCCGGGCTTGGCGGGCCAGTGTTCCGAGATCACCGGAGTCCAGGCGGATGGCGCGAACGCGGAAGGCCTCGCCCCGTTCATGGCCGAGCTGGATGACACGGCGCACGCCTTCGAGGGTGTCGTAGGTGTCCACCAGCAGCACCGTGTCCGGGTAGAGGCGGGCAAAGGCGGCGAAGGCCTCGGCTTCGTCCTCGTGCGCCTGGATGTAGCTGTGGGCCATGGTGCCGCTCACCGGCACACCGTAGCGCTTGCCCGCCAGGACATTGGAGGTACTGGCGACGCCGGCGATATGGAAGGCGCGCGCGCCCTTCAGGGCGGCGTCCAGCCCGTGCATGCGGCGGGCGCCGAAGTCCACGACCTGCCGCTCCCCGGCCGCGGTCACCAGGCGGGCGGCCTTGCTCGCCTGTACCGTCTGCAGGTGGATCTGGTTCATCACCAGAGTCTCGATCAGCTGGGCCTCGGGGAGCGGCGCGGTGACCTCCAGGATCGGTTCGTTGGCGAACACCGGGGTGCCCTCGGGCACGGCGCGGACCGTCCCGGTGAAACGGAAGGCCTCCAGCCAGCGCAGGAACCGGTCGGAGAAGCGGTCGAGGCCGGCCAGATAGTCGAGATCCGACCATTCGAAGCGCAGGTCTTCGAGCTGTTGCAGGACGGTGTCCAGCCCGCAGGCCAGCAGATAGTTGCGGCGCTGCGGCAGGCGGCGCACGAACAGGCTGAAGACTGCGGGTTCGTGCAGGTCCTCCTCGTAGTAGGCCTGAAGCATGGTGAGTTCGTAGAGGTCCGTGAACAGCGCCAGGCCAGGGGTGTACGGGGCGGTTGCGTGCCCGGCGCCGGTCATGCCGTCAGCTCTTCCAGGATCTGCGCGTGGATCTCGAGATCGGCCTCGGTGTGCAGGACGAAGCGGATGTGGCCGACGGCGTCCAGACGCGGGGTGGCGCCAATGACCGTCTGCAGAGCGATCCGGGCGGCCTCCGCGACGGGATAGCCGAACGCCCCGGTGGACAAGGCCGGAAAGGCGATGCCGTAGACCCCGGCCTCTTCCGCCCGGAGCAGGGCATTGCGGTAGCAGTCGGCCAGCAGTCGGCTGGCCGGCTCGTCATGCCCGTAGACCGGCCCGAGGCAGTGGATCACGAAGCGGTTGGGCAGGTTGTGGCCGTCGGTCAGAACGGCCTGACCCGGTTCGATCGGCGCCAGCGGCTGGCATTCACGCTCCAGCCCCGGGCCCGCGGCACGGTGGATGGCTCCGGCCACACCACCGCCCGGTCGCAGCCAGGCATTGGCGGCGTTGACCACCGCATCCATGTCGCGTTGCGCGGCGATGTCGCCGGTGGTGCATTCGATGGTGACGCCGTGAACCTTGACCCGCATGTGTTCCCCTTGTCCGGAATGCCCGTGGCCTGGCCGGCCCCTGTTCCAAGCATAGGGCACTCGTCCCAATCGGGTGAACCGCGTCTTAGCGAGCGTCCCCGGCGAGCCGGTCGCGTACCGCCGCGGTCAGTTCCAGCGAGCGCCGTCGCGCCGCGTGATCGAAGGTGGAGGTGGTGACGATCAGTTCGTCAGCGGCGGTCTGCTCGAGAAACTGACGGATCTCGGTCTCCACCGTGTCCGGTGCGCCGATCGCGGAGCAGGCCATGGTCTGCTCGACGATCGCGCGTTCGGCGCGGTCGAGCCGCTCGCGGTAGCCCTCGACGGGGGGCTGGATCGGTTCCGGGCGCCCGCGACGCAGGCTGATGAACGCCTGTTCCATGGAGCTGGCCAGGGTGCGGGCCGCGTCGTCGGTGTCGGCGGCGTACACGTTGTAGCCGAGCATCGCGTAGGGGCGGTCCAGCCATGCGGACGGTCGGAACTGGTTCCGGTACAGCGCCAGGGCGTCCATCAGTTGCCCGGGAGCGAAGTGCGAGGCGAATGCGTAGGGCAGTCCCATGCGGGCCGCCAGCTGGGCGCCGAACAGGCTGGAACCCAGGATCCAGACGGGCACCTGCTGGCCGGCGCCGGGGATGGCGCGGATCACCTGGTCCGGCTGCGGATCGTCCAGGTAGCCGAGCACCTCGGCGACGTCCCGGGGGAATTCGTCGGGGTCGATGTCCGGGGCGCGGCGCAGGGCGCGGGCCGTGGTCGGATCGGTCCCGGGTGCCCGGCCCAGTCCCAGGTCGATACGGCCGGGGTACAGGGCGTTCAGGGTGCCGAACTGTTCGGCGACCACCAGGGGTGCATGGTTCGGCAGCATGATGCCGCCGGCACCCACCCGAATATGTTCGGTGGCGGCCGCGACCTGGCCGATCACGACGGCGGTGGCGGCGCTCGCGATGCCGGGCATGTTGTGGTGCTCCGCCAGCCAGTAGCGCCGGAAGCCCAGCGTCTCGGCGTGGCGCGCCAGATCCAGGGTGTTGTGCAGCGCCCGGCCGGCGTCGCCATCGGCGGTGATCGGGGCCAGGTCGAGGACGGAGAATACGGTCATGGGTGCGATTGTACCGGCGCAGGTGTCGGGCGCAGCCGCCGGCGTTGGCGGTGGGGTCTATAGTCGGGTTAAGGCCTTGCCGGAGGGCGCGCCATGAGTATTTCCAGGACCCTGAACAACTTTCTCGACGAGCATGCGGTGACCTACCAGGTCGTGCACCATCCGCATTCCGACTCGGCCAGCCGCACGGCCGAAGCGGCCCATGTGCCGGGTGACGCCGTGGCCAAGGCGGTGCTGCTGGTCGAGGAGGACGGGCAGTACCGCCTGGCCATCGTGCCGGCCACGCGCCGCGTGAAACTGGGACGCCTGCACCGGCTGCTGGGGGAGCATGTGGGCCTGGCCACCGAGGACGAGGTGGCCCGCGTGTTTGCCGACTGCGAACGTGGCGCCATCCCCGCCCTGGGGCCGGCCTTCGGGCTGGAGACCCTGGTGGACGAAAGCCTGCTGGAGCAGCGCGACGTGTATCTCGAGGCCGGCGACCACGAATCCCTCGTGCACCTGCGCGAGGCGGATTTCCTGTACCTCCTCGGCCAGCCCCGCCGCGGCGACTTCAGCGCCCACGTCTGAAATCACGGCCCTGACGACACTCCGTCCCCCGCACGGATTCGGTCTCGCGCGGCCACTTCGTCTATTGTCGCTGCCTGTCCCGCAGGAGGAGATGGCTGGATGACGACGATGGATCCGTTTCTGGAGATGGCGCTGGACGAGGCGCGCGAGGGTTTGGGCGAGGCCGGAATCCCCATCGGGTCGGTGCTGGTGCACCGAGGCGAGGTGATCGGGCGCGGACACAATCGGCGGGTGCAGCAGGGCAGCGCGATCCTGCATGCGGAGATGGATGCGCTGGAGAACGCCGGGCGCCAGCCGGCGCGGGTGTACCGCGAGTGCACCCTCTATACCACGCTGTCGCCCTGCG
>JBJHBC010000141.1:0-5442 GCA_050485285.1 Thioalkalivibrio sp.
TGCAGCGGCGGGGCGTAGGTGAACAGGCCCTGCAGCACGATCAGCACGCCGACCGCGATCAGTACGGGGCGGCTGCCGAACAGGCCCGCCCGGTTCAGCGCCGGCTCCAGGATGTAGCGGCTGTTGAACAGGAAGAACAGCTGGCCCATGACCAGGGTGTTGATGGCCACGGTGCGCGCGAATTCCTCCGCCACGCCTTGCTGATCCAGCCACAGGAAGTGGCCGAAGGTGCCGGCGACCAGCAGCGCGGAGACGAAGCCGATGCGCCAGAGCAGGAAGCCGGACAGCAGCGGTGTGTTGGGCGGCCGCGGCGGGCGCTGCATGGTGCCGGGTTCGGTGGGCTCGAAGGCCAGGGCCAGGGCCAGGGTGACCGCGGTGACCATGTTGACCCACAGCACCTGCACCGGTGTCAGCGGCAGGGTGAGGCCGAGCAGGATCGCGGCGACGATGGTGAAGGCCTGGCCACCGTTGGTGGGCAGCAGGAACAGGATCGCCTTCTTCAGGTTGTCGTAGACGGTGCGGCCTTCCTCCACCGCGTTGGCGATGGAGGCGAAGTTGTCGTCGGCCAGCACCATCTCGGCGGCCTCGCGCGCGGCCTCGGTGCCCTTCACGCCCATGGCCACGCCGACATCGGCGCGCTTGAGGGCGGGGGCATCGTTGACACCGTCGCCGGTCATTGCGACCACGTCGCCGTGGCTCTGGATCGCGCGCACCAGGCGCAGCTTGTGCTCCGGCGTGGCGCGGGCGAACACGTCCACATGGCGGACCTGCTCCTCGAGCTCCGCGTCGCTGGCGCCTTCCAGCTCGTGCCCGACCACCACACCGCCCTCGGTACTGATGCCCAGCTCGTCGGCGATCGCGCGCGCGGTAACGCCGTGATCGCCGGTGATCATCTTCACGCGGATGCCGGCCTCCTGGCAGTGGGCCACCGCCTCGATCGCCTCCTCGCGCGGGGGGTCGATGATCCCGCAGACCGCCACCAGGGTGAGCCCCCCGTCCTCGATGTCGGAAAACTCCAGTTCCTGGCGGTGATCCTCCATGCGCCGGGTGGCGAGCGCGAGCAGGCGCTGGCCGCGCGCGGCGACGCTGTCCATCCATTGCTGCCAGTGCTCGGCGTCCAGGGGCGCCTCGCCATCGGCGGTGCGCTGCTGGCTGCATACGGCCAGCACGCGTTCCGGCGCCCCCTTGAGGAAGACGAAGGCCCCGCCTTCATGGTCATGGTGCAGGGTGGCCATGAACTTGTAGGACGATTCGAACGGGATCACGTCGTCCCGCACGAAGCGCTCGTTGATCGCCTTCGGCTCCAGTCCGCCCTTCATCGCGGCGACGATCAGGGCCCCCTCGGTCGGGTCGCCCTCCATGGTCCACCGGTCGTCCTTCAGATAGACCTCGGCATCGTTGCACAGCAGGAGGCCGCGCAGGACCTCGGCCAGCAGGGGATCGGCCTCCGGGTCCGCCTCCTGGCCGTCGCGGGTAATGCCGCCGTGCGGCTCGTAGCCGACCCCGCCCAGCTCGTACTCCGCCGCGGTGGTGATGATGCTCTTCAGCGTCATCTCGTTGCGGGTGAGGGTGCCGGTCTTGTCCGAGCAGATGGTGGTGATCGAGCCGAGGGTCTCCACCGCCGGCAGGCGGCGGATGATCGCGTGGCGCGCGGCCATGCGCTGCACCCCGATCGCCAGGGTGATGGTCATGATCGCCGGCAGGCCCTCGGGGATCGCCGCCACCGCCAGGCTGACCGCGGCGAGGAAGGTCTCCACCAGGTCGTAGTCGCGCACCCAGTAGCCGAAGGCGAAGGTGGCCGCCGCCAGGACGCCGATCGCCACCGACAGCGAGTGGCCGAACTGGGCGATCTGGCGCAGCAGCGGGGTGGTCAGGGTCTCCACCTCGCCGATCAGGGTGGAGATGCGGCCGATCTCGGTATCGGCCCCGGTGCCGACCACCACCCCGCGGCCCTGGCCAAAGGCCACCAGCGTGCCGGAATAGGCCATCGAGCGGCGATCGCCGAGGTCGGATGCGGCCGCCACCGGCTCGCTCTGCTTGTCGCTGGCGACCGATTCGCCGGTCAGGGCGGCCTCGTCGATGCGCATGTTGTGCGCCCCGGTCAGGCGCAGGTCCGCCGGGACGCGGTCCCCGGCCTGCAGATACACGATGTCGCCGGGGACCAGCGTCTCGGCGGGAATACGGTGGCGCTGGCCGTCACGCAGGACCTGGGCGCGGGGCGAGAGCATCCCGCGGATCGCGTCCAGCGCCTTCTCCGCCTTGCCCTCCTGGATGAAGCCGATGATGGCGTTGATCAGCACCACCCCCAGGATGACGCCGGTATCCAGCCAGTGACCAAGGAACGCGGTACCCACCGCCGCGGCGATCAGCACGTAGATCAGCACATTGTGGAACTGCAGCAGGAAGCGCCGGACGGGGCCGGTGCGCGCGGCCTCCGGCAGGCGGTTGGGGCCGACATCCTGAAGCCGCTGTTCCGCAGCGGACGAGGCGAGTCCGTGCTCGTCCGTCTCCAGACGCCGGAGCACGTCGTCGGTCTTCAGGGCATGCCAGTCGCGTGACGGCTCGCGATCGCTCATGGGTCTCCCGGAGATGTATCACCCAGTGGATCCGGACCTGCTTATCATGCGCCGGCACGGCCCGCGCTGTCAGGCCATGGCTCGCAGCCGGGGTGGAATTTTCCCAGCGCGAACGAGTCTATTTCCGGACGACTCAAGCACAGGAGGTTCCCATGTCTCGCTGGATTGCCACGGCTGCCCTGACAGTGGCCGGATTGGTCGCGGCCTCGAACGTGATGGCGGCGGAGAAGGTTACGCTGGAACACGATGACCGAACCCTGATCGGTCATATGAAGGAAGGCATGGGGGCGAGCCCCTCCGACGGGGTGGTCCTGATGCTGCACGGGACCCTCGCTCATGGGCGCATGGAGGTGATGGCCGCGGTGCAGGATCTGCTGGCCGACCATGGCCTGAATACGCTGTCCGTCAATCTGAGCTACGGCATCGACGCGCGCGAGGGGATGTTCGAATGCGATGCCCCGGTGCGGCACGGCGTCGATGACCACCTGCAGGAGTTGAGCCTGTGGCATCAATGGCTGCAGGACGAGGGCTATGGCCCGGTCACCCTGTTCGGCCACTCGCGCGGTGGCAACCAGGTGGCCCGCTACCTGACCGAGCATGACCCGGACGGCATCCGCGCCCTGGTGCTGGTGGCCGCGTCCACCTTTGACGAGGACGAGGCTGCGAACGAGTACGAGGAACAAAGCGGTATGCCGCTTCAGGTGCTCCTGGATCAGGCCCGCGAGCTCCAGCGCATGAATCAGGAAGAGACCCTGATGGAGGATGTGCGTTTCCTCTACTGCGAGGAACTGGACGTGACCCCGCGCGCCTTCCTCGGCTATTACGAGCCGACCCGTCAGAACGACACCCCCACGGTGATCCGCGGTATGCAGATCCCGACTCTGGTGATCGCGGGTTCCGAGGACGACGTAGTGCCGGACCTGCCGCGAAAGGTCGAGGCGGTGAAGGACAGCGGCGACATCACCCTGATGACCGTGGACGGGGCGGGGCACTTCTTCCGTGACTTCTTCGCGGACGACGTGGCCGACTTCACCGCGGACTTCATCGATCAGAACTGAGCTCCAGCCCGCAATAGGAACGGCGCCTGAAGGCCGGCCCGGGACTGCCCCGGGCCGGCCTTTTTCGTGCCTCGCTCGAGGGCGGTCTTATCCGGCGAGCAGCGTCAGGTAGAGCCCGAGCATCGCTGCGGAAAACAGCAGCCCGATGGTCTCCCAGCGGGTCAACATGCGCTCGGCGGCCTCCAGGCGACGGCGCGCGCCCAGGCGCAGCGCACGCATGCGGGCCGGTATCCGGGGTGGCCAGGGCCCCGGCAATGCCAGGCGGCGGCGAGTGCGGCGGGCGCCGTCCCAGGCGGCCTCGGCCAGCACGGCCAGATCGCCCTCCGGTACGCGCGGGGTCTCGTGCTCGCGGACCCCGCGCCAGGCCAGAAGGGCGAGGCCCAGACCCAGCATGACCGGCCACAGCAGGGACGAGCCGTACAGGTCATGGACGCTCAGGGGCAGGGCCGTGGGCCCGGCCAGCAAGGTTGCGAGCGGGAGCAGGAGTGCCATCAGCGAAAGGCCGCCCCAGGCCCACCAGCGCGGTCGGTCGAGGCCGTTGGCCGTGGTCTCGAGATCCGCCCGCCAGCGCCACAGGAAGCGCAGTAGCAGCACCGTGGTGCCGGCCGCCGCGAGGGTCAGCAGCCACTCGGTATGGGCCAGCCAGCCCGACAGGGCCTCCGCCGCCAGCGGCTCCTTCAACGCGTTCTTGGCCAGCGCGCCGCTGGTGAACGGGAGGCCGGCCAGGGCCAGCACCGGCAACAGGGTGAACAGTCCGAACAGGGCTCGGCCTGGCGCGCTGCCCGGCCATTGCCCTGCCATGTCCGCGGTGAGAAACAAGGCCCCCTTGGCCAGCCCGTGATGCACGGCGTACAGCGTCACCGCCGCGAGCAGCCAGCCGCGCGTCTCGGGCAGGAGCAGGGCGAGGCCGATACCCGTGGTCATCAGCCCCATCTGCGAGATGCTGGAGTAGGCGAGGATGGTCTTCGGCCGCACCTGCATGACGCCCACAAGGACGCCGAGGAAGGCCGCCGCCAGCCCCAGAAGAACCAGGACCTCGCCAAGCACCGCATGGCCGGCGGCGTCGATCGGCAGCAGGCGCATCCAGCCCAGCAGTCCGGCCTTGATCATCGCCCCGGACAGCACGGCGCTGGCGGGTACCGGGGCGGCGGGATGCGCCAGGGGTAGCCAGAAATGCAGTGGCAGCATGCCGGCCTTGATGCCAAGGCCCAGGATCAGAAGGACCAGCGCCCAGCCCTCGGGGCGTGCCGCGGCGACGGCCGCCAGGCTGGACTGTCCCGCCGCATGGACAGCCAGTACCAGACCCGCGAACAGCAACACCTCGCCCAGTACCGCGAGGATCAGATACACCCGTCCGGCCCGCCACGCCTCCGGCTTGCCGGAATGGATCACCAGCCCGTAGGCCGACAGGCTCATCAGGGCAAAGAACAGGTAGAACGCGAGCGCGTCCTGGGCGAGGATCAGGCCCAGGTTGCCGGCCAGCGCGAGCAGCCAGAACACGTAGAAGCGATGGCGGCGCGGGTCGTCGCGGCGTTCGGACAGGGCAAACAGCCCGGCCGCCAGCCACAGCCCCGCCGTCAGGGCCAGGAACGCCCGGCCGGTCGGGTCGAGTGCGAGATGCGTGCCCATCAGCAGGCCGCCAATGGTGGCCTCCAGCCCGTCCGGCGCCAGTGCGGCCAGCACTAGCCCGGGCAGGGCGGCCCAGGGCACCAGGCGGTTCAGCCGTGCCTGCCCCGGGCGCAGGCCGACGAACACCGCCAGCACCAGCGGCAGCAGCGGGACCGCGAGCAGCAGGACGCCGTTCACAG
>JBJHBC010000142.1:0-5412 GCA_050485285.1 Thioalkalivibrio sp.
TCACTCAGACACGCGGACGGGATGTCCGTGCGTCGCCAAGGCGAAAGGCGTGCTGCCGCCTTTGGTCTCTCCAACCTCCGTTAGCTATTGCCGCCGGATGCCCCATCCGGCGGCTTTTTTGTGCTTCAAGCGCGGCAATGGCTTCGCGCCGACTCCAGCCGCCCCCATGGCAACACCCTGCCGGCACCGTCTTGACGAAGACGCCTTGACTCCATCCCGACCAACCAACATCATGCAGATACGAATGGTTCTCGTTTACAAGGAGTCGCAATGTTCACTCTCGACGCATGGCTTGAAAATCCCGCCCCCTCGCTGCGGATCATCGACGATCACTCCCGCCGGGTCGTGGCCGAGTGGCGCGGGCAGGAACTCCGCGATCTACTGGACTCGGGCATCATTGCCCCGACCGATTGCTGCGGCCCGCACAGCCGCGACACCCTCCACGAAACCATCCGGGACCTGATCCTGGAGGCCTGCCTCGAAGGCATTACCGTCCAGCGCCGCGCACCGGCAACGCGACCGGACGCCCCCGCACCCCTCGCCAGCCAGACCGCAGACAACACCGAACACCCCGGCCATCGCACCCATCAGCCGCTCGCTCGCCAGCCGGCCGCGCCCGGAAACCGCTCGAGGCAGCTCACCTGTGCCCGTGCAGCGGGCGCCGCGCACCCCACGAAAAAGCCGCGCGAGATTGCCAAGGGGCGCGTCCTCCACGTAGCGTTCCGGAAATGGCCTCCCTTGCACTGATCCCGTGAACCGCGCCGAGCGCATCTTCCATCTGCACCGGCTGCTGCAGGCGCGCCGCCCGCCGTCGCTGGCGCGGCTGATGGAGGACCTCGAGGTCTCGCGCGCCACCGTCAAGCGCGACCTCGAATACATGCGCGACTTCATGCAGGCACCGATCGAATACGACCCGCAGGCCAACGGCTATCGCTACGCGCAGGATGCCCCGACCTTCGAGTTGCCGGGGCTTTGGTTCAATGAATCCGAGCTGCTGGCCCTGCTGACCATGGAGCAGTTGCTGGAGGACGTGCAGCCGGGCCTGCTGGCACCCACACTGGGGCCGCTGAAAGCGCGTATCCGCGAGCTGCTCGCCAGCGGCGGCCATCAACCGGACGCGGTGCGCCGGCGCATCCGCATCCAGCCGCTGGCCCAGCGGGGCGGTCGCGGCGAGAATTTCCAGGCCATTGCCGCCGCGACCCTGGAGGAACAACCCCTCGAGATCGAATACCACGGCCGCGCCCGGGACGCCGCGACCCGGCGCGTGGTACACCCCCAGCGCCTGCTCTACTACCGCGACAACTGGTACCTGATCGCCTGGTGCGAGCAGGCCCGGGCCCTGCGGACCTTCGCGCTGGAGCGCATCCGGTCCACGCAATCGGTCGAGACTCGCTATCACGATGTCGACGAATCCACGCTCGACGCCCACACCGGCGACGCCTTCGGCATCTTCACCGGGCCCGCACAGCAATGGGCCCAGTTGCGCTTCACCCCCGAACACGCCCGCTGGGTCGCCGACGAGACCTGGCACCCGGACCAGACCGGCCACTTCGAAGGCGACCACTACCACCTTCAGGTGCCCTACGGCGATCCCACCGAGCTGATCCAGGAAATCCTGCGCCACGGCCCCGGCGTCGAGGTCCTCGCCCCCGAGGGCCTGCGCGCCCGCGTGGCCGAGACCCTGCGCGCGGCCGCCGCACAATACCCGGCGTCCTCCTGATGCTGCCCCGCTGGCTTGCTCGCCTGAGACCCGCAACGGCGACCGGGCAACTGGAGGCCATCTGGATCGCCGACCAGGCCGGCGCACCCATGCGCGAGTGCGGCGCTGTGAGCGTTTCCGAACAGGGGCTGGCCGGCGATCGCTACGCCACCGGACAGGGCCACTGGCACACGGTGGAATCCTGCCCCGTCACCCTCATCTGCAGCGCCGAGCTGGAGCGCGCCACGCGGCGGGCGCGCCGCCTGCGCCAGCCCGCGACCCCGGCACCCGGCGACCACCGCCGCAACCTGGTGGTCAGCGGCCTCTCACGCAGCCCGCGCGCGGGCATCCTGCGCATCGGGTCCGTGCGCTTTGCCATCACCCGGCCGCGCCCGCCCTGCGGCTGGCTCAACCAGGTGGTCGGCTACAACCTCGCCTCCGCCCTGCGTCAGGACAGCGGCATCTGCCTGCGGCCACTGGAGCCGGGCACCATCCAGTGTGGCGATACGGTGCGCTGGGAAGCGGACTGAAGCATTCCCGGGCATCTCCCCCCCGGGGGTGGCTCATTCTGTGAGCCACCCCCGATGCTAAAACGGTCGCAAACCCCCAGATGGAGCGCGACCATGCAATCGAACACCCCCAACCGCCAGGCCCGCCGCACCCCCGTACTGCGCGGCTACTACGCCAAGCGCGGCCGCTACAACGCCACCGCCACCACCGAGGAACTGCTGCAGACCATCCCGCTGGCCGGCTACCGCCACCACGACGCCCCGAAGCTGTGGAATGCGTTGAAGCGCGGCCAGGCCCTGACCCTGCGCCGCGAGCGGCTGAACCCGCACGATGACAAGGCCGTTGCCATCGACTGGATCGACTACCAGCTTGGCTATCTGCCGCGCGAACAGAACAACCTCGCCGCCGACCTCCTCGACCGCGACGAGCCCCTGGTCGCCCGCATCATCGCCAAACACGATCACAACGGCAGCCACAAGCAACTGGAACTGGGACTGTATCGGATGCGCCGCGCCTGGAGCGCCTGACGCCAGAGGACACTTCACGCCCATACAACAGGAAAATACCTTCCAGAACACATGGAAAAAATGGGGCCCTAGTGGCACGGTAGTCGCTGTGGGCAACAGGGGTAATCATGGACGACTTATCGCCGAGCGACCTGAAGACCATCCTTCACTCGAAGCGGGCCAACATCTATTACCTGCAGTACTGCCGGGTGCTGGTGAACGGTGGCCGCGTGGAGTACGTCACCGACGAAGGGAAGCAGTCCCTCTACTGGAACATCCCGATTGCCAACACCACAACACTGCTACTGGGAACGGGAACCTCCATCACCCAGGCCGCGATGCGCGAACTGGCCAAGGCCGGGGTGCTCGTCGGCTTCTGTGGCGGAGGGGGAACTCCGCTGTTCAGCGCAAACGAAGTGGATGTGGAGGTTGCGTGGTTCAGTCCGCAAAGCGAATACCGGCCAACCGAATACCTCCAGAAGTGGGTCCAGTTCTGGTTCGACGACACCCGCAGGCTGGCCGCCGCCCGTCGCTTCCAGCTCGCTCGCCTGGAGCGGATCGAAGCCATCTGGCTGCGCGCCAGGACGCTGCCGAACGAAGGCTTCGATGTCCCCGAGGATCAGCTACGCACGCTCCTTGAGCCCATGGAGAGCGCCATCCGCGCGGCCGCGACCAACACCGACCTGCTGACCCTGGAGGCACGACTGACCAAACAGCTGTTCGGCCTGGCCTCGCGGACGGTGGGCTATGGCGAATTCACCCGTGCCAAACGCGGCTCCGGGACCGACCCCGCGAACCGGTTCCTCGATCACGGCAACTATCTTGCCTACGGGCTCGGCGCAACGGCGACCTGGGTGCTCGGCATTCCGCACGGCCTGGCGGTACTTCACGGGAAGACGCGCCGCGGCGGGCTGGTGTTCGATGTGGCCGACCTCGTGAAGGACGCCGTGATCCTGCCTCAGGCCTTCATCTCCGCCATGCGCGGCGACGAGGAACAGGACTTCCGCCAGGCCTGTGTGGATCGGCTGACCCAGGTCGAGGCACTGGACTTCATGATCGACACCCTGAAGTCGGTCGCCCAGGAGGGCGGGATGGGCACCGCATGAACGTCCTGTTCATTTCCCAGTGCAGCAAGAACGCCCTGCGCGAAACCCGGCGCATTCTCGATCAGTTCGCGGAACGCCGCGGCGAACGGACCTGGCAGACCCCCATCACCCGGGAAGGGCTCGACACCGTCCGGCGCATGCTTCGCAAGAGCGCGCGGCGCAACACGGCCGTTGCCTGCCACTGGATCCGTGGACGCAACCAGAGCGAGGTTCTGTGGATTGTCGGCAATGCGAGCCGGTTCAACCTCCGCGGCGCGGTTCCGACCAATTCGACGACCCGCGATGTGCTGCGCAGGCACGACGAAAACGACTGGCACACCGGAGAGGACATCAAGCTGCTGGCCGCCATGGCCGCACTGCTGCATGACCTTGGCAAGGCGTGCGCGGCTTTTCAGAACCGGCTTACCGCGCGGGGCAATCCCGGACGCAACGACTACCGCCACGAATGGATCAGCCTGCGAATGTTTCAGGCATTCGTGGGCGACGACGATGACCGGGGTTGGCTCGAACGCCTGAAGAACACGGCCCCGACCAGTGATCAAGACTGGATAGACGGTCTTCTGCGCGACGGGCTGGATCAAAAGGGCGGCTCCCCCTTTCGGACACTTCCACCGCTGGCAGCGGCGATCGGCTGGCTGGTGGTTAGCCATCACCGTCTTCCGCTGCTTCCGGACGACGACGGTCGCCCGGGCGGAAAGATCAGCGGATTCCGGACCGAAATCCTGCGAGGGCTTCCGGGGATCATCGAAGCGAACTGGAATGAACAACCTGGCGAACTCCATCAGGCAGCGATTAAGCCCTATTGGGAGTTCCGCCATTCGCTCCCCACAAGCAGCGGGAAATGGCATCGTCGGGCCCGGCACATCGCCGAACGGCTCCTGGACCGACGGGCACACGCCGAAGATAACTGGCTCGACAGCCCCTATGTCATGCACGTGGCCCGCATGAGCCTCATGCTTGCCGACCATCACTATTCCAGCCTTACCGACCCGCGAAAGCGACTCAGGGGTGATCCGGACCACCGGCTGTACGCCAACACCAACCGCGAAACCGGACGGCTCAACCAGCCACTGGATGAACACCTGATCGGGGTGGAGGCCCATGCGCGTGCCATTACCGGCGCCCTCCCCGGGGCCGAGCAGCACCTGCCCCGCATCGCCCGGCACAGGGGCTTTCGCAAGCGTGCGTCCGACCCCCGATTCCAATGGCAGAACCGGGCGTTCGATCTCGCCACCTCGCTGCGGGAACGCGCATCCGCGCAGGGTTTTTTCGGCATCAACATGGCTTCCACCGGCCGGGGCAAGACCCTCGCGAACGGCCGTATCCTGTATGGACTGGCCGATCCTGAACGAGGTGCACGTTTCTCCATCGCCCTGGGCCTGAGGACCCTCACGCTGCAGACCGGACAGGCCTATCGCCAACTGCTCAACCTGGGTGAAGATGAGCTAGCCATCCGCGTCGGTGGAGCCGCCAGTCGGACCCTGTTCGAACACTTCGAGGAACAGGCCGAACACCACGGATCGGCCTCGGCCCAGGAATTGATGGACGAGGACGGCCATGTCTACTTCGACGGCGACTTCACGAACCATCC
>JBJHBC010000143.1:0-5381 GCA_050485285.1 Thioalkalivibrio sp.
TGGCCGCCGGCAAGGGTGATACCCCGGCCGGACAGCGCCTCGCGCAGATCGCGGCGGTCTTTGAATAAGGGCGAGTTCAAGAGCCATTCACCACAGAGTGCACAGAGGGCACGGAGAAGGGCAGGTCAAGTGCGTGGTCACAGGAAGTCGGGAAGCGCGCGAAGGTTTTGGATGGAATGGTTTGGTGCAGGCCGGTATGGGGCCATTCCGGCCGTGGCGTAGAAGGGTAGGATGTGACGAGCGCAGCGAATCGCATCGATCCCCCGGAACGCCCCGACCCCGATGCGCTTCGCAAACATCCTTGCGATTTTCTCCGTGACCTCTGTGTCCTCTGTGGTGCAATCCAACCCACGTGGCCATGGGCACATAGGGTCTCGCTAGCGGGAGCGGATTGTGCCGTCCGGATCGCGTAGCGAGATGACCGGCCAGCCCTTGTCGCGGGCATGTTGCGCGAGGGTGGGGTCCGGATCCACGGCCACCGGGCGGCCGACCTGTTCCAGTAGCGGGATGTCGTTGCGCGAGTCGCTGTAGAAGCTGGCGCCGGCGATGCGGCCCGCGGGGTCCGGGTGATCCGCGAGGTGCTGGCGCAGGCGCTCGATCTTGCCTTCCTGAAAGCAGGGCACGCCCGTCAGTTCGCCGGTGAACTCCCCGTCCTCGCGTTCCTCCGCCAGGGTGGCGATCAGGTGGTCCACGCCGAGGAGGTCGGCAATCGGCTGGGTCACGAACTGGTTGGTCGCGGTGATGATGACCAGCTCGTCGTCGGCCTTCCGGTGCTTTTCCAGCAGGGGCTGCGCGCCGGGGGCGATCATCGGCCGGATCAGCGTCTCGATGAACTGCTCGCGCCATTGTTCCAGCTGCGCGCGCGGGTGCTCGGCCAGCGGGCTGAACGCGAAGCGGCAGAACTCGTGGATATCGAGGACGCCCGCGACATACTCCTGGTAGAAGCGGTCATTGGTCTCGGCGTGGCAGGTCGGGTGCACGGCGCCCACCTCGGCCAGGAACTGGTTCCAGGCGTGATCGCTGTCGCCGGCAAGAAGGGTGTTGTCGAGGTCGAACAGGGCCAGGGCCATGGGGTGATTCTCGGGTTGGCATGAGTCGGGCGAAAGTGTACCGGCGGGCGTGGCGGCCTGCAGCCTCGCATCCCCCGTCGGGCCGGCACCGGAGGCCGGGTAGGGGCTTTGCCGCCAGGGCGCCGGCTGTGGAACAATGCCAGTAATAGAAAAGCGTCTGGCTGATGCAAGTGATTGATTGTGACGGGTATCGCGCAAACGTAGGCATCATCCTGTGCAACGCGGAAAGACAGCTGTTCTGGGGCAAGCGGGTCGGTCAGGAGGCCTGGCAATTCCCCCAGGGGGGCGTGCATGCGGAAGAAACGCCGGAAGAGGCGATGTACCGCGAGTTGCGCGAGGAGACCGGCCTGTTCCCCCGGCACGTCGAGGTGCTGGGCGCCACCCGCCATTGGCTGCGCTACCGCCTGCCGGAGCGCATGGTCCGGCGCCATCAGCGCCCGGTCTGTATCGGCCAGAAGCAGCGCTGGTTCCTGCTGCGCATGGTCGGAGACGAGAACGACGTGGTGCTGGATGCGATGGAAACCCCGGAATTCGATGACTGGCGCTGGATTGACTACTGGCGCCCGGCGCGCGAGGTCGTGCACTTCAAGCGCCAGGTCTACCGCCGGGCGCTGTGCGAACTGGTGCCGCTGATGTTCCCCGAGCTGGATCAGGGGCGCTCCGGTAGCCGCGGCCCGGAACCCTCGCTGAACCGCCCGTCGGTGTCGTCGCGTTGACGGTCCCGAAGCAGCCCTCGATGCTCGAGGTCCTGCGCCGCGTGGTGCAGGAGGTCAATGGTGCGGCCGATTTCTTCGAAGCACTGCACATCATCGTCACGCGGGTGAAGGCGGCGCTGGAGATCGATGTCTGCTCGATCTACCTGAAGTCGCCACAGTCCGGGCGCCTGGTACTGATGGCCTCGGAAGGTCTGCGCTCGGAATCGGTGGGGCAGGTCGAGATGGACCCGTCGGAAGGCCTGGTCGGTCTGGTCGCCTCGCGCGCCGAGCCGGTCAACCTCGACAGCGCCCAGGATCACCCGCGCTTTCGCTACTTCCCGGAGACCGGCGAGGAGCACTTCCTTGCGTTCCTGGGCGTGCCGATCATCCATCAGCGCAGCCTGCTGGGCGTGCTGGTGGTGCAGCAGCACCAGGCCCGCAAGTTCGATGACGAACATGTCTCCTTCCTGATCACTCTGGCCGCGCAGCTGGCCGGGGCAATCGCCTACGCCGAGTTCAACGACGAGATCTCCTCCGAGACCCCGCTGATCGGCCATGTGAACGTCGAGGCCACCGGCATCGCCGGGTCGCCCGGCGTGGCGATCGGGCGCGCCGTGGTGGCCTACCGGCTGGCCGATCTCGACTCCATCCCGGATCGCGAGAGCGCCGGGGTGGACGGCGAACTGGAGCACTTCCAGCAGGCGGTCGCGGAGACCCGCACCGAGATCGAGGACCTGAAGCAGCGCATGGGCGAGGCCCTGGGCCCCGACGAGCAGGTGCTCTTCGATGCCTACCTGATGCTGCTGGGGTCCGACTCGCTGGTGCACAAGACCGAGGCGCGCATCCGCAACGGCCAGTGGGCGCCCGCCGCGCTGCGCGACACGGTGCGCGAGAGCGTGCGGGTGTTCGAGGACATGGAGGACCCGTACCTGCGCGAACGCGCGGCCGACGTGCGTGACCTCGGTCGGCGTGTACTGTCGCATCTGCTGCCGGCGGACCGCAGCCAGGACGAGTTTCCCGAGGGCGGCATCCTGGTCGGGGACGACCTGACCGCGTCGCACCTGGCGGAGGTGCCGATCGAGCGGCTGGGGGCGATGGTCTCGGCCAAGGGGACCGGCTCCTCGCATATCGCGATCCTCGCGCGCGCGCTGAACATCCCGGCGGTCATGGGGGTGTCCGAGCTCCCGGTGGGCCGGCTGGAGGGGCGCGAGATCCTGGTCGACGGCTATCGCGGCCGGCTGTTCGTGAACCCCAACGCCGAGTTGCGCGCGGAGTTCGAGCGCCTGGTGCGCGAGGAGCGCGAGCTGGCGGAGGACCTGCGCGCGCTGGCCAAGGACCCGGCCGAGACCCGCGACGGGGTTGCCGTGCCGGTGCTGGCGAATTCCGGGCTGCTGGCGGATATCAAGCCGTCGCTGGAATCCGGGGCCGAGGGGGTCGGGCTGTACCGCACCGAGGTCCCGTTCATGATCCGCGACCGATTCCCCGGCGAGGAGGAGCAGGTCCAGCTCTACGAGCAGGTGCTGGCCTCCTTCGATCCCATGCCGGTGACCCTGCGGACCCTGGATATCGGCGGCGACAAGGCCCTGCCGTACTTCCCGGTCAAGGAGGACAATCCGTTCCTCGGCTGGCGCGGCATCCGCATCTCGCTGGACCATCCGGAGATCTTCCTGACCCAGCTGCGGGCGATGCTCAAGGCGAGCCGGTCCCACGACAACCTGCAGATCCTGTTCCCGATGATCTCGGCGCTGGACGAGCTGAAGGGTGCGATGAGCCTGCTCAACCGGGCGCGCGAGGAACTGCTGGACGAGGGGTTCCGCATCCCGATGCCGCGGGTCGGCGTGATGGTGGAGGTGCCGGCGGCGGTCTACATGTCGGAGATGCTCGCCCGGCGGGTGGATTTTCTTTCGGTGGGTACCAACGACCTGGTCCAGTACCTGCTGGCGGTGGATCGCAACAACGCCCGCGTGGCACACCTCTACGACACCCTGCACCCGGCCTGTATCCACGCCCTGGAGACGATCACCGAGGGCTCGCACCGGGCCGGCAAGCCGGTCAGCGTGTGCGGCGAGATGGCGGCCGACCCGGCCGCGGTGATCCTGCTGCTGGGGATGGGGATCGACAGCCTGAGTGTCAGCGTGTCCTCGATCCCGCGGGTGAAATGGGTCATCCGCAGCTTCTCCACCGACCGCGCCGAGGCGCTGCTGGCGCAGTGCCGGTTGCTGGAAAACGCCGATCAGATCCGTTCGCTGCTCAACAACGCCCTGGTCCAGGCGGGACTGGGCGGCCTGGTGCGCGCCGGCAAGACCTGACGCCGGGCGTCCGTGTTCCGGCGCCCGCGGTTGTTGGTGCCCCGTTACCCGTTGCGGCGGGCCCGCCACAGCGCGATCAGCGCGCTCAGCAGGAAGATCCCGAGCACCACGCCGATGGCGATCAGGGCATCGGGAATCGAGCGGTTGATCACCAGCACCACCGCGCCCACCAGGATCGGCACCGGCACCTCGTTGAACCAGCGATACCAGGTGTGATCGCGGCGGTTCAGGTCGTCGCGGAAGTCGCGCACGATCTTGCCACACCAGACGTGATAGGCGACCAGGATCGCGATCAGGGTCAGCTTGAAGTGCATCCACGGCTCGGCCAGGTAGAACGAGCGATCCACCAGCATGGCCACGCCGAAGGCAATGGTGATCAGGGCGCCGGGGGTCATGATCCCGTAGAACAGCTTGCGCTCCATGACCTTGAAGCGCTCGTGGCCCAGCGCGTCCTCGGTCATCGCGTGATAGACGAACAGGCGCGGCAGATAGAACAGCCCGGCGAACCAGGTGACCATGAAGATCACGTGCAGGCTGAGAAACCAGTTGTAGGCTTGCATGGAGGTCCTTCTCGTCGGACGGTGCCGGGCTTACGAGAGCCAGCGTTCCAGGTGGCGTTCGATCTGTTCGAAGTCCGGGTCGCCCAGCTTCTGATAGACGATGCGGCCATTTGGCGAGATCAGGAAGGTGGTCGGCGTCAGGCGTACGCCGCCGTAGGCCTGGGAAAAGGCATCGTCGCTGTCGTGGATGACCTTGTAGGGCATGCCGCGATCCTCGCGCATGGCCTCCACGCGGTTGATCGGGTCGTAGGACAGCGCCACCGCGAGCAGCTCGAAGCCCTTGTCCGCGTAGGTCTCGTGCAGGTGGATCAGTTCCGGGATCTCGCGGATGCAGGAGGGGCAGTTGGTGGCCCAGAAGGAGATCATCACCGGGCGGCCCTCGTAATCCTCCAGAGCCACCTGTTCGCCGTCCAGGGTGGTGGCGGAGAAGGCGGGTGCCGGGCGCATGCCGTCGTCGGTCAGCCAGATGGTCGCGGCAATGGCGACCAGCGCGATGATGAAGATGCCTCCGAAGATGGCCTTGCGGTCGATCCTGACTTTGCTCATGGGTGTGATCCGTTGATCGAATAGCCTGCGAATGTGGACTGCCGGGCAGGGCGTACGTTCCGTGGCTCCGGCCAAGGCGGTATCATGCCGCAGCATGACGAATGCAACCAACAGCAAACCCATCCGCATCGGGGTTGTCGGTGCCACCGGCTATACCGGTGTGGAATTGCTGCGCCTGCTGGCGCGGCACCCGGCGGCCGA
>JBJHBC010000144.1:0-1518 GCA_050485285.1 Thioalkalivibrio sp.
GCCGTGCAGTCATTCTGCACAAGGGAACCGCAACGCCGTGCGCGCGCCCGTTTTCGATCAACAACGGGCGGCCGAGCCCCGTCTTTCAATAGCTTGTGGGGGTTGGCACCCCAGGTTCCCCGATCCTGCGTTGCGCCCCGAATCCATCGAAAACGGGCGGGTAGAACCACTACCCGCTGCGCGACGCGCCTTGTCTCGGAAAACCTGGGGTGCCAACGCGAGCGCGTGCATTAATCAGTGTTTCCCTAGGGTACGCCCGCGCGGCTATTCCCACTCGATGGTGGCGGGGGGCTTGCCGGAGATGTCGTAGGTCACGCGCGAGATGCCGGGGATCTCGTTGATGATCCGGCGCGAGACGTGGTCGAGGAAGTCGTACGGCAGGTGCGCCCAGCGTGCGGTCATGAAGTCGATGGTCTCCACCGCGCGCAGGGCGACCACGTAGTCGTAGCGCCGGCCGTCGCCCATCACCCCCACCGACTTCACCGGCAGGAAGACCGCGAAGGCCTGCGAGGTCTTGTCGTACAGATCGGCCTTGCGCAGTTCCTCGATAAAGATCGCATCGGCCCGGCGCAGCAGCTCGGCGTATTCCTTCTTCACCTCGCCGAGGATGCGCACGCCCAGGCCCGGCCCCGGGAACGGGTGGCGGTAGACCATCTCGGTGGGCAGGCCCAGCTCCACGCCGATCTTGCGCACCTCGTCCTTGAACAGCTCGCGCAGCGGCTCCACCAGCCCCAGCTTCATGTTTTCGGGCAGCCCGCCCACGTTGTGGTGCGACTTGATCACGTGGGCCTTGCCAGTCTTGGAGTCGGCCGACTCGATCACGTCCGGGTAGATCGTGCCCTGGGCCAGCCACTGCACGTTGTTCAGCTTCGCGGCCTCCTCGTCGAACACGTCGATGAACAGCCCGCCGATCACCTTGCGCTTGGCCTCTGGGTCCTCGACCCCGGCGAGCGCGCGCATGAAGCGGTCCTCGGCATCGACGCGGATCACGTTCACACCCATGTGGCGGGCGAAGGTCGCCATCACGTGGTCGCCCTCACCCTCGCGCAGCAGCCCGGTATCCACGAACACGCAGGTCAGCTGGTCGCCGATCGCCTTGTGCAGCAGCGCCCCGACCACCGAGGAGTCCACCCCGCCGGACAGGCCCAGCACCACATGGTCGTCTCCGACCTGTTCGCGCACCCGCGCGGCCATGTCGTCGATGATGTTGTCGGCGGTCCACAGCGCCTCGCAGCCGCAGATCTCGTGCAGGAAGCGTTCGATGATCCGCTGGCCCTGGGTGGTATGCGTCACTTCCGGGTGGAACTGCACGCCGTAGAATCCGCGATCCGGGTCGGCCATGCCGGCGATCGGCGCGGAGTCGGTGGAGGCCATCAGACGAAAGCCCTCCGGCAGTTCGGTCACGTGGTCGCCATGCGACATCCACACGTCCAGCAGGCCGTAGCCCTCTGGTGTGGTGTGATCCTCGATGTCGCGCAATAGCGGGGTGTGACCGCGGGCGCGAACCTGGGCGTAGCC
>JBJHBC010000144.1:1618-5355 GCA_050485285.1 Thioalkalivibrio sp.
TCGATGTTGTGCGCGCCGACATAGCCCATGGACGAGCGCAGCCCGCCCATCAACTGGTAGATGATCGCGACGATCGAGCCCTTGTACGGCACGCGACCCTCGATGCCCTCGGGCACGAACTTGTCGGCCGATGCGTTGGGATCCTGGAAGTAGCGATCCGAGGAGCCCTGCTGCATCGCGCCCAGCGAGCCCATGCCGCGATAGATCTTGTAGGAGCGGCCCTGATAGAGCTCGACCTCGCCCGGGGCCTCCTCGGTCCCGGCGAACATCGAACCCAGCATCACGCAGTCCGCGCCCGCGGCGATCGCCTTGGCCAGGTCCCCGGAGAAACGCACGCCGCCGTCGGCGATCAGCGGCACGCCGGTGCCCTGAAGCGCCTCGGCCACATCCGAGATCGCGGTGATCTGCGGCACGCCCACGCCGGCCACAATGCGGGTGGTGCAGATCGAGCCCGGCCCGATCCCCACCTTCACGCCGTCCGCTCCGGCCGCGATCAGGTCCTTCGCGGCGGCGGCGGTGGCGATGTTGCCGCCGACCACCTGCACGTCCGGGTAGTGCTTCTTCACCCAGGCAACGCGGTCGAGCACGCCCTGGGAATGACCATGTGCGGTATCCACCACCAGCACGTCCACCCCGGCCTCGACCAGCGCGGCCACGCGCTCGTCCGTGCCCTCGCCCACGCCAACCGCCGCACCCACGCGCAGGCGGCCGCGCTCGTCCTTGGAGGCATTCGGATGCTCGGTGGACTTCTGGATGTCCTTGACCGTAATCATCCCGCGCAGCTGGAAGTCGTCGTTGACCACCAGCACCTTCTCGATGCGGTGCTTGTGCAGCAGTTCCAGCACCATCTCGCGGTCGGCCCCCTCGGGCACGGTCACCAGCCGGTCGCGCGGGGTCATGATCTCGGTGACCGGCGCCTCCATGCGGGTCTCGAAGCGCAGGTCACGGGAGGTCACAATACCGACCAGGTCATTGCCATCCACCACCGGCACGCCAGAGATGTGATTGGCCTCGGTCAGTTCCACCACCTGGCCGATAGTAGCGCCCGGGCCGATGGTGATCGGCTCGCTGATCACGCCGCTTTCGTATTTCTTGACCTGCCGGACCTCGGCCGCCTGGGCCTCCACCGACATGTTCTTGTGGACGATACCGAGCCCGCCCTCCTGAGCCATCGCGATCGCCAGGCTGGCCTCGGTAACCGTATCCATTGCCGCCGACACCACCGGGGCGGAGAGCGTGATCTCGCGGGTGATCCGGGTACTCAGATCGACATCGCGCGGAACGACATCCGAATGTCCCGGGATCAGCAGCACGTCATCAAAGGTAAGGGCTTCACCGAGTATCCGCATGCACCACTCCAGGACAGGCCCGCCGGGACGCAGGGGGAGGAAATCCCGGGGGTAGATAAATAGCCCTTCAGTATAGAATTCGCACTCTCCCGCGACAAGCGCACACAGGCCTGCGAAGGGCGAATCGCAGACGCTGCCGAAGCACCCTGATAGGATGCCGGTTCACTCCGGACCCTCCGCCAGGCGAGAACCCATGCCCGAACGCGCGCCCCCGGCCCGCATCACCCGCCGCACCGCGCTGGCCCTGTTGCTGGCCCCCGGCCTCGGCCTGGCCACCGCGTCCAGCGCCCGAGCCGACTGGTGGCGCTTCGGCCAGGACATGTTCCGCGCGCTGATCACGCGTCCGCCGGAGTTCTCCGGGCTGTCCACCGCGGAGCTGATCGAGGCCGTCCACGAGGCGCTGGTCATCGCGACCCACGCGGCCTCCGAGACCCTCAGCCGGCGCAACGGCTTCTACGGCAATCCCGACGTGCGCATCCCCCTGCCCGAGGTCCTCGCGACCACCCGGCGCTCCCTGGGGCGCCTGGGCATGGCGGCGCCGCTGGACACCCTGGAGGAACGCATGAACCGCGCAGCCGAAGATGCTGTCTGGCAGGCACGGGAGCCCTTCATCCGGGCCATTTTTGCGCTCGATCTCGACGATGCCCGCGGCATTCTGCTGGGCGACGAGGCCGCCGCCACCCGCCACCTGGAAACCCACATGCGCCCGCGTCTGACCGAGGCCATGCGCCCCGAGGTCGAGAAAAGTCTGGACGCCGTCGGGGCCACGACCACCTACCGCGAGCTGGAGTCGCGCATGCGCGATATCCCGTTCCTGGCCAACGTCCGGCTGGATCTTGCCGAGCACGTACTCGAGCACACCATGAACGGCCTGTTCCACGCCATGGCCGAGGAAGAAGCGCGCCTCCGCATCGACCCGGTCGGGCGCGGCACGGATGTCTTCCAGCGCGTCTTCAGCCGCCTGTAAGCGAGGGCCGCATGGGCGACACCCCGGTCTTTTCCGTCACCGAACTCAACCAGTGCGCCGACGGGCTGCTGCGCGACGGCCTGGGTGTCGTACGCGTGGAGGGCGAGGTCTCCAACCTCCGCCAGTACGCCTCGGGTCACCAGTACTTCTCGCTGAAGGACGAGAACGCCTCGGTGAACTGCGTGCTGTTTCGCGGCAAGGCCCGCCAGGCGGCGCGTTTTGCCGACGGCGACGCGGTCCAGATCCGCGGACGCGCCGGGATCTACGGCGCCCGTGGCCAGTTCCAGATCATCGTCGAGGCCCTGCAGCCAGCGGGCGAAGGCCGGCTGCTGGCCGCCTTCCAGCGACTCAAGGAAAAACTCGCCGCCGAGGGCCTGTTCGACGCCGAGCGCAAGCAGCCGCTGCCCGCCTGGACCCACCGCCTGGGCGTAATCACCTCCACCCAGGGCGACGTGCGCCACGACATCGAACGCACCCTGGCGCGGCGCTTCCCGCTGCTGCTGCCGGTCACGCTTTACCCCACCGCGGTGCAGGGCGCACAGGCCGCCGGCCAGATCGTCGCGGCGCTGGAACAGGCTGCGGCCGAAGGTCGGGTCGACGTGATCATCCTCGCCCGTGGCGGCGGCTCGCTGGAGGACCTGCAGGCGTTCAATGAAGAAAGCGTCGCACGCGCGATCGCCGCCTGCCCCATCCCGGTCGTCACCGGCGTGGGGCACGAGACCGATACCACCATCGCCGACTTCGTCGCCGATCTGCGCGCCTCCACGCCGACCGCCGCGGCGGAGGCCGTCAGCCCGGATGCCGCCACCCTGCGCCACCAGCTGGCGCGGGCCCGCGAACGCCTCACTGGCCTGCTGGGTCAGCGCATTGCGCGCCACCGGCAGACCCTCACCGCCCTGCACACCCGCCTGGGGCGCCGCCACCCCAGCCAGCTCCTGGAGCGCAATGCCCAGCGCCTGGACGACCAGCGCGAGCGCCTGAACCGCGCCTGGTCACGCATCGAGGAACGCGCCCGGTCGCGGCTTCAGCGCGCCCAGTTGCGCCTGGCCGGGGCCTCGCCCGGCAACCGCCTGGCTGCCGCGCGCATGCGGCTCGATCACCTGCGCCAGCGTCTGGCCCGGGTGCGCCCCGACCACGACATCGCCCAACGGCGCGAGGCCCTGGCACGACTCCAGCGGCAACTGGAGGGCGCCACCCGGCAGGCGCTCGCCACCCGCCAGCGCCACCTGGATGCCACCGCCCGCCAGCTCCGCTCGCTGGACCCGGAGGCAGTCCTGGAACGCGGCTACGCGATCCTGCAGACCCCCGAGGGCGAGGTCCTGCGCCGCGCGGACCAGACCGCCTCCGGCCAGCACCTGCGCGCACGCCTGGCGCGCGGCCGCCTGGACCTGGACGTCACCGCCACCCACACCGACGACTGA
>JBJHBC010000145.1:0-2752 GCA_050485285.1 Thioalkalivibrio sp.
GCAAATCAATCCCGAAAGCCTTGAGACCGCAATCCCCCGCCTCTCGTTCCAAAGTCACAGTTTACCGCGCATGCGCATTACATACGCACATGCAGATACGGTACCCGAATCACCCCCTGCCGGCATGCCGGCGCCGCGAACGAACCGCGGTCACGCCCCAGCGCGCCAGAAGCGGAAACACACCCGTAGCGACCAGGGACAGCAGCAGCATCGGCGACAGCAGCCCGTCCAGCCCCTGCAACTGCCCCAGCTGCGTACCGGCATTGGCGAAAACGGCCGTGGCCGGCAGCATGCCCACCAGCGACACCCAGAAATAGGTCCAGGTCCGGATCGGCAGAAGCCCCATCCCGGCATTCACCAGCAGGAACGGGAACACCGGAATCATCCGCAACGCGAAAAGATAGAACGCACCCTCGCGGACAAAGCCTTCATTGATCCGCCCCAGCTGCCGCCCGTAACGCCGCTGCACCGCATCGCGCGCCAGCGCGCGGGCCGCCACGAAGGTCAGCGTTGCGCCCAGCGTGGAGGCCAGTGACGACAGCAACGTCCCCCAGACCACGCCGAACAGGGCACCGCCCGCCAGGGTCATCACCACGATGCCCGGCACGGAAAACGCGGCGACCACCGTATACACGACAAAGAACAACGCGGCAGTGGACAGGGGCCGTGCATCCCGCCACGCCTGCATCTCTCCGCGCGCGGCCCTCAGGCTCTCGACGTCCAGCCCCGCGCCCACTCCGGCCAGCAGCCACACGCCGACCAGAGCCATCAGTGCGGCCAGCAGACCCCAGTAGTAACGGTTCAAGCGCGGTTCCTCGCGTGCATCTCCGCGAAACCATGCGCGGCAAACCCGTACACTGCAAGGATGAACAGATCGCAACCGCATCCGTACGACGCACTCAAGCCCGGGGTCATCCTCGACGCAGTCGAAACCATCGGTCTGCGCTGCGACGGGCGCCTGCTGGCCCTGAACAGCTACGAAAACCGGGTCTACCAGGTCGGCATCGAGGACGCCACGCCGGTGATCGCCAAATTCTACCGGCCCGGGCGCTGGTCACCCGATGCCATCCGCGAAGAACATGCCTTCAGCCAGGAACTCGCCACGCGCGAGGTCCCGGTAGTTGCCCCGCTGGCCAACGAGCAAGGCGATACGCTGCATGAGCACGCCGGATTCCTGTTCGCCATCTACCCGCGCTGCGGTGGCCGCGCGCCGGATCTGGAGCAGCGCGACACGCTGGTCCGCATCGGACGCTTCATCGCGCGTATCCACGAGGTCGGGCGTGCCGCCCGCTTTCGCGAGCGCCCGGTACTGGATCCCGTGCCGCGTGGCGAGGAAGCGCGCCAGGACGTGCTTGCCTCCGGCTATCTGCCAGTGGAACTGGAATCCGTCTACCGCGACCTCAGCGCCGACCTGCTCCAGCGCATCCAGCGCACACTCGACAGCATTGGCCCGATCCCGCAAATGCGCCTGCACGGCGACACCCACCCCGGCAACATCCTGTGGACCGATGACGGGCCGCACTTCGTGGATCTGGACGATGCCTGCACCGGTCCGGCGATGCAGGATCTGTGGATGTTCCTGTCCGGCGAGTCCCCGGAGATGGCCTGGCAGATGCAGGCCCTGCTGGAAGGCTACGAGACCTTCGTGCCGCTGGATCGGCGCGAGCTTGGCCTGATCGCCCCGCTGCGCACCCTGCGCATCCTGCGCCACGCCGCCTGGCTGGCCCGCCGCGCCGACGACCCGGCCTTCATCGACGGCTTCCCGGTCTTCTACACCCCGCGCTACTGGGAAGACCACATCCTCACCCTGCGCGAGCAAGCCGCCGCCCTCGACGAACCCGCCCTGGATCTCGGCTACTGACCCCTTGGCGCCGGGGCTTTCGCGCCGATTCAGACCGAATCGGACTCGGGACGGCTGCCCGGGATCGCGCCCAGGCCACGGTAGTGCTCCAGGAGCTCTCGGCCACTGGCGAACAGGTCATCGGTGACCTCCAGCCCGAAGTCGCCAGCCACCCGCCGGATCTGGTCGGCGCCCGTCGCCGGCGCCTCGAGCACGCGCCACAGCAGGCGGGCACCGAGCGGATTCAGCTCGGCGAAGCGCACCCGCTCCTCGCCCGCGCGATAGGCCAGCAGATAGGTCGGGATCTCGCCCGGCTGTTCCGGCTGAAACTCGGCCCCGATGCGATGCACCGGGTACTCGTAGGCGAGCAGACGCGCGGTGGCGGAGAACACCGGGACCCCGGTCATCAAGTCGCCCGTGCGGTCGAGGTCTGCGGGGCGCGTATCCTCGGCGTAGACCAGTTCCGTCTCGACCCGCTCGTAGTGGGCCAGCTCCGCCAGAAACGGCGGGTCGCCGGGCTGCGCCATGCGCTCCTCCGCCAGGTAGCGCACGAACTCCGCCGCCAGTTGCGGGAAGTACGGCGTCTCGCTGCCATGATCACGGTAGAAATCGCGCACCAGCTGTTCCCAGGCGGCGGCTTCCAGCAACCCGCGCAGGACCGGAAACCCCCTGGCCAGCAGGTTCGCCACGTTATTGAAGAACAACCGCCGGTAGATCGCCAGGCGTCGGCTCTCGATCCCTTCCGGCGCCGGGTAGCGTTCGGGGTCGCGCAGGTGCCGCGCGAATGCCGCCTGGAGCTGCTGGAAGTCGGCCTCAGGCATGCAGGATGCGCTCTTCCTCGCCGGCCCGCGCCTGGAGCTGCATATCGCGGATGCGGTCGGTCTCCGCCAGGAGCTCCTCCAGCGGCGGGAA
>JBJHBC010000145.1:2852-5322 GCA_050485285.1 Thioalkalivibrio sp.
TCCGTCGCCTCCGGGGCCTCGGCCAGCGGGCCCAGAAGGGCCCGCCGCAAACCGAGCCCGGCACCGCTGACACGGGCCGGGTTGACGGGCCTGACGCTCCTAGCCGCCACAGGTCCCCTCGCCACAGGCGCCCTCGGAGTCCTTGTCGTCGCCGGATTCGCCGCAGGTCCCTTCGCCACAGCTGCCTTCGCTGTCCTTGGGTTCTCCGGCACCGCCGCAGGTACCTTCTCCGCAGGCCCCTTCAGCCAGCATCAGCGGCGACTGGCCACCCTGCTGATAGCCGTGGTTCAAATCGGCCGATGCGAACACCGGGCTGGTGGCCATGGCCATACCGATCGCCGCGCTGCCGACAGCCCCGGCGAGGGTCTTGGTGGAAAACAGATCGTTCTTCATGATGTCACTCCTCGTCTTGCGATTATGGACCCTTGGCGTATAGATCCTTGGGTTATAGACCCTTGAGCTATAGAACCCGGCCCCGTTCCGTAATGGCTGCTCGCGCAGCTCTTGGTGTTATCCCCTGCCCATCATCCTCCGACGGATGTAGTCGTCGATGCTGACATAGCGCCCCGCCCCCCAGAAGAACAGGACCAGCAGCATCACGAAAAAGGTCGCGGCCATCTCGATCCCGTTGTTGACGATGGCAAAGTTTCCGGTCTCGATCAGCCAGTTATAGTTGCCGTGTTCCTGCAGGATGGCCTTGGCCCGGTCCAGGCGCATCTGTGCCTGTTCGATCCCGGAACAGTTGAACAGACACATCATCGGGTCGGAGATGCGCTGCCAGCCGTGTTCGAGATGCACGGTGACCGCCGCCACGACCATCGTGATCATCAGCGGGATGGAGAACCAGCGCGTGGCCAGCCCAAGCAGCAGCGCGATCGCGCCCAGCACCTCGGCATAGGCCGACAACAACACCATCAGATACGGGAACGGCATGCCCAGGCCCCAGTCCGCGTTGCCGAACCACATCACCACGCCTTCCTTCGGCAGCAGCCCGTCCAGCTTGTTGGTCCCCGCCATCCAGAAGATGGGGGCGAGGTAAAGCCGCAACAGCAAGGGCGCCAGGAAATCCGCGCTGCGCGTCCAGTCCAGCCAGCCCTGTATCCGTACCGCCAAGTTTCCCGTCGCGCCCATGATGCCGTTCTCCATTTCGTCTGCTACTGGATGAAAGCCTAGACCGACCGCGTCGCCAGTACGCGGGGTCAGACGCCGGCGTTTATGTTCGAGCGTCCAGATTCCCCCTCATGACCACAAAACGGGGGAAACCCGATGCGCAACGGTCTAAGGTGAACCCGAACCAGAAGGCGAAAGAGGATCTTCGATGGACATCAGCCCCCACGAAGACGTGCTGTCGACGGTACTGGCGGCCTACAACCTGCGTGCGCGCATCGACACCAACCCGCGGCTGTGCGGGGAATGGCAGCTCAGCACCGCGGGTTCGGGGAATGCCAGCTTTCACCTGGTCGGCGAAGGCGGCTGCTATCTGCACATGGAGGATAGGGCCCCAGTCTGGATGGAGGCCGGCGATCTGCTGTTGCTGCCCCACGACGACTGGCACCTGATGGCCAGCCGCGACAGCGTGCCCGATCGGGACAACCACCTGACGCTGGTGGAGGGTGCGGATCCGCCGGACACCCCGGTCACGCAGCTCCTGTGCGGGCACTTCGAGTTCGATTCCGGCCGGCGCAACCCGATCCTGGCCGCCCTCCCCGACCACATCATCATCCGCCGTCGCGAATCGGGCGAACGCCTGGCGCATCTGGCGGATCTGATGAACATCGAACTCGCGGAGCGTTCCTCGGGCTACCGGCCGGTGCTGGATCGTCTGGCAGATACGCTGTTCGTGATGGCCGTGCGCCATCACATCTGCACCCAGCGCGAGCACTCGGAGGGATCCCTGATTGCGGCCCTGGCGGATGACCGCATCCGCCGCGCGCTGGATGCCCTGCACGCCCGCCCCGAAGCGAGCTGGACCCTGGAAGGCCTCTCCAGCGAGGCGGCCATGTCGCGCAGCAGCTTCGCCGAACGGTTCCACACCCTGGTCGGGCAGACCCCCATCGACTATCTGACGCAGTGGCGCATGGTCCTGGCCGAGCGGCTGTTGCGCGATGGCCGCGAGTCGGTCGCCAGCGTGATGGAAGCGGTGGGCTATACCTCGGAGGCGGCCTTTCGCAAGGCCTTCAAGCGGGTACACGGATTCGGGCCCGGACGCCTCCGGCAACTGCTGCGCCGTCTGGGCTCCGGCCCGACCTGAGGGCAACCGTCAGAAGGTATTCGCGACGCTGGCTACGCCCGGTGCCCGCGAGCGGACCAGGCGTTCGACGACATTCTTGAGATCCAGCGTGGACCGCGGACAGCCGACACAGGCTCCCTTCAACCGGACCCGCACGGTGCGCCCATCGAGTTCGACGAACTCGATATCGCCCCCGTCCTGCATCAGGATTCGCCGCGCCTCCTCGATGGCGGCGCGCAC
>JBJHBC010000146.1:0-5252 GCA_050485285.1 Thioalkalivibrio sp.
GTGGCGAAGGCCTCCATCAGTGCCGCGGGCGAACCGGCCGGCACCTCCAGCGCGGTATCCGAGCCCGCCAGTCGCAGATGCAGGCGCCGCTCGATGCGCATGCCGTCCTCGGCCACGCCCTGCTCCGCCAGGGCCGCGGCTGCGGCTGCCGCCTGGCCCTCCAGGGCGGATTCGATCGCCTCGGCATGGGCCTCGTCCAGCGGCCATTCCAGGCTGCGTTCGCGCAGGGCGCGCAGCTCGCCCAGCCCCATGCCATAGGCCGACAGCACCCCGCCCAGCGGATGGAACAGGATATGGCGCATCCCCAGCTGCTCCGCGACCCGGCAGGCATGCTGCCCCCCGGCCCCACCAAAGCAGACCAGCGCATAGCGCGACACGTCGTGGCCGCGCTGCACGGAGATCGTCTTGATCGCCTGCGCCATGTGCTCCACCGCGATCTGCAACAGGCCTTCGGCCAGCCCCGCCGGCGTCACCGCGTCACCCGTCGCTGCCTGCACCTGGCTCGCCAGTGCCTCGAATTGCCGCTGCACCGGTTCCGGGTCCAGCGGGCGGTCACGCCCGGGACCGAATACCGCCGGAAAATATTCGGGACGCAGACGCCCCAGCAGCACGTTGCAGTCGGTCACCGTCAGCGGCCCGCCCTGGCCGTAGCAGGCCGGACCGGGCTGCGCCCCGGCGGATTCCGGCCCCACCCGCAGGCGGATGCCGTCGAAGCGACAAACCGAGCCGCCGCCCGCCGCGACGGTGTGGATATCCAGCATCGGCACGCGCAGGCGGGCGCCGGCCACCTCCCTCTCCTGGCGGCGTTCCAGCTCGCCGGCCAGGTGTGCAACGTCCGTCGAGGTGCCGCCCATATCGAACGTAATCAGGCGCTCGAAGCCGAGCGGAGCGGCGGTCTTCAGCGCCCCGACGATCCCGCCAGCCGGCCCCGAAAGGATCGCGTCTCGCCCGCGAAACCGCGCCGCATCCACCAGCCCGCCATGCGACTGCATGAAGCGCAGCGGCACATCCCCCAGTTCCGCGCTGACCTGTTCCACATAGCGGCCCAGCACCGGCGACAGATAGGCATCCACCACCGTGGTCTCGCCGCGGGGTACCAGCTTGATCAGCGGGCTGGTCGCATGGCTGGCAGCCACCTCGGCAAACCCCATCTCGCGGGCGAGTGCCGCGATAGCCTGTTCATGCGCCGGATAGCGATAACCGTGCATGCAGACAACCGCCAGCGCGCGAATCCCGTCATCCAGGGCCGCCTGCAGGCGCGGGCGCAGGGCCTCCAGATCCACCGGCTGGAGGACCTCGCCGGCCGCGTTCACGCGCTCGCGCACCGGCTCCACGCGGGCATACACCGGCGCCGGCAGCTGTATGGCCCGTGCGAACAGATCCGGCCGCGCCTGGTGCCCGATCGCCAGGGCGTCCTCCAGCCCCTCGGTGATCACCAGCAGGGTCGGCTCGTCCTTGCGCTCCAGCAGCGCGTTGGTCGCCACCGTGGTGCCCATGCGCACCTCGTGGATCCGCCCAGCCGGAATCGGATCGCCCCCGGCCAGACCGAGCAGGTCGCGAATCCCCTGGACCGCGGCGTCGGCATAGGCCTGCGGGTTCTCGGACAGCAGCTTGCGCGTGTGCAGCTCGCCTTCCGGATCCCGGGCAACCAGGTCGGTAAAGGTCCCGCCCCGGTCCACCCAGAACTGCCACTGCTGCCTGCCTCCGGCTTGAGTCATCGCTGCCGCTCTGGTCTGATCTCGTGAACTCGCGCGCCGCGCACCCGTCACAGGCGCGTCAAAGCAAGGAAAAGGTCCCGCATGGATCCCGTCACCCAAGCCAGCCTGGGCGCCGTCGTCGGCGGCCTGACCCTCGGATCACGCCTGGGCCGCAAGGCCGTCCTGCTGGGGGCCGCCGTGGCCATCGTCCCGGACCTCGACGTGCTCATAGCCTACGGCGATGACGTCTCCGATTTCATCCATCACCGCGGCTTCAGCCACTCCCTGCTGCTGCACCTGCTGGTCGCCACCGGCGTGGCCGGCCTGCTCGCGCGCATCCCGGCCACACGCGACATCGGCTTCGGGCGCTGGTGGTGGTTCCTGTTCCTGGTGTTGTCCACGCATGTCCTGCTGGACGCCCTGACCACCTACGGCACGCAGATCCTGTGGCCCTTCGTGGGGCCGGTCGGGACCGCCTCGATCTTCGTGATCGACCCGCTCTACACCCTGCCCCTGCTGGTGGCCGCCATCGGCGCCCTGTTCTACCGTTTCGCGCCACGCCTGCTGGTGGCCGGACTGGTGCTGTCCACCGCCTACGCCGGATCCGGCCTCGCGCTGAAGGCCTGGCTCGACCATCGCATCCAGCCCACGCTGATCGCGATGGACCTGCAGGACCAGCCGCGCATGATCCAGCCCACCCCGTTCAACCTGCTCCTGTGGCGCGTCACCGTCATCGACGACGGCCACTTCCTGGAGGCCTGGGTCGGCATCCTCGATCAGCCCATCCGGCCGGACTTCGAGGTCTTCGAGCGCGGCGCCCACCTGGAGGATGCCGCGCTGGCCCTGGAGGACGGGCAACGCCTGCAGTGGTTCGCCGGCGACTTCCTGCGCTTCCATCGCACCGAACACGACGACGCCCCCGACCGCCTGGTCGTCACCGACCTGCGCCTGGGCGCACCCGGCTACTTCCCATTCGGCTTCGAGATCGCGGAGGAACGCGATGGCGAATGGCAGCCTATCACCAGCCGCCAGGTCCGCGAGACCGGCCCGCGTGGCGACGCGATCCACGCCATCGCCACACGCATTATCGACCCGGAGGGCGCGCCCTGTCTGATGGACCTGACCGAGCCGGACTATGCCATCGCCCGGCCGCCGCCGCGCTGCCGCCTCCGCCAGCAGACGCCGTGAACGCATCCGGCCCTCCCGACGACAGCCCGCTGCACGGATGCGAGCTATGCGGGCGCCGGATGGATACGCTGACACGCCACCATCTGATTCCGCGCAAGCAGCACCGGCGCAAGCGCATCCGGCGACGCTTCAGCCGCGCCGAGCGCGAGGGTCGTATCCTCCGGGTCTGCCGTCCCTGCCACGATCACATCCACAAGCACTTCGACGAGCAGGTCCTGGCCGAGCGCCTGAACACGCGCGACGCGCTGCTGGCCGAGCCGGTGATCCGCGACTTCGTCGCCTGGATCGCGCGCCACCCGCCCGGCTTCAAGCCGCGCGGCTAATCCGCCTGGCGCGGGGACTCACGGCGATCCTGTCCTGGCCAACGTCGCCGTCAAACTCTGCCGGCCCTCGGTCCGCAACCTGCCTGGTAATGGCCGGCCTTATTCGTCGTTCACGGGTAACGGTGGCTTTGTTCGGCCGCCTGCCGCGTGGCGGCTGGCCTGAGTTCAGCCACAACAAGGCAGGCGGCCAGACGACGGCCCGCCATGCGGCTACTCGTGGACGTAGTCCACGACCTCCAGGCCGAAGCCGCCGAGGCCATGAAAGCGCTTGGGCGCGGACATCAGCTTCATCCGCCCCACCCCGCAGTCGGCCAGTATCTGAGCCCCAATGCCGTACATGCGCCACTCGGCAGAGTTCTCGCGCCCACTGCGCTCCTCCGGCACCGGCTGGCCGATGTGCTCCAGCCGCTGGGCCAGGGCCTCCGGGCTCTCGTGCTTGCGCAGCACCACCACCACGCCCTCGCCGGCCGCGTCGATCCGCCGCAGGGCATCGTCCAGCGGCCAGCCACGGTCCGGACCGGCATAGCCCAGCGTGTCGTACAGCGTGCTCTCCAGATGGACGCGCACCAGGGTCTCCTGGTCCGGCTTCGGCTCCCCGCGCACCAGCGCGAAATGCAGCTCGTGATCCACCTCGTCCTCGAACGCCAGCAGGCGGAACTCGCCATGCTCGGTCGGGAACGGACGTTCGGAGACGCGCTGAACGGTCTTCTCGTTCTCGATGCGATAGCGGATCAGGTCCTCGATGGTGCCCATCTTGAGATCGTGCTCGGCGCAGAAGCGTTCGAGATCCGAACGTCGCGCCATGCTGCCATCCTCGTTCAGGATCTCGACAATCACCGCAGCCGGTTCGGCCCCGGCCAGGCGCGCAAGATCGCACCCGGCCTCGGTATGGCCGGCGCGCACGATGACCCCGCCGGGCTGTGCCATCAGCGGGAACACGTGCCCCGGCTGGACGATATCCTCCGGCTTCGCGTTGGGCGCGACCGCGGTCCGGATGGTGTGTGCGCGATCGTAGGCCGAGATGCCGGTGGTCACGCCTTCGGCGGCCTCGATCGACAGCGTAAAGTTGGTGCCGTGCACGTCATTGGTGTCGGTCACCATCAGCGGCAGCGCGAGCTGCTTGCAGCGCTCGCGGGTCAGCGTCAGGCAGATTAGCCCCCGGCCGTACTTGGCCATGAAGTTGATGTCCTCGGGCCGCGCGTGCGAGGCCAGCATCAGCAGGTCGCCCTCGTTCTCGCGGTCCTCGTCGTCGACGATGACCACCATGCGTCCGGCCTGCAGTTCCTCGAGGATCGTTTCGGTGTTGGAGAATTCCATGCGTACCTTCGGTCGGGGGCCGCGCGCTCAGTCGCGCGGCCCGGATTGATTGGGAAAGCCCTGTTCAGCCAGCCAGGCCTCCGACAGGTCGCCCGCCTGCGCGCCGGGCTCGGCCGCCCGCTCACCCAGCATCAGACGCTCCAGGTAGCGGGCGATCAGGTCGACCTCGAGGTTGACCGGGGTGCCCACCGTATAGACGGCGAAGCGGGTCAGGGACCCGGTGTGCGGGATGATGTTGACCTCGAACTCGGCGCCGTCCACGCGGTTCACGGTCAGGCTGGTGCCATCAATGGTGATCGAGCCCTTGGCCGCGATGTAGCGGGCCAGTGCCGGTGGCGCGCGAAAGCGCACGCGGGTCGAGCGCGCATCGGGCTCCATCGCCACCACCTCGCCGACGCCGTCGACATGCCCGGACACCATGTGCCCGCCCAGGCGATCGCCCAGGGCCAGCGCCCGTTCGAGGTTCACCCGGTCCCCCGGTCCGAGGTGGCCCAGCGTGGTCACCTCCAGCGACTCGCGCGAGACATCGGCGGCAAAACCACTGCCCGCCAGATCGGTCACGGTCAGGCAGACCCCGTTCACCGCGATGGAATCCCCCAGCCGGGTGTCCGACAGGTCCATCCCGGTCGCGTTCACGTGCAGCCGCACGTCGCCACCGCTGGGGGTCAGGCGCTCCAGGCTGCCTAGGGTCTCGATGATTCCGGTAAACATGGACGTCCGCTCGTTC
>JBJHBC010000147.1:0-5196 GCA_050485285.1 Thioalkalivibrio sp.
TGGAGGACTGCCTGGGCCGGAAGGCCGAGAAGAACCTGCTGCCGCTGCAGCCGGGGGATGTGCCGGACACCTACGCCGATGTCGAGGCCCTGCGCGAGGATGTGGGCTATGCCCCGGCCACCCGCGTCGAAGACGGCATCGCCCGATTCGTGGACTGGTACCTGGGGTATTACCGGGCGGCCGCCTGATGGGCGCCTACCGCAAGACCCTGCAACTGCTCACGCCCGCGGAGAAGCGGCGCGGGGCACTGGTGCTCGGAATGATGATGGTCATGGCGATGCTGGAAACCGCCGGCGTCGCCTCGGTCATGCCGTTTCTGTCCGTGCTCGGGAACCCGGAGCTGGTCAACACCAACCCGGTGCTCAACCTGCTCTACACCCGTCTGGGCTTCACCTCGGTAGATGCGTTCATCTTTGCCCTGGGGGCCGCCGCGTTCGCGCTGATCCTGTTCTCGGCGATCTTTCGCACCCTGACACACTTCGCGATGAACCGCTTCATCGAGATGCGCCGCCACAGCCTGGGGAAGCGCCTGCTGGAGACCTACCTGCGTCAGCCGTATGCCTTCTTCCTCGACCGCCACAGCGGCGACATGGCGAAGAGCATCCTGTCGGAGGTCGACCAGCTGGTCCTGAACGTCTTCCGGCCCGGGATCACGATGATCGCCTACCTGGTCGTGACCTTCGCCATCGTGACCCTGCTGGTCATCGTGGATCCCCGACTGGCGCTGGGCGTTGCCGTGGTGATCGGTGGCGTTTACGGCACGATCTTCCTCTTCGTGCGCGGCCTGCTGGCCCGCATCGGGCGCGACCGTTCGCGCGCCAACAAGGAGCGCTTCACCGCCGCCGGCGAGGCCCTGGGCGGGATCAAGGACATCAAGCTGCTGGGGCGCGAACACGCCTACCTGGCACGTTTCGACGCTCCGTCCAAGCGCCAGGCCCGACATCAGGCCACCAACCAGACCATTGCCCAGGTTCCGAAATTCCTGATCGAGGCCATCGGCTTCGGCGGCATCATCGCGCTGACCCTGATCCTGCTGCATACCCAGGGCGGGACGGGGACGGATTCCCTCGGCGAGATCCTCCCCATCCTCGGCCTGTATGCCTTTGCCGGCTACCGTCTGCTGCCCGCCGCGCAACACATCTACGCGGGCCTCGCCAAGCTGCGCTTCGGCGCCGCCGCCGTGGAGAGCGTCACTGACGACCTGCGCGAACGCGAGGCCCTGGCGGAACTGCATCGCCAAGCCCCGCAGCCGCTGACCCCGCGCGAGACGATCCAGCTCCGAGGCATCGACTATACCTACCCCGGCGGCCACCGGTGCGCGCTACGGGGCATCGACCTGGAAATCCCGGTCGGCAGTTCGGTAGGCATCATCGGCACCACCGGATCCGGCAAGACCACGCTGGTGGATGTGCTGCTCGGCCTGCTGCGCCCGACACAGGGCGAGATCCTGGTAGACGGCCAGCCCGTCACGGACGCCAAACTGCGTGCCTGGCAACAGTCCCTGGGCTACGTGCCCCAGGATATCTTCCTCACCGACTCGACGGTCGCCGAGAACATCGCACTGGGGATCCCCGCCGCACGGATCGACCATGACCAGGTCGAGCGCTGCGCGCGCATGGCGCAGGTCCACGACTTCATCGTCCACGACATGCCGGAGCAGTACGCGACCATGGTCGGCGAGCGCGGCGTGCGCCTGAGCGGCGGCCAGCGCCAGCGCATCGGCATCGCCCGGGCGCTCTATCACGATCCTGACGTCCTGGTCTTCGACGAGGCGACCAGCGCCCTGGACACCACCACCGAACGCGCGGTGATGGAGGCGATCGAGTCCCTGGCCCGGAGCAAGACCATCATCCTGATTGCGCATCGCCTGAGCACGGTTCGCGCCTGCGATCAGGTCGCCCTCCTGGAGCGCGGGTCGTTTACCGCCGTGGGCCGCTTCGACGACCTCGTCACCGACTCGGACTCCGAGTCCGAGCCCGAAGCCGGCGCGGCGCCGGCCCAATCCATTCCCACTCCCGCCGCCTCCGGCACGCATGGCTAGACCCATGGTACCGCGGCGAATCGAGGAACAGCCCGTGACACACATCCAGTCCCAGCCCCTGCAAATCAAGAACAGCGGACGCATCGCGCAGACCATCGCGCGGGCGGTCCACCTGCGCCACCTGCAGAAGTCGCGGAAGATCGCGACCCAGTGGCGCGAGAAGCTCATCCGGGCACACGGCGAATCCGTGGTAACCCGAGCGGTCCTGCAACGGATCAAGCGCTACGCCGCCCGGACCTACGGCCACGAGTCCTGGTGGCCATGGCTTGCGGCCTATACCGAAGTCCGCCGCGAGTTCATCGAGGGCTGGATCGGCGACGACTATTACACCGAGCACCTCAATCCGCTCTGGAACCGCCAGGATATCCGTCGCCTGAGCGGGCTCAAGACGATGGACTCGCGCCTGTTTCCGGACAGCGTCGTGCCGCCGGTCTTCGTACGGGTGGGGGGCCAGTACCTGGATGCCCGGGGCACACCGGAATCACTGGCAGCGGCCCTGGACCGACTCGAAGCCGGCAGGACCTACGTGCTCAAGCCGGACGAGGGGCGCCAGGGCCTCGGCGTGACCTTCGCGCCCGCCGATCGAGTTGGCGAGGAGCTCGCGCAGATCCCGGGCAACTGCATCGTGCAGCCCCTGATCGAGCAGCACCCCGACATCGCGCGGATCAACGCCAGCTCGGTGAACACCCTGCGGGTGCTGACCTTTCTCGATCCGGAGTCCGGCGAGCTGCGCATCCTCAATCAATTCCTCCGCCTCGGGCGCGAGGGACAGCGCACCGACAACGTGTCCACTGGCGGCTACTTCGTCGGCGTAGATGGCGACGGCTGGCTGGACGGCCACCTGCGCGACCCGGTCTGCGTCAGCATCGGTTCGGTCCACCCCGACAGCGGCGTGGACGTGAAGGGCCTGCGGATCCCCAACTTCGGCGCGGTCCGCGAGTTGTGCCTGAACGCCCATCGCCGGATCCCCTATCTGCGTTTCATTGGCTGGGACGTCTGCATTCAGGCCAGCGGCGAGCCCGTCATCCTCGAGTGGAATGCGGAGCAGGTGGCCTGGTCGCGCAACGAGTCCTGCTTCGGACCCTTGCTGCCCTCGGTCCCGCGCGGCTATCCGCGCTGATCCGCCACTGCCATCAGGAGAACGACATGCACACCATCAAACTGCTGTGGACCGGTGGCTGGGACTCCAGCTACCGCCTGCTGGACCTGGCGCTTTATCGCAACCGCAAGGTACAGCCGATCTACGTGCTGGACCCGCGCCGGAAATCCTATGTGTACGAGCTGCGGGCCATGGCCAACATCCGTGCGGGCATCGAGGCGCGGGCGGAGGCCTGCGGGCGCGTGGCGCCGGTTCGTGTCTATCTGCGCAGCGACATCCTCGAGGACCCGAACATCACCGAGCGCTACCAGCGCCTGGCGAGCGAGGTGCATGTGGGTACCCAGTACGACTGGCTCGCCCGCCTGTGCGAACAGGAAGGCCTGCGCGACCTGGAACTGTCGCTCACCGGCCACGAGGCCGGCACCGAGTTGCAGGAACGTCTGTTCCGCAACCCGCAGTACGGCGATTTTCGCTTCCGCGAGGACGACTTCGCCTGGGAGCTGTTCCAGTACTACCGCTTCCCGTTGCTGTCGGTGACGAAGGAGGCGATGAAGTACGACGCCGAGGCCAAAGGCTTCCTGCCCCTGCTCGAACAATCCTGGTTCTGCCACTCGCCGATCCTCGGCCAACCCTGTGGTCACTGCCAGCCCTGCCGCTTCTCGCGCGAGTCGCGGCGCACGATCCAGTACTCGCGCCTGGGACCGGTCCTCGATCTCGCCCGCCGGGCACGCGCCGGCCTGCGCCTGATGCACACGGCCGGCGCCTGAGACGCAAACGCCATGTCCCTCGCCTTTGGTGCCCTCCTCCCCTGGCTTTCCGGCCCGCGCGAATATGCCGCGCTGCGCCGGGCCGAATGGCTGTCGCTCCCGGCCCTGCAACGACTGCAGGTCGAGCGGCTGGCACGTCTTCTGATGCAGGCACGCGACGAGGTGCCGTACTACCGCGAGCTGCTGCCCCCGGAGGACACCATTGCGGCTGATCCGATGGCCAGCCTGCTGTCGCTCCCCATCCTGGACAAGGACACCATCCGCCGCGAAGGCGAGCGCCTCTGCTCGCAACGGCCGCGGCCCGGACGGCGGCGCAACACCTCGGGGGGGTCGACCGGCGAGCCCGCCACGTTCTATCAGGACACCGCCTACCGCCGCTGGGGCCGCGCCACCAAGGCCTTGTTCGATGCCTGGACCGGCTACCGCCCCGGACAACACAAGGCCGTTCTCTGGGCGGCCTCCCGCGACCTGAGCGCGGGCAGCGGCGCGCGCCGGCTGGCGGAACGCCTGAAGAACCGCACCCTGCTCAACGCCTACCGCATGGATACGGCGGCGCTGGACGCACACCTCGAGACCCTGCGCGCGGCGCCGCCTGCCCAGCTCCAGATCTATGCGGAGAGTGGCCACGAACTGGCGCGGCACGCCCTGCACCGGGGTATCCGTGTCCAGGGCATCGGTAGCGTCCTGAGTTCGGCCGGCACGCTGTTTCCCGATATGCGCGAGACCATCGAGAGGGCCTTTGAGGCCCCGGTGTTCAACCGCTACGGCTCGCGCGAGGTGGGCGACATGGCCTGCGAATGCGAGCGTCACCGGGGCCTGCACGTGAACCCCCTGACGCAGTACCTCGAGATCCTGGACGACCAGGGCCGCCCGGCGCCACCCGGCACCCCGGGGCGGGTTGTCGTGACCTCGCTTACCAACGACAGCATGCCCCTGCTGCGCTACGCGATCGGTGATCTGGCGAGCTGGGCCGGCGAGCCCTGCGACTGCGGCCGGGAGTGGCCCTTGCTCGAGGGCGTATGGGGGCGCGTGACCGACCACATCCGCGGCACCAATGGCGCGGTGGTCTTTGGCGGGTGGCTGCGCCAGTTGCTGTACCGGGAAGACTGGATCGGGCAGTACCAGTGGGTCCAGCACACCGAGGACCACATCCGGCTGCGTCTCGTCCCGGTCGACAGCGCCACCGACGGCACGCGCGAACGGGCCCTGCACCAGCGCCTGGAACCCGTGATCCGCGAACACCTCGGCGCACGGACGCGACTCGACATCGACCGTGTGGACACGATCCC
>JBJHBC010000148.1:0-5167 GCA_050485285.1 Thioalkalivibrio sp.
CAGACCGCTCGTCTGGACGCGCTGACCGCCGAGCTGGGGCTGGAGGAGACGCCCAAGCGCATGGAGTGCTTCGACATCTCGCATACGGGAGGCGAGGGCACCGTGGCCTCCTGCGTGGTGTTCGGGCCGGAGGGGCCGATCAAGTCGGACTACCGCCGCTTCAATATCGAGGGGATCGAGCCGGGGGACGACTACGCGGCCATGCATCAGGCGCTCAGCCGGCGTTTCGCGCGGCTGAAGAAGGGCGAGGGCCAGGAACCGGATATCCTGTTCATCGATGGCGGCAAGGGCCAGGTGACGCAGGCGCTGAATGTGCTGGCGGATCTCGGGTTGGATCACATCAAGGTGGTGGGCGTGGCCAAGGGCGAAGAGCGCAAGCCGGGGATGGAAACCCTGATATTGAGCGGGGTAGAGGCGCCCTCTATACTCCCCGCGCATTCCGGCGCGCTGCATCTGATCCAGCAGATCCGCGACGAGGCACACCGGTTCGCGATCACCGGACACCGCGCCCGCCGCGCGAAGGCGCGCAAGGAATCGACCCTGGAGGCGATCCCGGGGCTGGGGCCGAAGCGGCGCAGCGCGCTGCTGAAGCACTTCGGCGGCCTGCGCGGGGTCAGCCGGGCCGGGGTCGAGGAGTTGACCAAGGTGCCGGGGATCCATCGCCGCCTCGCGCAGTCGATCTACGACCAGTTTCACGAGAGTTGAGCCACTGCCATGTTCCCCCAACTGCCCACCTGGCTGACCTGGTCGCGGATCGTGATGATCCCCTTGCTGGTGGCGGCGTTCTATGGCCTGTCGATGCCGCTGGCCGGCATCGTGGCGGCCGTGATCTTCGCCCTGGCGGGCCTGACCGACTGGCTGGATGGCTACCTCGCGCGGCGCTGGGAGGTGACCAGCCGGTTCGGGGCCTTCCTCGACCCGGTGGCGGACAAGCTGATCGTGGCCGCGGCCCTGGTGCTGGTGGTCGACCACAACCCGGGGCTGGGTCTGGCGCTGGCGGCGATCGTGATCATCGGGCGCGAGATCGCGATCTCCGCGCTGCGCGAATGGATGGCGGAGATCGGTGGCAGCGCCAAGGTCGCGGTGTCCTGGGTGGGCAAGGTGAAGACCACCGCGCAGATGGTGGCGATCTTCCTGCTGCTTTGGGCCGAGCCCATCGTGGGCCTGCCGACCTTCCTGATCGGCGAGTGGCTGTTGTATCTGGCCGCGGCGCTCACGCTGGTGTCGATGGTCCAGTACATGCTGGCGGCCGCGCGAAGCCACTGACGCGCGGCGCAATCCCTTCTCGTCGGCGTCCCCGACACCACGCGACCAGCGGCGCCCACCGGGCGACACGGTGCGTTCCGCCGCGCCGGGGTTTGGCGATACACTGCGATGACAAGACTACGTGTCGCCCGCGGGAGCGCCCATGCCCGTCCCCCAGCTAGACCTCGACAACATCCAGACGCTGGAGGCGCTTCAGGGGCTGCTTCCCGGTTTCGTCTACCAGTTGCGCAGGGGGCCGGGCGGGCATTTCGTTTACCCCTACGTGGGGGAGGTGGTGGAGCGCTGGTTCGGCGTGGACCGCGAGGCGCTGAAGACCGACGGGGCGCCGCTGCTCGACTGCATCCATCCGGATGATCGCGAGTGGGTCCTGCGCTCCACGATGGAGTCGGCAGAGCACGCGGAGCCCTGGAGCATGGAATTTCGCATGCGGTGTTACGGAGGCGGGGAGATGTGGCTGTCCGCCTACGATACTGTCCGCCGCTGGCATGACGGAACGATCGTCTGGACCGGCTTCGCCACCGATATCACGGAGCGCAAGGCGCTGGAGGCATCGCTGCGCCAGAGCGAGGCCAAGTTTCGTGCCTTCGTGGAGACGGCCAGCGACGTGATCTACTCGCTGCGCCCGGACGGGGTGCTGACCTACGTCTCGCCCAACTGGACCGAGAACCTCGGGTATCCGGTAAGCGCCGCGATCGACCACTCCATCGACACCTACGTGGCACCGGAGGACCTGCCGGCCTGCTACGCCTTCCTCGACCACATCGCGCGCACCGGCCAGAAGGCCGGTGGCATCGAGTATCGAATCCGCCACCAGGACGGGCATTACCGCTGGCATACCAGCAACCTCTCGCCGGTACTGGACGCCGAAGGTCGGGTGACGGAGTTTCTCGGCATTGCGCGGGACATCACCGAGCGCAAGGCGACCGAGGAGCAGATGCAGCGCCTCGCCCATTACGACCCGCTCACGGAGCTCCCCAACCGGACCCTGTTCTACCAGATCCTCGACCACGAACTCACCGGGGCCCGGCGTGAGGGCCAGCAGGTCGCACTGATGTTCGTGGACCTCGATGAGTTCAAGCCGATCAACGACCGTCATGGCCACGCGGTAGGCGATCTGCTCCTGCGACAGGTGGCGCAGCGACTTGCAGGCGCCATTCGTGAAAGCGACGTGGCGGCGCGGATTGCGGGTGACGAGTTCGTGGTGATGTTGCCGCGCTTCCACTCGGTGGAGGAAAGCCGGGCGCATGCCGCCGCGATTGGCGAGAAGATCCGGGCAGCGCTGGCTGAACCGTTCGACTGCGACGGTCTCGAGGTGCAGATCTCCTGCAGTATCGGGATTGCGCTGTTCCCGCTGGATGCGGCGGATGGCCCGGCGCTGTCGCGGGCGGCCGATGCCGCGATGTACGTGGCCAAGAACGCCGAGCGCAATCAGGTGGTGGTGTTCGACCGTGCGGTGCACGGCGCGGATGCGATCGGCTATCGCGGGTATTGACCTAACCGGAATCTGCGGTAGAATACGCGCCGTTAACGAAGAGCGGGAATAGCTCAGCTGGTAGAGCACAACCTTGCCAAGGTTGGGGTCGCGAGTTCGAATCTCGTTTCCCGCTCCAACAGATTCCTGAAACCCCGGTTCCGCCGGGGTTTTCTGTTTCGGCCCGCGCAGATGTCAGTGCGTTCGCGGGCCGGAACCCACCCGATACAGGCTGGGTGGCAGAGTGGTTATGCAGCGGACTGCAAATCCGTGTACGCCGGTTCGATTCCGACCCCAGCCTCCATCATTGCAGTACCCGCACAAAAGGCCGCCTCCGGGCGGCCTTTTGCGTGGTCGGGATTGTCCCGCGTGACGACACCCGGCATGCTCGGGGCACCCCGGGGCGTGCGCGAGGTGCCGGCCCGGGAGCCATTCATCAGCGGCGGTGCGTCCGTCCGGTCGGGGATCAGGTAATGGAGGACCCATCCAGCGGCGGTGCTCATGCCGAAGCGGCACAACTGCAAGCGCGCAAGCGCCTCGTATACCTGGTGGCGCTGGCGGGTGGGGTGGCGATTTTCCTGCTGAGCTGGTGGATCCGCGGCCCTGATGATCCCTTTCTGACCTACCTCTATCCACTATTCGCCGGACTGCTGGCCGGTCTGTGGCTAGCCCTGTGGCGTCGTCCCGGCTGGCTCATGCGGCTGGAACCCTGGATGCTGGGACTGGTGGCCGCGATCGTCCTCGCGCGGCTGGGCTGGCATTTTCATGCCGGGGGATCCCTGGACGACCGCCTTCTGGTCCTGGCTGGTGGCCATTACTGGGCGGTGGGGATCGTGATCCTCGCGGCGTTCGTGATGCTGGATCACCGCGCGGGCCTGCGCGCGGGGCTCGCCATCCTGATGGTTGCGTCGCTCATCGCCCTGGCCGGGGTGATCGGGGAGGCCCTGGACGGGACGCTTGCCACCGAGACGGCGATCTATCTGCTGCGGGTGCACCTGTTCCTGGGCGTGCTGCTGGTGCTGGCCAGTATTGCCACCTCGATGCGTGACACAGTGAAGGATGCCCTGGTCCGGTCCGAGGCCATGGCGCGGGCCGCGCGCACCGATCCCCTGACCGGACTCGCGAACCGCCGGGCCGCGGAGGCCTTCCTGGAACGCCAGGCCGCGGCCGTGGCGCGTTACGGGCAGCCGGTCGCGGTGATCGGCATGGATATCGACCATTTCAAGGCCGTGAATGACACGCACGGCCACGCCTGTGGCGACGCCGTGATCGAGGGCGTGGCGCGTCGGCTGGAGGCCAACCTGCGCGAGCCGGACTTCGTCGCCCGCTGGGGTGGGGAGGAGTTCCTGATCGTGGCGCCGGAGACCTCCGCCCACGAGGCGCGACAGCTGGCCGAACGCTGCCGGGCCGCCCTGGCTTCCGAGCCGATCGCGGGGGTGCCGGTCACCGGGTCGTTCGGGATCACGGTATTCCGTGCGAGTGACACGCTGGACGACGTGCTGGGACGCGCGGACAACCGGATGTACGCGGCCAAGGCGGCGGGCCGGGATCGCGTGCTGGTGGAATAGGCGCGACCTCGGTGCCAGCGCGCAGCAGGCTTGAAGCCGTGGCACTATGCGGAAGGTCATACCGCTCCGGGAGCTCCATGAACATGTCGGACGAGTACACAACGCCCCCAGGCGCCCGTCCGATTCGATCCCGAGGGGCGGCGCACCTTACCAGGCGATGGGCAGCCCTCGCGGGGGCCGCGGCCGCAAGCTTGCTGGCTGTACTGTCCGCCGGGCAGGCGATCGCCGAGGCGGACCTGCGGGTAGGCGTGTACGACAACGCGCCCAAGGTCAGCGTGAACGCGCAGGGCGAGGCCGGTGGTCTGTTCGTGCACCTGCTGGATTCGATCGCCCGCCGCGAACACTGGCAGATCGAGTACATCCCCTGCGAATGGGCCCAATGCCTGCTGGATCTGCGCGAGGGCCGGCTGGACCTGATGCCGGACGTGGCCCTGACCGAGATGCGCGAGGCGTTTCTCGACTATCACCAGATCCCGGTCGTGCAGGGCTGGAGCCAGGTGTACGCCTTCCCGCAATCCGGCTTCAGCAGCCTGGAGGCGCTGGGCTCGCGGCGGCTCGCCGTACTGGAAGGCTCCGTGCAGGAAAGCCATCTGCGCCAGGAGCAGATGCGCAATCCGGATCTCGAGTACGAACTGGTCACCTTCACCAGCCTGCCGGCGGTCCTCGCGGCGGTTGGGGAAGGCGAGGCTGTCGCGGCGGTCAGCAACAACTTCTATGGTCGCCAGCATGCCAGGGCCTTTGGTCTGGTAGAGACGCCCATTACCTTCGGCCAGGTCGGGCTTTATTACGCAGCCACGCCGGGCGCGCATGGTAACCGCCTGGCCGTGATCGATGCCTACCTGGAGCAATGGAAGCCCCTGGC
>JBJHBC010000149.1:0-5105 GCA_050485285.1 Thioalkalivibrio sp.
TCGCTGTCGGCCATCGTGCATCGCGACCATGCCGAGTCGCGCGGGCGCGAGATCATCGAGCGCATGGCCAAGATCATCCCGCGCCAGATGTACGAGGTGGCGATCCAGGCGGCGATCGGTTCCAAGATCATCGCCCGCGCCACGGTCAAGGCGATGCGCAAGAACGTGCTGGCCAAGTGCTACGGCGGCGACGTAACCCGCAAGCGCAAACTCCTGGAGAAACAGAAGGCCGGCAAGAAGCGCATGAAATCGATCGGCAAGGTGGACGTGCCGCAGGAGGCCTTCCTGGCGGTGCTGTCGGTGGACGACGACAAGAAGTGACAATCAGGCCTGCGGCCCGGCAGGGCCGTCGGGCAATCCCCGGCGGGCCGGGAACAGAGGACACGGCATGGCAAATCTCGAACTGATCCTGGTGCTGGCAACCGCCGTGACCGGCCTGATCTGGCTGGGCTGGGTGGTCCTGCGGCGGCGTCGCAGCCCGGAGCGCCAGCGTGCGATGCCCTGGTTTGTGGACTATTCGCGTTCGTTCTTCCCGGTGCTGCTGATCGTGCTGATCCTGCGCTCGTTCGTGGCCGAGCCCTTCCGCATCCCCTCCGGTTCGATGATGCCCACCCTGCTGGTGGGCGACTTCATCATGGTCAGCAAGTTCTCCTACGGGATCCGCCTGCCGGTCACCCGCACCAAGATCCTCGATACCGGCGAGCCGGAGCGTGGCGAGGTCGTGGTGTTCAAGTATCCCCGCAACCCCGCCGAGGATTACATCAAGCGGGTCATCGGTCTGCCGGGTGACACCATCGCGTTCCGCGATCGCGTGCTGTACGTGAATGGCGAGCCGCAGCCGGCCGAGCGGGTTGGAACCTTCGAGGGCGAGGGCTCCGGGCAGGTCATGTCGGGCGCGTCGATGTTCGAGGAAACCCTGGATGGACGCACCTACAACACCCTGATGCGCGAGCAGCAGGCAAGCCTGGACGGCTCGGTCACGGTCCCTGACGGTCACTACTTCATGGTCGGTGACAACCGCGACAACTCCAACGACAGCCGGGTCTGGGGGTTCGTCGCCGAGGAGCACCTGGTGGGCCGGGCGCTCTTCATCTGGCTGCATTGGGATTACAATGAAGGCCATCGGGACTTTTCCCGGATCGGTCAGGCGATTCGCTAGGTCCGTTCCGCGGGCGCAGGCAAACAGGGGGCAGGGTATTCATGCGACATTCCAGACACTCGATGCAGGGCGCGGGCGCGGTGACGATTCTTGCGCTGATCTTCCTCGCGCTGCTGGTTGGCACCTTCGTGATCAAGATGGGGACGCAGTACACCCAGTTCCTGACCGTGCGCTCAATCATGCAGGATGTGGCCACCCAGACCGGCGCCGCCGACAAGAGCGAGCGCGAGCTGTGGCGCGAGATCAACCGCCGGTTCCAGATCAATTCGGTATACGACGGGATCGGCGAGGACAACTTCAGCGTGACCGAGCACGGGGATGGCCGCCGCCTGAACCTGGAATACGAGGTGCGCCGTGAATTCCTCGGCAACGTGGACGTGGTGGCGCGCTTCTCGAACAGCGAGACACTCGCCCCTTGAGGTGGGCGGCGTCGATCCGTTGCATGTCGCCAGGGATGTTTTCGTGAGTCGTGACTTTCGCAGCCTGCTGCCGCCGGCCGTGCGCGACGGCGAGGGTGTGGGCCAGGCGCTGACGCACCGCAGTGCCGGCGGGCGCAACAACGAGCGTCTCGAGTTTCTCGGGGATGCCGTGCTGGGGCTGGTGATCGCTGACGCCCTGTACGAGCAGCTCCCGGACGCCCCGGAAGGTGACCTGACTCGCCTGCGCGCCGCGCTGGTCAATCGCGAGTCGCTGGCCGCGCTGGCGCGCGAGACGGGCCTGGAGGGCACGCTGAACCTGGGCCAGGGCGAGCGCAAGAGTGGTGGTCAGCGCCGCGACTCCATCCTCGCGGACGCCGTGGAGGCCCTGATCGGGGTGACCTATCGCGAGGCCGGCATGCAGGCCGCGCGCGAGTTTACCCTGGCGCTGTACGCCGAGCGCCTGCAGGATCTGCCGTCGGCCGAGTCGCTGAAGGACCCGAAAACCCGCCTGCAGGAACAGCTGCAGGGCCGCAATGCGGAGCTGCCGGTCTACGAAGTGCTGGAGGTGGCCGGCCCCGATCACAAGCGCCAGTTCACCGTGGCGGTGCACCTGCCCACCCAGGGCTGGGGGCAGCGCGGCCAGGGCTCCTCGCGGCGCCGCGCCGAGCAGGCCGCGGCCGAGGCCGCCCTGAAGCGCCTGCAACAGGTACAGGAACAATGAGCGAAACCGGTGACCGCCCCGCGGGCGAATCCACGCGCTGTGGTCTGGTGGCGCTGATCGGCCGGCCCAATGTGGGCAAGACCACGCTGATGAACCGTCTGGTCGGCGAGAAGCTGGCGGCGACGACCCGCCGGCCCCACACCACGCGCAACCGCATCCTGGGGATCGTGACCGAGGGGCAGGACCAGATCGTGCTGATGGATACGCCCGGCATCGATACCGAGCGCACCCAGCTCGTGAACCGGGTCCTCAACCGCACGGCCAGCCAGGCGCTGGCGGATGCCGACCTGGTGTGCTTCATCGTCGAGGCCGGTCAGTTCGGCCCGGGCGACGAGCGCATCGAAGAGACCATCCGGCATTCCGGGCGCCCGGCGCTGCTGGTGATCAACAAGGTCGACCAGTTCCGCGCGAAGGAGGAGCTGCTGCCGTTCATTCAGGCCCGGGCCGCGAGTTTCGACTATGCCGGCGTGGTGCCGCTGTCGGCGAAGACCGGCTCCAATCTGGAGGGCCTGATCGCGGAGATCCGGGCGCACCTCCCGCAGGGCCCGTTCCTGTACGACCCCGATCAGCTCTCGGATCGTCCGCAGCGTTTTCGCGCCGAGGAGATGATCCGCGAATCCATGCTCGAGCACCTGGGGCAGGAAGTCCCGTACTCGGTGGCGGTGCGCGTGGAGGACTGGTCGGACGAGCCGCGCACGACACACATCGACGCCGTGATCCTGGTCGAGCGCGACAGTCAGAAGGGGATCGTGATCGGCAAGGGCGGCCAGCGCCTCAAGCGCATCGGCCAGGCGGCCCGCGTCCAGCTGGAAGAACTGCTGGAGCGCAAGGTCATGCTGCGCCTGACCGTGCGGGTCGAGGCCGACTGGACCCGCAGCCCGCGGGCCCTGCGCGAACTCGGCTTCGAAGAACCCCGGTGAGGGCCCCGCGACGGGCATGAGTGGCGCGGGGTCGTCGGTCACCCAGGGGGTCGTGCTGCACGCCCGCCCGCTGCGCGAGAACAGCCGCGTGCTGGATCTGCTGACCTCCGGGAGCGGCCGCCTGTCGGCGGTGGTGCGCGGCAAGGCCGGGTCCGTCCAGCCGTTCGTGCTGCTGGATCTGGCCTGGCGCGGGCGCGGCGAACTGCCCACCCTCAGCGTCGCCGAGCAGCAGCGGGTCTTCCCGTTGACGGGGCGATCCCTGGTCTGCGGGCTTTACCTGAACGAGCTGATCCTGCGCCTGTACCCGCGCGAGGCCCCGATCCCGGAAGCCCTGCCCGCGCTGCTGTCCGCCTACGCCCGGCTGGCCGCGGGCGAACGCGCCGATACCGTCCTGCGCCGTGCCGAATGGGCCCTGCTTGCCCCGCTGGACTCCGGGCTGGAGCATGTCGAGCCGGCCGAGCTGGCCCCGGATGGCTGGTATCGCTACGACCCGGAGGCCGGACTGGAGCCCGTGGCCGCCGGACGGGGCGAGGCGATCCCCGGTTCGGCGCTGCGGGCGCTGGCCACCGGCGAGGACGTGCCGGATAATCATGCCCGCATCAGTCGCGACTTCATGCGCCGGCTGATCGACATCCACCTGGCCGGCCGGCCCCTGCGCACCCGGGGTCTGCTGTAGGCTTCCGGACCGCATCCAACCAAGGGCATCGCCTCATGTCGCATCCTGCTCCGCTCAAGCTCGGGGTCAATCTCGATCACATCGCCACCATTCGCCAGGCGCGGCATACGCCGTATCCGGACCTGATGCAGGCGGTGCGCCTGGCCGAGGCCAGCGGCGCGGATTCCATCACCCTGCACCTGCGCGAGGATCGCCGCCATATCCAGGACGACGATGTCTTCGGGATCAAGCCCCGACTCAAGGTCCCGATGAACCTGGAGATGGCGGCCACCGAGGGCATGCAGGCGATTGCCCTGAAGCTGCGGCCGGAGGCGTGCTGCATCGTGCCGGAGAAGCGCGAGGAGCTGACCACCGAGGGCGGGCTGGACGCCGTGGGGCAGCGCGAGCGTCTGCGCGAGTTTGTCGCGCCCCTGACCGCCGCCGGGATCGAGGTCTCCCTGTTCGTGGAGCCCGACACGCGCCAGCTGGAGGCGGCGGTGGCGATTGGCGCGCCGGTGGTGGAACTGCACACCGGGGCCTATGCCAACGCCCGCGACGCGGCCGAACGCGAACGGCTGCTCGCCGGCATCAACGAGGCTGCCGCCGCCGGCCGGGAGATGGGGCTGGTGATCAACGCCGGCCACGGTCTGGACTACGACAACGTGCGTCCGATCGCGGCCAACCCCGTTTTCCACGAGCTCAATATCGGACATTCGATCGTCGCGCGGGCCCTGTTTACCGGCCTGCCCGAGGCGGTCAGTCACATGCGCGGCCTGATGGATGCCGCGCGACAGGGGCTGCCCGCCGGTCAGTATCCGGTTTGAGCGCGATGATCCTCGGTATAGGCACCGATCTGGTTCAGGTCGCGCGCATGCGCGGCATGTGGGAGCGCCACGGCCGCCGCCTGGCCGAGCGCATCCTGCATCCGCTGGAGCGGGCCGATCTGCCATCCCATGAGCCGGCCGGGTTTCTGGCCCGGCGTTTTGCCGCCAAGGAGGCGCTGGCCAAGGCGCTGGGCTGCGGGGTCGGGGCCGACATGGCGCTGGCGGAGGCGGGGGTGACCCATGACGCGCGCGGGCGCCCCGAATTCGTACTGGCCGGGCGGGCCCGCGCCACCGCAGACCGCCTCGGTGTGCGCGCGATCCATCTCAGCATCAGCGACGAACGCGAATACGCCCAGGCCTTCGTGGTCCTGGAGGGAAACACGGATTAATTGACACGCTCGCGTTCG
>JBJHBC010000150.1:0-5030 GCA_050485285.1 Thioalkalivibrio sp.
CGCCGCCCGGGCGCAGGTGGGTGCGTATCGTTTGCAGCGTGTGCAGGGGATTGTGCAGGTGTTCCAGCACCTCGGTGCAGGTGATGAAGTCCCAGCCGGACTCGGGTGCGTCGGGCCAGGCGGGTGCAAAGGCGGGGTCCCAGGTATCCATGGTGTAGCCGCGCGCCCGCAGCAGGGCCGCGAGAACGGGTTGGGGTCCGCAGCCCCAGTCGAGGCCGCGGGCAGGTGGCGGCACAGCCTCGAGTAGCGGTTCGATCAGCCGCTGCAGATGCGCCTGGTAACCGGGATCATCCGGCCGATTTTCGTGGGTGCGGTAGTACCCGCGTTCCGTCTTGCGGTCGGGCCAGGCCCCGGGGTCGAGGTGGATCAGGTGGCAGTGGCCGCAGCGGTGATAGTCGCCGGGCGAGGCGTCGCCGATCCCGCGGTGGTGGAACGGCCGGGCGGGTTGGCCGCACAACGGGCAGGCAGGCCGAGCGGAGCCGCTCAACGGCGCAGGTAGCGGAACCACGAGGCGATGTTCAGCAGGCTCATCAGGGATTGCGAGAGGTAGGTGTAGGCGGCGGCCTTCAGGATGCGCTCCGCATGCGGGTAGTCGGGTGGGTGCAGGTAACGCCCGTCACGCAACATCGGCATGGCCCGGCGGAAGCTGGCGTCGAACTCCGTGGGGAGGGTGACCAGGTGGGCCAGCGTGGCGAGCCCCATGGAGAGGATTCCGGCCAGCAGGAACAGGAACGCGGGCGCCGGATGCCGGGCGAGCAGGGTGACAAAGGGGATGGCGACGAGCAGCCAGGCACCGATCTGCTGACCGTATCCCGCGACGCAGACCAGATAGCTGCGCATGCGCAGCGGGGCGTAGCCCTCGGCATGCTGGATGGCGTGTCCGACCTCGTGGGCGGCCACGGTGACCGCCGTGAGGGAGTGGCCCTCGTGGTTCTCGGGCGACAGCCGCACGGTGCGGGCGTCGGGGTCGTAGTGATCCCCGTGCGTGGTGGTCTCCACGCGGACCTTGTGCAGCCCGTGCCGGTCCAGCAGATCGCGGGCCAGTTCTGCGCCCGTGCCGTCGTAGCGGTCCCCCGGCTGGTGGTACTTCTTCATGACGTGACGCACCCAGAGGCCCGGGGCCCAGGCGAGGAACAACAGCAACGGCGCGAGCAGGATCAACAGTCGCATAAGGCTATATTGACCCAAATCCCGCCCTGGCGGAAAGGCTAAGCCCGCTCGGGATCACCGGGCGTTGCTGCGGGCCCCTCAGCCGGTGGCTCGAGGCGCCGGTTGCGTCAGTCCTCGGACTCGTCGTAGTCGCCTTTGTGCTTCGGGTTCGGGCGGGCGCGGCGGTCGCGCGAATAGTCCCGGCCGTCGGCGTCGCCCTCCGGCGCGGCCTCGATCATGCGCAGGTTGGCCGCCGGGGCCGACCCGTCCTTCTCCTGACCGAAGTAGATGGTCTGGTGCGGGAACGGGATCTCGATGCCGGCCGCGTCGAAGTGCTTCTTGACCAGGCGGTTGAACGCGCGGCCCAGGCCGAACTGGGTGCCCGGCAGGGTCTTGATGCGGATACGCACGTTGACCGAGCTGTCGGCCAGGGCGGTGACACCGTGCACCTCCATCTCGTCGAGGATGTTCGGACCCTGGTCGGGGTCTTCCTTGAGCTCCTCGAAGGCCTCGCGCAGGCGCACGATGACCTCGTCGATGTCCTCGCGGTAGGCGACGCCGTATTCGCCCACGTGGTAGGCGAATTCGCGCATGTAGTTGGACACCGCGTCGACCGAGGAGAACGGGATCAGGTGGTAGGTCCCGGACAGGTCGCGCAGACCCAGCGAGCGGATGGTCAGGCGCTCGACCACGCCGGTCGTGCCGGCGACGGTGACTACGTCACCGACGTTGATGGCGTTCTCGAGCTGAATGAAGACCCCGGTGATCACGTCCTGGACCAGTTTCTGGGCACCGAAGCCGACGGCCAGGCCGAGGACGCCCGCGCCGGCCAGCAGCGGCCCGATGTTCACGCCGATCTCGGCCAGCACGATCATGGTGGTCATCACGATGAGGACGATGGCGACCGCATTGCGGAAGATGGTGAGCAGCGTGGCCTCGCGGGCCGTCGGACCGCCGTCGCCGGTGTTGGGGTTCATGCGGTGCTCGATCCAGCTGGCGAATACCAGCCAGATGGCGAGCACGCCCAGCAGGATCAGGGCGACCGAGATCGCGGTGCCCAGTACCGCCATGCCGGCATCGGAGGCCAGCCAGGTGGTCAGGCTGAAGGCGCCCCAGGCATCCGCGATCACCGCCAGTACGACCAGCAGGATCACCAGGCGCATCACCTTCAGCGCCTTCGGGATGTAGGAGTTCAGGCGCAGCTCCAGCGACGGGAACTTCTCCCGGGTCTCGTCGGGCACGCGGATCTGCCGGCCAATCAGCTGCGTCAGCAGGTTGGCGACGAACACGCCCGCGAAGGCCGCGAGCAAGGTCTGGCCGGTGGCCTTGGCCATGAAGGGCAGGGCGTCTTCCGGGCGCGTGACGCTGACCACGGCCAGCGCCAGGAAATAGAGCAGCGCGATCCAGTGCCAGAAATTCGCGAGCAGCGAGATCACGATCCGAGTGAAGGCGAACTCGGCCCGGTTGGCCATCGCGATCAGGCGGTCATGCACCCGGCCGCGGTTCTGCAGGATGATCACGGCGGCGTACAGGAAGGCCGTCAGCATCACGATCAGCCCCAGCGAGCGCCCCGCCTCGGAGGAGATCTGGTTGTTGGTGATGGGCACCAGCAGCAGGAGGCCGTAGCCGATGTAGCCCACGATGCGCGCCAGCCAGGCGTTCCAGTAGGCGGCCTCGTCCCCGGCCATCGGCAGCAGGCGCAGCCCGTGGTAGCGGGTGGCGAAGATCAGGCGCAGTGCCGCCTTGGTCACCTCGATCAGCAGGAAGGCGTTGAGGAACAGCGAGTGGCGCGTGTTCATCTCGCCCGACTCGCCCAGCACGAACAGTGCGAGGGCATAGCCGGCCAGCCAGGCGAGGATGACGATCAGGAAATCGATCGCGGCGGCGAGGACGACGGCGGGCAGTGCCCGCATCAGGCGCATGTGCTCGGCGGCGTTGAGCGCCCAGCGATCGAGCGCCGTGAACATGGGCGCGCCCAGCCGTCGCAGGATCAGGAACACCACCACGGTGAACACGATGATGATCGCCAGATCGAGCACGGCCATCCCGAACACCGTCGGTTCGATTGCACGGACCTGTTCGGCGATGTCCGTGGCGATGTCGTTGAGGGCCCGGATCTCGGCCACGGTGCCCTCGGCCAGCGACTGGGTCAGCTGGGCGATCTGGCGGGCGACGGATTCGCTCTCGCCGGTGTCTACCGGTACGTCGGTTTCGGCTTCCTCGGTCTCCCCCGATCCGCTGTCCGCACGCAGGGCCTGCAGCAGGCTCTCGCGGGCCTCCTCGTTTTCCAGTGCGTCGATCAGCGTCTGGCGCAGATCGTTGCCGGATTCTGGCGCGCCGGCATCCTGGGCAGAGACGGCCCCCAGCGGCACGGAGAACAGCAGGGCGGCGAGGACGAGTAGGCGGGAGAAGAAGCGAAACGGCGAGCGCTGGTGGGTCACGGCAAACCTCAATGTTCGGGGGGCATCCATGGGAGCCGCGCTCATGGGGTCCATGTCGATGGATCCATTGAGCGGCGGTTCGCCCGTGCGGTTAGTGCGAGCAGTCTAAAGGCTGGAAGTTCCCCGCCACAATGCGGGCCGGGGGTGCGTCCGGGGTTGGCCACCGCCCCTGGCGGAGCCTTGCCATGATGGGGGAAAGCACGCTCATCGCGAGCGCCAAAGGCGCGGGGCGATCTCCGTGCCCGACCTCGGCGTCGGCCGGGCACGAAGGTTACTCCAGCAGCATTGGATCCAGCCAGGCGATCCCGAGCTGGGCCATCTGCTGCTCCACCCAGGCGATACGGCGGTCCAGTTGCGGACCCGGCTGCACCGGGTTCATGCGCCCGGGGCTGGGCAGGATGGCGGCCAGGCGCGCGGACTGGTGACGGTCCAGTTCGGTGGCGGAGACGCCGAAGTAATGCTGGGCGGCGTTCTCGATGCCGTAGATGCCGGGGCCCCATTCCGCCAGATTCAGGTAGATCTCGAGGATGCGTCGTTTCGGCCACAGGGTCTCCATGCCCAGGGTGAAACCGGCCTCCAGCGACTTGCGGACCCAGGACCGGCCGTGCCACAGGAACAGATTCTTGGCGGTCTGCTGGCTGATGGTGCTGGCCCCGCGCAGGCGCCCGCCGCGCACATGATCACCCAGCGCCTGGCGCACCGAGCCCCAGTCAAAGCCGCGATGGTTGGGAAAATGCTGGTCCTCCGCGGCGATCACCGCAAGCATCAGGTGGCGGGGCAGGTCATCCAGACGCTGCCAGTCCGGGCGCCGGTTGGAGGCGGTCTGCCAGTCGGTGGCCACCACCATGGCCATGCCGTAGGGCGGGTCGACGCGAGCGAATAGCACCACCAGCGCGAACATGACCCCGACGCCAAGGGCCAGCAGGAATGCGGTCAGCCCGGCCACCCAGTAGAGCAGGCGGCGCAGCGGGCGGCGCTTGCGGCGGGCCGTCATGACCGTACCCCTGCCGCGCGGGGTGCACCGGCGAAGTCGATGTTGCGGTCGCGGGTCTCCATGAGGCGCAAGGATAACGCTTGCGCGTGTCGGTCGGGGCGGTTTTCGCGATGCGGTCCGGTCGTGTCGGCCCGCTGCCGGTCGAACTGTTTGCCCGTTTCGTGGCCCAATGGCGGAGGGGCTGCCCGACCGACCCCGAAATCCGCCTCGACAACCCGACCGTTCGCGAAGGAGAGAGCCATGGACGTATTGCCCTATCGCTATGTGACCCCGAGCGGCGAGGCCGTGTCCTTCGAGTTTCGTCTGCACCCCGAGACGGGTTCGGCGGTGCGGGTGCAGCAGTTGCTGGACCGGTTGACCGATACCCTGGATAACGAGATCGGGGTGCTGGGGGACACCTGCAACGGGGATGTGCTGCAGGCCCTGGCGATGGCCCTGGCCGTGCG
>JBJHBC010000151.1:0-4990 GCA_050485285.1 Thioalkalivibrio sp.
TGGGGTACCTGGAGGAATGTGCCGATCTGGATGCGGCGCGGGCGCAGCAGGTGATCGACGAGATCGAGGAGGACCTGGAAGGGGTGCTGCTGGACGAGACGCCACCCGCCGCCGGTTCGTCGGGGCCCCGCCGGGAGGCGGGCGCGGGCACGGACGACCCGGGCGACCCGGATCAGGCCGTCGCCAGCCAGGTCTCCATGCTGCGCATCGAACAGGATCTCGAGGCGCTGGAAGAGCGCCTGCACCGGATCGAGCGCAACCTCCTGGTCAACTTCCGGGTGACCCAGGAGGTGCTGAAGATCCTGCGCGACGAGGGCTACGAGCCGGAGTCGCTGGCGCCGGTGTCCAGCGCCGCGCGCTCGTAATCACGGGCCCCTGCCATGCAGCCGCAAAGCGCCCAGCGTCCCAACGCCCTGACCGTCGATGTCGAGGACTACTTCCAGGTCTCGGCGCTGGCCCCCTGTATCCCGCGCGAGTCCTGGGATGCGCGTGAATGCCGGATCGAGCGGAACCTCGATCGCATCCTCGAACTGTTCGATCAGAACGGTGCGCAGGCGACCTTCTTTACCCTCGGCTGGATCGCCGAGCGCTATCCGCACGCGATCCGCCGCATCGTCGACGCCGGCCACGAGCTGGCCAGCCACGGCTACGGTCACGAGCGGGTCACGGACCTGACGCCGGCCGCCTTCCGGGCGGATATCGAGCGGGCCCAGCGCATCCTCGAGGATCTCGCCGGCGCGCCGGTTCGCGGCTATCGGGCGCCCAGCTTTTCCATTGGCGAGGGCAACCTGTGGGCGCTCGAGGTCCTGCGTGAGGTCGGGCTGGAATACAGCTCGAGCATCTATCCCGTGCATCACGATCACTACGGTATGCCGGGGGCCCCGCGGCATCCGCATCGTCCGGTGTCCGCCGGGGTGCTGGAACTGCCGCCGGCGACCCTGCGCATGGGCGGGCGCAACCTGCCGGCCGCCGGGGGCGGCTACTTCCGCCTGCTGCCCTACGCACTGTCGCGCCGGGCACTGCGCCGGATCGGCGCGGTGGATGCGATGCCGGCGGTTTTCTACTTCCACCCCTGGGAGATCGATCCCGGGCAGCCGCGCGTTCCCGGCCTCGGGGCGCGCAGCCGGTTCCGACACTACGTGAACCTGCACCGCATGGAATCGCGTCTGGAGCGTCTCCTGCGGGACTTCCGCTGGGATCGCATGGATCGCGTGTTTGCCACGGAGCTGGCGGCGTCCACCGACCCGGCGCGGGCAACGGGAGGCGGTGATGTACGAACCGCCTGACCAGCGCGCACACGGTTCCGGTGCCCTGCAGGTCCGCACGCTGACGCCGGACGACCATGCGCGCTGGGATGCCTTCGTGGCGTACTGCCCGCAGGCCACCTTCTTTCACCGCGCGGGCTGGGCCACCGTCTTGCGCGAGGCCTTCGGGCACGAGACCCACTTTCTCTATGCCGAGGCGGATGGTGTCATCCAGGGCGTGCTGCCGCTGGCGCGCATCCAGTCCCGCCTGTTCGGGCACTCGCTGGCGTCGTTGCCCTTCTGCGTGTACGGCGGGATTGCCGCGACCACCGAGGCCGCGGCCGCGGCGCTGGATGCCCGGGCGCAGGCGCTCGCCCGCAGCCTGAAGGTCGACTACCTCGAATACCGGAACCTCGAGCCGCGGCACCCGGAATGGCCGACCAAGAGCGAGCTCTACGTGACCTTCCGCCGCACGCTGGACCCGGACGTGGAGGCCAACATGAACGCCATCCCGCGCAAGCAGCGGCGCATGGTGCGCAAGGGGATCAAGGCGGGTCTGGTCAGCGAGGTCGATCCGGATATCGAGCGGTTCTATCCGATCTACGCCGCCAATGTCCGGCGCATGGGGACGCCCGTTTTCGGGCGGCCGTATTTCCGCAGCCTGCTGGAGGTGTTCGGCGACGACTGCGACGTGCTGACCGTGACGCACGACGGCGAGGCGGTCGCCAGCGTGGTCAGCTTCTGGTTCCGCGACGAGGTGCTGCCCTACTACGGCGGGGGCACGCCCCGTGCGCGCGAGGTCGCGGGCTACGACTTCCTCTACTGGGAGCTGATGCGACGCGCCTGCGAGGCGGGCTACCGGGTGTTCGACTTCGGCCGCAGCAAGCGCGATACGGGCTCGTTCAGCTTCAAGAAGAACTGGGGCTTCGAGCCGCAGCCGCTGTACTACGAATACGACCTGGTCCGCGCCCGCGAGATACCGGACGTCAACCCGCTGAACCCCAAGTACCAGTATTTCATCAAGGCCTGGCAGCGCCTGCCCCTGCCGGTGGCCAACTGGCTCGGCCCCAAAATCTCCCGCTCCCTCGGCTGAGCGAATGGAAGGTCAAGGTCAAGTACGTTTAACAGGAAGAAGGGGAGAAAAGAAGATTTATGGTGTGGGGTTCGGCGAAAAGCTTGGGTTGGGGAAGCCTTTGGCGTTGGCCTTTACCCCAGGCGCCTCAACCCCGGAACTTTTCTCATCTTCTAACCTTCCTGTGAACCGCTCTTTAGCCGAAGCTATGTGAGAGCTGAATCGAACCGAACAATGTTTAAGGGACGGGAACGAAATGGAATTCGACCCGCTTTCGAAGGAAGTGATTGGCGCCGCGATCGAAGTTCATCGGGAGCTGGGCCCGGGGCTGATGGAATCCGTCTACGAGAAGTGCCTTGCCCATGAACTGCGTGAGCGGGGGATCTGTTGCACCACGCAGGTTTCGATGCCGGTTGTCTACAAAGGCGAAACCATTGATGTGGGTTACCGCATTGACGTTCTCGTTGAGGATTGCCTGATGGTTGAGCTGAAGAGCGTGGATGAGCTCAGTGGCCTGCACAAGGCGCAGCTTCTGACCTACATGAAACTTGCGCGAGTCGAAACTGGACTCCTGATCAACTTCAATGCCCCCGTTCTCAAGGACGGGATCCGCCGTCTCGAACGACGCGGTATTTCAACTAGCTCTTGAAACGCATTCCATGAACCTTCCCTTCTTCAAATCTTCCTGTGACCAACTGCAGTCGGCGGATGCTTGATGGATGATCTTTTGTATCTGGTGCATCGGATTCCGTGGCCGCCGAACAAGGGCGACAAGATCCGCTCGCACCACATCCTGCGCTATCTGGCGCAGCACTATCGCGTGCACCTGGGTACGTTCATCGATGACCCGGCGGATGCGGCGTATCTGCCCGAGCTCAAGCGCATCTGCACGACGGTCTGCGCCCGTCCGCTGCCGCGCCGGCGCGCCCAGTTGCGCGCGCTGACGGGCTTCCTGAGCGGCGAGGCGCTGACCGTGCCCTGGTATCGCGACCGCGAGCTGGCGCGCTGGGTCCGGACCACGCTGATCCGCCAGCCGGTCGCCTGTGCCGTGGCCTTTTCCTCGGCGATGGCCCAGTACCTGCCGGAAGGGAGCGGGCGCACCCGGGTGGTCGACTTCGTGGACGTGGATTCCGACAAGTGGACGCAGTACGCCCCGACGCGGCGCTGGCCCATGAGCGCGGTGTATCGGCGCGAGGGCCGCCGGCTGCTGGACTACGAGCGCCGGGTCGCGCAGGCCAGCGATGCCAGTCTGTTCGTGTCGCCGGCCGAAGCGGACAGCTTCCGGCAGCGCGCCCCGGAGGCGGCGGACCGGGTGCATGCACTGAACAATGGCGTCGATGCCGCCTTCTTCGCACCCGAGGCGGTGGCGGGTTTGAACCCCTATGCCGACGGCGCCCGCACCATCGTATTTTCGGGCGCGATGGATTACTGGCCCAACGTTGATGCGGTGGTGTGGTTCGCCGATCACGTCCTGCCCGGCTTGCGCGCGGAACACCCGGATGTGGAGTTCTGCATCGTCGGCAGCCGACCGGCGCCGGAGGTGGCGGCCCTGACGACCCGGCCCGGCGTGACGGTCACCGGGTTCGTGGATGACGTGCGTCCCTGGATCGCGCACGCCACGCTCGCGGTCGCGCCGCTGCGCATCGCGCGGGGCGTGCAGAACAAGGTCCTGGAGGCGATGGCGCTGGGGCGTCCGGTCGTGGCCAGCCCGCAGGCCCTGGAGGGGCTGACCGCGGCCCCCGGGCGCGAGGTCGTCGCGGCCGAGGCCGAGCCGCGCGCGTTCCTGGAGGCGGTCTCCGGGTATCTGCACGCCCCGGACCCGGCGCTGGGGCAGGCGGCCCGCGCCCGCGTGCTGGCGGACTACGACTGGGGGCGCAATCTCGCGCATCTGGGCGAGATCCTGCGGCGTCGCCCGGGCCGCGTGCCCGGTACGGTGTCGATCGAGGAGGCCGCGCATGGTCGCTGATGCGCTGAATCCTCGAACCCGCGCCCGCGGTTCCTCCTGGTGGTTTGCCGCGCCGGTCCTGGTGCTGGGCCTGGCCGTGCTGGGGTGGATGTTCTACCCGACGTTCGCCTCCATCGTTGCGATCTGGAACCGCTCGGACACCTTTGCGCACGGGTTCCTGATCGTCCCCATCGTCCTGTTCCTGCTGTTTCTCAAGCGTCAGGAGGTGCTTGCGCTGGAGCCACGCCCATCCTGGTGGGCGCTGTTGCCCCTGGTGGGGCTGTCCCTTGTCTGGGTGGCGGGGGAGCTGGTGGATGTAGTGTCGGTGCGCCAGTTCGCGGCTGTGTTGATGATCCCCGCGCTGTTCTGGCTGGTGCTGGGCAACGCGATCACCTGGCGCCTGCAGTTCCCCCTGGCATATCTGCTGTTCGCGGTCCCGTTCGGCGAGTTCCTGGTGCCGCCGATGATGGATCTCACCGCGGATTTCACGGTGACCGCCGTGCAGCTGACCGGGATCCCGGTCTATCGCGACGGGCTGTATTTTGATCTGCCCACCGGCCGCTGGTCGGTGATCGAGGCCTGCAGTGGCGTGCGCTACCTGATCGCGTCGGTCGCGCTGGGCACCCTGTATGCCTATCTCATGTACCGCAGTCCCTGGCGGCGGGTCGTGTTTGTCGGCGTGTCCATCGTGGTCCCGATCGTTGCCAACGGCCTGCGCGCCTACATGAT
>JBJHBC010000152.1:0-3183 GCA_050485285.1 Thioalkalivibrio sp.
CGGTCCGGCTCGTCAATGTCGTCGGGCAGCAGTTCGTGCTGACGCTGCAGGTAGCGCGCCCCGCCGTCGATGCTCTGCACCGGGTCCAGGCGATCCACCCCCAGGGACTCGGCCGTGCGCTGCGTCAGCATCATCAGGCCGCGCACACCGGTGGGGCTGCGCGCCTCCGGATCCCAGTGCGACTCCTGATAGGCCAGGGCCGCCAGCAGGTCGGCCGGCAGATCGGTACGTTCGGCCGCCTCCTCGAAATACGGCCGGTACTGCGGCAGACGGTCCTCGATGCGCCGGTTGAGCGCCCGCAGGTCGACAAAATCGAACTGATCGATGTAGGCGTAGTAGCGCTCGTCCACGCGTTCGCGCAGTTCCCGGCCGCCATCACCCTGCATCCAGTCGCCCGCCAGTTCGGCCAGCGCCACCTGGTCCGGCTGTACGTACCAGCCCAGGGTGCGCGGCTCGGACAGGTCGAAGGCGATGTCGAGATGCGGGAAGGAACGGCGGTTGTAGCGCACGATATGCGAGTCGGCCACGGTGCAGTCGATCTCCTGCCGGGCGACCTGCGCCATCAGCCGCTCGGTGCCGATCTCGCGGGCCTCGAACCCGGCCGATTCCGGAAGCACTCGCTCCAGAGTCTCCACGTAGCTGCTGCCGGCCGAGACCACCAGGTCGACCGACCCCAGGTCGTCCGCCGACTCGGGCATGGCATCAAGGTCGCGATGGCAGACCACCTGCTCGGTGATCTCCATGTACTCGGGGCCGCGCCGGAAGCGCTCGTCGCGCGAGGCGAGATGGGTCAGCCCCGCCGCGGCCATATGCGCCTCGCCGGAGGCCAGCGCCTCGAGCACACCGGAGACCGATTCGGCCATGACCCACTCCACCTGCCAGCCATGCGCCTGGGCAAAGCCCTCGACCAGATCATGCTCCGTGCCCGCCGCTTCCAGGTGCTGGTCAAAGTACCAGGTGGTGGGCGCATTGCGGGTCACAACGCGCAGTGTGCCGGTCTCCTCCACCGGCGCCAGCCGCTCGCCGGCGCTGGCATTGGAGACCATCGAGTCGGATTGCCCCTCCTCGGCGCCACAACCCGCGAGCAGCGCCAGCAGCGCGGCAGGCAGCAGCGCGCGGACCGGGCCGCGGGATGACGGGCGCCAGACCGCGGCGTGGCAATCATTGCGTTTTTGCATTCCGGTTTCCTTCCCGTCGACAGGCCGCGCGGATTGGCTGACCCCGTCCATGACGGATCCATGAATGTCCGATACAGAGACTAGGGTTTTGCGGAATGGTTCTCAAAAATACCCACGACGAAGGGGTTGCCATTCCTTGCGGAGGCCACCGCTGGTGGGCGGCCCAGCGGCGTGCCCTGTACAGTCGAACCCTCCGCTACCGTGCGATTCGGGGAACGCAGCGACCTCGGCACACTCCAACACTCCGTTACCCGCAAGGAGCGCGACATCATGGCCATCGAATCCCTTCTCCTCCTCCTGCTCATCGGCGGCATCGCCGGCTGGCTCGCCGGGCTGCTGGTGCACGGCTCCGGGCAGGGCATCCTGCTCAACATCGTGGTCGGCGTGATCGGGGCCTTCCTCGGCGGCTGGCTGTTCACCCAGCTCGGGGTCCAGGCCGGCGGGCTGATCGGCAGCCTCGCCGCTGCCACCGTCGGCGCCGTCCTTCTGCTGGGCCTGCTGCGGCTGATCCACAAGGCCTGACCGATGACCCAGATCCTTGGAATCATCCTGCTGGTCGGGGGCCTGATCGCCGCTATTGTGGGCCTGCAGGACGCCTTCGGCATGCGCGAGCGCGCCGCACGCCTGATCCTCGGCCGCTTTACCCGGCGCACCCTCGCGCTGCTGGTCGGCGGCGGCATCGCCGCGCTGATGGGCCTGATCCTGGTGACCTGACCGAAAAACGTGATGCGGTTGGCATCATCTTCCCGGAATCGGTAGTGTCCGCAGCGGGGAGTCCGCGTCGCGTGCGCCAGACCGACCGCGGCCTCCCTCCAGAACAAGACAACCAGGGGGAGACCGCATGACCTTGAAGCCTTCACGCCGTCTGGCGCTTGCCGCCGCGGTGACCACCGTAATGGCGACCGCGCCCACCACACTGATGGCGGCCGGGTTCTACATTCAGGAACAGGGGGTCTCCGGTCTCGGACGCGCCTATGCCGGGGAGGCCGCCATCGCCTCGGATGCCAGCACCATCTATTTCAACCCGGCCGGCATGACCCGCCTGGAAAGCAACGAGGTGCAGGCCGGCGTGCACCTGTTGATCCCGAATGCGGAGGTCAACCAGCGCAACACCCAGATACCCGGCCGCGACAGCGGCAACCCCTACGACCCGACTCCGGTCCCCAACCTGTACTGGGCGGAGCAGTACTCCGAGCGCGTCTGGCTAGGCTTTGGCCTCAGCGCGCCCTTCGGCCTGAAGAACGAATACAACGATGACTTCTTCGCCCGCTACGACTCGCTGGAATCCGACCTGCGCGTGCTGAACCTGCAGCCCAGCATCGCCTTCGAGCTGACCGACCGGATCTCCATCGGCGGCGGCCTCGACCTGCAGTACGCCGATGCCACCCTGCGCAGTGCCACTCCGGATCCAGCCGGTCTCGATCCGGATACCGACGGGGAATTCGAACTCGAGGGCGACAACTGGGACGTCGGCTTCAACATCGGGATGCTGTTCGACGTGTCTGACGACACCCGCCTGGGTATCCATTACCGTGAAGGCATCACCCACACCCTTCAAGGCACGGCTACCGCGACACTTCCCACGAACGATCCCCGCCGAGCAGTGGTTGGCGACACGATTGTGCAGGGCGGGCAAGCGGACCTGAAGCTGCCCGACATCGCCTCGGTCGGCATCCAGCATCGCTTCAGTGACCGCTGGACCGGCCTGGCCCAGTACACCTGGTTCAACTGGTCGAACTTCGACGAGATCCGCATCGAACTCGCGACCGGCGATCAGGTGCTGGAACAGAACTACCGCAACAGCTACGCCCTGGCGGTCGGGGCCGAATACGAGATGAACCCGCGCTGGACCCTGCGCGGCGGCATCCAGTATGACCAGACCCCGACCCAGACCAACGGGCGCAGCACGCGCACCCCGGATGGCGACCGCACCTGGTTCTCCTTCGGCGCCAGCTATGCCCGCAGCGACCGTCTGACCTTCGACCTCGGCTACAGCTACATCCAC
>JBJHBC010000152.1:3283-4990 GCA_050485285.1 Thioalkalivibrio sp.
GATCATCCACGTGATCGATTCCCAGGGCATGTCCCAGCTCGTGCGCCAGCGTCAGGCGCAACTCATCGGCGTCACTCGCCTTGAACACGGTGATCGACCGCCGGGCGCCCTGCTGCTCGTACACTGCCATGTCGAAGGCACCGGTCGCGCCGATCGCGCGGTTCAGCTCCGCGACCCGCGCGTTAAACCCCTCAATCTCGCCCTCCAGCTCCCGGATCTCGCGGTTGAGCTCGTCGCGGCGGCGCTCCAGTGTGCGGCGGCGTTGCTCCAGGTCGTCCCGCGCGCTGTCCAGCGCCCGGCGCTGACGTTCCAGCCGTTCGCGATTCCCCGTGCTGTGCGCCATGCGTCCGGCATTCCAGGCGGCCACTGCTTCGCCGTACTCGCGCTGACGGGCCTGAAGGTCCGCCAGGCGCCGCTGGTACCCCTCGGCATCCGCGGCCAGTGCCGAGTGGCGATGATCCAGGCGCTCCTCGCGCTCGGCGATCCCCCGCTTGAGCCGGTCCAGCTCCGCGCGCGCCCGGTCGCGGCTCTCGGCGCCCGCCTGGCGCTGGTCGAATACCAGCCGCACCGGCATCCCCTCGCCGTCGCGCTGACGGAAAAGTGTTTCCGGCGTCGGCCCGTCCCACATGCTCACGGCCGCATCCAGGGCCGCCTGCACCGCATCACGCTCCAGCCGGAAGCGCGGGTCCACAGCCTCCAGGTGCAGGGTGATGGGCACCTCGCAACGCGGCGCGGCCAGGTGCGCATGCCCGGCGGAGCCGCCTGACAAGTGCCCCTCTTGCCACAGGACACCGCCCAGCGCGAGCGCCCCGACACCGCCGACCAGCCATAACGGTATTGCCATTACAGTTCCTCCCTCGCACGCACCCAAGGTACCAGCCAGCGGGTGCCGCCACCCGCGTTTGCCCCGTCATGACGCGCCAGGCACCATTGAACCCATTCGATACCCCCGATTCAGGAGACTGCCATGCTGCGCACCCTTCTTGCCGCCCTGCCGCTCGTTGCCCTGCCGCTCGTCGTCCAGGCCGAGACCCCGAACATCCAGCCCGGTCTCTGGGAAAACCAGAACACCATGATTATGGAAGGCATGAGCGGCGTGCCCAACCAGACCGAAACCAGCACCGAGTGCGTCACCCAGGAAGACATCGACCGCGGCGAGAACATCATAGAAGCGCCGGAAGGCTGCACCCTGGATCACATGGACATGACCGCCGAGCGCATGGACTACACCATGAGCTGCCCCGGCCCGCAGGGCGGCCAGATGCAGATGGAAGGCAGCATGCGCTTCATGGGCGATCGCGCCGAGGGCGAGATGACCAGCGAGATGGAGACCCCGATGGGCCCGATGAACGTGCGCATGGAAATGCGCGGCCAACGCATCGGCGACTGCTGACCTGTGCTTTCATTACGCGCCCCAAGGGCGTTCACAGGAAGATGGGAAGACTGGAAGATCGATTCATTGGTGGACGAGGCGAGGCCGCAGCATGCCATGGCACTTCTTCCAAACTTCTCGTCTTCCTGTAAACCCTCTCTCGTTTGAGTCAGTGACTGCCGTGAGGCCGTAACAACCCTGGCCGGTCGTTTTCAGACGCGGCGCCAGAGGAGGATCTGGTTGTTGGCGGGGAGGTCGATCACGGCCTCGGGCTCGAGGCCGGCGGCGGTGGCAAGGGCGTCGAGGTCGGCGCGGTCGCGCACGCCCATGCCCGG
>JBJHBC010000153.1:0-4986 GCA_050485285.1 Thioalkalivibrio sp.
AGGAGACGCTGATCAGCGCGAAACCGCGACGGGCGTCACACGGATACGCCCGCCAAGCGCCCCCCGGGAACTCCCGCGACCGCGGACCGTCTGCGCCGGGTACCACGCGCGCGGCTGCACGGCCCTGTCCGGCATGAAGTCGCCACGCTTGTTAAGCTGGGGTTAAGTGCGCTTGTCTAGGCTACCGTTACTACTTACGCAGGAGAGACTCTATGAAGATTCGTTCCCGGTCCGTCGCCGGACTGATCGCCGCGGCCGCGCTTGCGCTGGCCAGCCCGCTCGCCATGGCGCAGGGCATGGGCCAGCAGGGCCAGGGCGGCATGGGCATGCAGGGCGGTCAGGGCGGCAACCCGCAGATGGAGATGCAGCAGCTCCAGCAGACCCTCGCCGAGACCCAGCAGCAGGCCATCCAGAACAATCCGCAGCTGGAACAGAAGGGCGAAGAACTGGAAAATCTGGTCCTGGACAAGATGGAGTCCGCCGGCTATCAGCCGCGTCGCGACCTGGAAACCCTCGAATCCGCCGAGGAACGCCTGCGCAATCCGGACCTCAGCGCCGAACAGCGCCAGGAAGTCATCCAGTCCGAGGACGTACAGCAGGCGCAGATGAACCTGCAGGAGGCCCAGCAGGCCGTCGCTCAGGACGAAGAGATCCGGGAGGCCCAGGAAGCCCTGCGGGAAGACCTGATGGCCGCCATGCGCCAGGAGAACGCCGATATCGACGACGTCATCCAGCGCATGCAGAGCCTGCAGCAGCAGATGCAGCAGCAACAGGGTGGCCAGGGCGGCGGCATGATGCGCTAGTCGCACGGCCGTACACCAACCGATGAAAAAGCCCGGCCCCCTCAAGGGGCCGGGCTTTCCTGTGTCGGGCCCCTGCCTGCACCGAGGCGCGCGGGCCGAACGGTCCCTCATTCCAGGCGGCCGGTCTCCTGCGCCAGCGCGCGCAGCGCCTCGGTCTGCCCCTCGGGCAGCTGGCTCCAGTCAAAACGCCAGGTCCAGTTGCGTTCGTCCACCGTACCGGGAATGTTCGTGCGCGCGTCCGAACCCAGTTGCAGGGCATCCTGCATCGGCAGGATCGCGAGCTGTGCCGGCGAGCGGCAGGCCGCACGGATCAGCGGCCAGGGCATCTCCTCGGCCCCGCCCTCGTTCAGCGTTGCGATCACGTGCTGCTGCAGGGACGGCTCCAGGGAGCGGAACCAGCCCAGCGTGGTGTCGTTGTCGTGGGTGCCGGTATACACCGCGCTCAGTTCGTCGTGGTTCGCCGGCAGGTACGGGTTGTCCGGCCCGCCCTCGAAGGCGAACTGCAGGATGCGCATGCCCGGCAGATCGAAGCGCAGGCGCAGGGCGGTCACCTCCGGCGTGATTACGCCGAGGTCCTCGGCCAGCAGCGGCAGCACGCCGAGACGGGCCTGAAGCTGTTCGAAGAAGTCCGCGCCCGGCCCCGGCACCCAGTGCCCCTGCGTGGCATCCGGCTCGCTCGCCGGCACCGCCCAGCTGGCCTCGAAGCCGCGGAAGTGGTCAATGCGTACGGCGTCCACCGTCTCCAGGGTCCAGCGCATGCGCTCCACCCACCAGTCGTAGCCGCGTTCGGCAAGGCGGTCCCAGCGGTAGTGCGGGTTGCCCCAGCGCTGCCCGGTCTCGGAGAAGTAGTCCGGGGGCACACCGGCCACGGTCAGCGGGTGCCCCGTGTCGTCCAGATCGAAGAGGTCGCGGTGGGCCCAGACCTCGGCCGAGTCGTGCGCCACGAAGATCGGCATGTCGCCCAGGATCAGGATGTCGCGTGCGCGGGCATGCTCGCGCACGTCCTGCCACTGATCGAACAGCACAAACTGGGCGAAGCGCACCGCCTCCAGCTCCCGGGCCGCATCGACCTCCACAGCCGCCAGGGCATCCGGATCGCGGTCACGCAAGGCGGCCGGCCATTCCCACCACGGACGGCCGTCTTCACGGGCGCGGATCACCACGAACCGGGCAAAGTCCTCCAGCCACACCGGACCCTGGGCATCGCGAAAGGCCTGGTAGGCCTGCCCCCAGCCCTCGCCGGCCTGCTCCAGCCGCTCCCGTGCCTGTTCCAGCAGTGTGTCGACGGGCAGCGCCGGGTTCGCAAGGCCCGCGCGCGCGGCCAGGCGCTGCGGGTCGATCAGGCGCACATCGCCGGCAAAGGCGGAGATGCTGGCATACGGCGAACCATCCTCCTGCGGCGGGTGCAGCGGCAGGATCTGCCACAGGCTGAAGCCGGCATCCCGCGCCCAGTCGAGAAAGCGAAAGGCCTCGTCTCCCAGCGTTCCGACCGGACCGAGACCCGGCAGTGACACGGGGTGCAGGAGGACCCCCGCGCGGCGGCGCTGCATCAGGGGGTTGCAGTGTTCTTCACCGGCCTCCATCCGCTACGGCCCCTCGTACATGGTTACCGGGCACATGGTTACTGGGCACACAGTTACTGGCCCTTGCGCATGGTGCCGCCCGCCGCGGGATCACCGCCCCCGACCGAGAGGACCTCGCCCAGCGAATCGGGCACATCGAGATCCGCCAGCTGGTACAGGCGGGCCAGGTGCCGGCGGTAGAGCTGTTCGAAATCACTGACCGAACCGGCGGGGTTGTATTCGCCGAACCACCAGCACCAGTCGGACCCTTCGCACACCGCCAGCTGCTTGCGCAGCTCCGGCGTATCCAGCGCCGGATGTCGCGCGATGGCCTGGTCCACGGCGGTCCAGGCTTCGATCAGGCGGTCCCAGCCCAGGTTCTTGTCCGGGTCCCCGATCCAGGTGGAAAAGGTCCCGTAGACCCAGGAGCCCGCCACCATGCCCGTGAGCTCGCCGCGATCCGTCCGCGGCCCCGTGCGCTGGCAGACGTCCGAGAAGGTGCACAGGTTCAGGCGCGGATTCTCCGCCACCCGCTCGTACAGCGCGCGCAGGAAGTAGAAGCCGTTCTCCGGGTAGTACTCCCAGGCGTTCTCGCCGTCGAGGATGACCGCCACCACACCGCCGTCGGGCGAGACGGCGGCAATGTTCTCGAGGTGATGCACGAAATCCCCGACCGCGTCGTCGGCGTGCCAGTCGGCATAGCGAAACCCGATCGCATCGGAAAGCCCGTCGTCCCGGAAGAACAGCTCCGTCCGGGCCCCCTTCAGGCAATACGGGCGGTGCAGCCAGCCCTCCTGCTCCGCCGACCCCGTATGTGACTCGGCGGTCTGCCCGGCCGCCGCCAGGCTGTTGCCGAGCACGGTCTGGCCACTGGCGGTCCAGCAGATGTCGTAGTCATCCAGCAGGCGCACGGTCGCCTCGCTGAGACTGCCCTCCGAGGGCCAGCAACCGCGCGGCCGGAAGCCGAAGTATTGCTCGAACACCGCCAGGCCGCGCTCGATATGCCAGCGCACCCGGGCCTCGCCGTCGGGGTACGCCGGTGCCTGCGGCAATTCGACATCCGGCATCGCCTCGCGCGCCGACTGCAGATCCAGCAGCAGCGGCATGATCGGATGCGCATACGGGGTGAACGAGAGCTCCACACGCCCCTGCTCGGCCAGCTCGCGGTAGCGCGGCAGGATCGCCTTGACCTCGTCGCGAATGACCTTCAGCAGGCGGCTCCGCACATCGCGGTTGAAGCCCTGATCCGCCTTCAGCCAGCCCTGCACCTCGGGATAGGCACGCCGCACGGTCTCGCCCAGCCAGGCCAGGTGATAGCAGGTCGCCAGATCCTGGAAAAAGCGGTTGTCCAGGTGCGCCAGCAGCACGGCGTCTTCCAGCGCCTGGCGGGCCAGGGTTGCCAGGCGCTCGAACAGCGGGAACGGTTCGATCATGCGCGGGGCATGTGCGCGCAGACAGACGCGCAGGATCTCGCGCCGCTGCACCGGATCCACCGGGACGATATCCATCTGCAGCAGATCCAGGACCGGGTCGCCGAAACTCGAGCGATTGCCGATCCCGGCCTCCAGCCGCTCGCCGTAGTCCGCGATCTGCTCCAGCAGGATCGGCGCGAAGTTCACCACCGCGCGCGCCTGGGGGCAGGCCTCCAGATGCGCAGCCATGTCGGTGTAGTCCTTCAGCGCGTGCAGATAGGTCCAGGGCAGCACATATTCGCCGGCCCCGGAGTCGTAGTACTGCGGCTGGTGCATATGCCAGCACAGCACCACGTCGAGCTGGGGCGGCTGGGTGGCGAGCGCGGTGGTACTGCCCGATTCAGCGGACATGGTGGGTCGCCTGACCGAGCATCTCCGGCGTCACCACGCGCACCCCGCCCGGGGAAACGAAGTAGTCACGGGCATCGGCCTCGTCGTCCACCCCGATCTCGGTCCCGTCCGGGATCTTGCAGCCCTTGTCGATCACCGCATTGCGGATCACGCAGTTCTCGCCGACGGTCACACTGGGCAGGATCACCGAGTCTTCCACGCGGGCACAGGCGTTGACCTGCACATTGGAAAACAGCAGGGAGTGGCGCACGGTGCTCCCGGAGATGATGCAGCCTCCGGAGACCATCGAGTCGATCGCCATGCCGCGGCGGTCCTCGTCGTCGAACACGAACTTGGCCGGCGGCAACTGCTCCTGATAGGTCCAGATCGGCCACTCCGAGTCGTACAGGTTCAGCTCCGGCGTCACCCCGATCAGCTCCAGATTCGCCTGCCAGTAGGAGTCGATGGTCCCCACATCGCGCCAGTAGCCCTGGCGCACGCCCTGCTCGTCCCGGAACGGATAGGCCATCACCTGGTGCCGCTCGATGATGCCGGGGATGATGTCCTTCCCGAAATCGTGGCTGGAGAAGGTGTCGTCCGCATCCTTGATCAGCTGCTCGAACAGGAACTCGGTGTTGATCACGTAGATCCCCATGGAGGCCAGCGAGTGGGTCGTGCTGCCGGGGATCAGGGCCGGATCCTCCGGTTTCTCGGCGAACGAGGTGATGCGGCTGGAGGCATCCACCCCCATCACCCCGAAGGCCTTGGCCCGCTCCTGTTCCACCTCCAGGCAGCCCACGGTCATGTCCGCGCCGCTCT
>JBJHBC010000154.1:0-4840 GCA_050485285.1 Thioalkalivibrio sp.
GCGGTCACGGTCGCCACCATCGGCTTCGCCAATGCCGGCCTCCTGACACTCGGCCAGTCGGTCTGGGTGATCTTCGGCTCCAACGTCGGCACCACCATGACCGGCTGGCTGGTCGCCCTGATTGGCTTCAATATCCGCATCGAGGCCTTTGCCCTGCCGGCGATCGGCATCGGCGCGCTGCTCTACCTGTTCATGAAGGCCGCACGGCCGCGCTATCTGGGCCTGGCCCTGGCCGGCTTCGGCCTGCTGTTCTTCGGCATCGACGTGCTGCGAGAGGCCTTCGAGGGGCTCAGCGCGACCTTTGACCTGGGCGCGCTGGCCCGCCCCGGCTTCCTCGGGCTGGTCATCATGGTCGGGATCGGTGCGCTGCTGACCGTGCTGATGCAGAGCTCCTCGGCCTCCATGGCCATGGCCCTGACCGCCGCGATGAGCGGCGCGGTCCCGCTGGAGGCGGCCGCCGCGGCCGTGATTGGTGCCAACCTCGGCACCACGGTCAAGGCGCTGCTGGTCGTGATCGGCGCGACCCCGAACGCCAAGCGCGTCGCCGCGGCCCATGTGATCTTCAACGGCCTGACCGCGATCGTCGCGCTGCTGATCCTGCCCTGGTTCCTGGCGGCGATCGCCTGGATCTGGGGCAGCACCGGGGAGGCCCCGGCCCCGGCGGTGCTGCTGGCCCTGTTCCATACCGCATTCAACCTGCTGGGCGTGGCCCTGATGGTCCCGGTCGCCCCGCCGATGATCCGCTGGCTGCAGGGCCGCTTCCGCACCATCGAGGAAGACATCGCGCGGCCCCGGTATCTGGACCGCAGCAGCTCCGGGGTCCCGGATCTCGCCCTGCAGTCGCTGATCCAGGAGACCGAACGCCTGGCCGACATCGGCCACTCGATGGCGCGCGAGGCCCTGCAGACTACGCCGCCGGCAGCCGGCATCCTCGACCGCCGGCGCCTGGCCGCGGAGCAGCTGACCCAGTCCATCGCGGAGTTCGCGGCGCACACGGCCAACCACCCGATGCCGGAACAGGTCGGCCATGGCATCGCCGAGGCCGTGCGCATCGCCCGCTACCACCGCGAGGTCGCCATACTGGCCGACGAGATCGCCGACCTGCGCCGCCAGTCCAGCGGCGAGGAGCGCCCGATTGTGACCGAGCAGCGCCGCGCCTGGCAGGAACAGGCAATCCGCGCCCTGGACCTGTGCAATCTGGAGGCGGACGATGGCGAGAATGGCCATGATCTGGCCGCCGCCGAGGCCGTGGACACGGTGGAAACCGCCTACGCCGAACTGAAGGCCGCCCTGCTGCGCGAGGGCACCTTCGGCTCGCTGAGCATGGCCGAGATGGAACGCCAGCTGCGGATCATCAGCATGGCGCGGCGCCTGGTCACCCAGGCGGCCAAGGCGCGTCACCACACCGAGGCGCTGAAGGACCAGATCCGGGGGCTGCGGAAGACCCTGGCAAGGGAGAACGCATGATCGACCGGGACACGCTGCAGGACGCGATCGCGAGCCACCGGGCCGAGGCCCTGACCTTTGACGGGCTGGAATACGCCCGGCTGCTGGAGCCGGTGAACCACTACCCGCGCGGCTCCGTGGTGCTGCCGGACGGCTCGGTGCTGCCCGGCTACCCGGCCATTGGGCGGATCCAGTCACTGGAGGCCGGATTGCCGCGCCAGTTCGAGCAGCCGTTCTGGGCGGAGGAGAAGATCGACGGCTTCAACGTGCGCATTCTGCGCCGGGACGGCCGGGTCTACGCCTTTAGTCGGGGTGGCTTTGTCTGCGCCTTCAGCACCGACCGTGTGCCCGATTTTGTGGACCTCGGGGTTTTCGACGCCGAGCCCGACCTGGTGCTGTGCGCCGAGATCGCCGGTCCCGACACCCCCTACCTGGAGGGCTCTACGCCGCGCGTTGCACAGGATGTCGGCCTGTTCGTGTTCGACCTGATGCGGCTGGGCCAGCCCGGCTTCATGCCGCAGGACGAGAAGTTCACCCTGATGGAACGCCACGCGTTGCCGCCGGCGCCGCTGCACGGGCAGTTCACCCCCGAAGACACCGAAGCCCTGGGCCAGCTGATCCGGCAGCTCGATCACGAGGGCGCCGAAGGGCTGGTGCTGAAGACCGCGGACGGGGAGCACCGCGCCAAGTACGTCACCGGCGGTTCCTGCATCAACGACATCCGTGTGTGTTCCGAGCAGCTTCTGGACCTGCCGCCGGAGTACTTCACCAACCGCCTGACGCGCCTGGCGGTTTTCCTGGCCGAACACCCCCCCGAGGACCGCGCCGGCGTGGAGCACGAACTGGGCCACGCCCTGCTCTCCGGGCTGGCCACCGCCGTGGACAAGAACCGGCGCGAGGGCCGCGTCAGCCACACCTACCGCTGTCGCTTCCGCGAACGGGCCGGGGCCCAGCGCTTCATCGACCACATGCAGGCCACCGGCGGGCGCCACGTGCGCTTCCTGCCGGATACACCGCGCCAGGAAGAAAGCGGCTACTGGCTGCTGAAGTTCGAACGCCTGTTCGATCGCATCACCGGCACCCTGGCCTCGGCCCTGGCGGGTGACCGGCAATACGACTGAGCCCTTCGCCTGCTTGCAGGCGAACACGGGAAAGACCCCGACATGCGGCCTCAGGCGCCGCCCTGACCGGGGATGCCCGATTCGGAGAGGTTCTCCATCACCTGGCGCAGGTAGTCGGCGGTGACCAGCTTGATCCCCATGCGGTTGCCCAGCTTGCGCATGCCCTCATCGGCGCTGGCCAGCTCGGCATCCAGCTCCATCGCCAGCAGCACGGCATCGACATCCTCGCGCGAGTCCACCAGGCCCTTGCGCATCGCCTCGCGAAAACGCTCGCGCAGCTGGGTGATGAGTTCCGGTCGGAGCGATTCGGCCGCCCCCGCCTGGCGCGTGTGCTCCTCGGCGATGCGCAGGCCGCGGTCGATCCGCGTGCGCACCTCGTCGATAAACTCGTAGAGGATGTCGCTCGGCAGGGTCAGGGCGAAGCGACGTGGCGAGCGCACCCAGACCACGGTCTCGAAATCCGCGGCCAGGGCCTCGAGGTCGCGCATGCCGCGAAACTCCTCGTACACCGACAGCGGCATGTAAAACTCGGCGGGGCAGTGGCGCGCCAGGTTGAGAAAGGTCCGCAGGATGTCCTCGGGGTCCTCGCCGAACTGCCCGGCCACATGCGGGTTGGTAAAGACGCTGGTATCCAGCACGAATCGGCGCATCACGACCTCCTGTCGGCTCCCTTCATCATCGGCAGGGGCCGGCGGCCCGTCAACCGGCCCGCGGCGCCCCGCCCGCGCCAACGCCTGTGGCATAATCAGCGCGTCTTTACCCAGCCGGACACGGATTGCCCTTGGCCACCCGAGCGGAAGTCGAAAAATTCCTGGAGCGCCTGCGCGAGGACCTCGAACGTCACCAGATCGAGATCCCGACCCTGCCCGATGTCTCGGTGCAGGCGCTGTTCATCACCCAGGACGAATCCAGCTCCATCGCCGATCTGGTCAACCTGATCTCGCGCGACACGGCCCTGGCTTCGCGCCTGGTGCGCCATGCCAACAGCCCGGCCTACCGCGGGCTGACCCGCTGCGCGACCATCCGCTCCGCGGTCACCCGCCTGGGCATGGAGCGCGCCCGCCAGACCATCATCGCGCTGTCCATGAAGGAGGTCTTCCAGAGCGGGAACGAAGCCATCCGCATCCGGATGGAAGAGCTGTGGAACCACAGCCTGGAGGTGGCGATCATCAGCTACCTGCTGGCCCGCCGCCACCCCCATCTGGACCCGGACACCGCCCTGCTCGCCGGGCTGGTTCACGATATCGGCATGATCCCGATCCTGCGCCGCGCCGAGAAGACCCAGGAGATCTACGAGGATCCGCGCGCCCTGCAGGCCGCGGCCGATGCCGCGCACGTCGCCATCGGCCGCGCGATGCTGAAGAACTGGAACTTCGAGCCGGAGATCATCCGCGCCGTGGCCGAACACGAAAACCTCAAGCGAGAGCCGGAGGAAGGCGAACCGGTCAATTACAGCGACATCCTGCAGGCCGCCAACATCGAGAGCCACAATGCCACCCGGCATCGACTGGCCCATATCGACCGAAACTCGGTCGCCTCCATCCGCCGTCTGGCAGCCAAGCCCGGCACCACCCGCCTGAACTGGGAAGACGACGCGATCGGCCTGGAGCACGTCAACCAGATGATCGAATGAACCCCGCGGGGCGGGGGCGGTCTTCTTCTTATCGCCCCGGAACGGACGCCCGCATGCCCGCCATTCTCCAGCTCGTCTACGCCTCGCGCGCCACCTTCCGCGAGAACACCTCCAGCCAGGGCATCGAGCCCGAAGTCAGCCGCATCCTGATGCAGTCACGCCAGAACAACCCGCGCAGCGGGATTGTCGGCGCGCTCTATTACGGGGATGGCCACTTCTTCCAGTGTCTGGAGGGCGAGCCCGAGGCCGTACGCGGCACCCTGGAGCGGATCCGGCGTGACGATCGCCACGAGGAGGTCCGGATATTGCGCGAGCAACTGCTCGACGCCCCGGGTTTCGGCGAATGGTCGATGAAGTACGTCCCCGCCGCCGGGGACGTGCGTCAGCTGCTGCAGCGCTTTCGCCAGCGGGAATTCGATCCCTTTACCTTCGATGACGAACGCATTGACGCGATGCTGGACCTGCTGCGTCAGGGCAACGACATGCCGACCCAGACGGCCGCGGCCACACCGAACTCCAGCGAGGCCACGCGCGGCACGAACCGGCTGCTGATCGGGGTCGGGGTGCTGGCGGCGGCCGTGGTCGCGGGGCTTCTCGGGGCGGCGACCTACCTGCTGCTGGCGGCCTGATTGCCCCTAGG
>JBJHBC010000155.1:0-4803 GCA_050485285.1 Thioalkalivibrio sp.
CGGGCTGCCGCCTGCTCGACATCCACGAGTACCTGATGGAGAAGGGCGTGAAGCTCGAGGGGCTCAAGGGGGTGCAGTACATGTACCACGATCCCTGCCACTCGCCGATGAAGTCGCACAAGCCGACCGACGTCGCCTCCAGGCTGATGGGCCAGGACGTTCTGAAGTCGGATCGCTGCTGCGGCGAGGCCGGAACCTTCGCGGTGAGTCGCCCGGACATCGCCACCCAGGTGCGCTTCCGCAAGCAGGAAGAGTTGCACAAGGGCATCAAGGAGCTGACCGGCGAGGAGAAGGCGGAGAACGGCAACGTGAAGATGCTGACCTCCTGCCCGGCCTGCCAGCAGGGGCTGTCGCGCTATCGCGAGGATACCGGGCTGGATACCGACTACATCGTGGTCGAGATGGCCAACCGCCTGATGGGCGATGGCTGGCAGAAGCACTTCATCGAGCGGGCCCGCGAGGGGGGGATCGAGAAGGTCCTGCTGTAGCTCCCATTGCACACAAAGGGTGCGGGTTGGCTACAATCGGGCGAGGCGAGCGGCCGGGCCAGGGAATAAAGCCCGGCCTGGCCGCGTCGCCCAACGGGCTTCGAATACGCCCCAACAGGGCCGCGGCAGTACGTGCGGCACGTCCACCCGTCCATGCAAGGGAGTTCGCATGACCTTTCGCTCTTTGAGTCCCCGCCTTGCCGTCATGGCCCTTTGTGTCGGTCTGGCCGGTGCCCCTGTCATGGCCACCGCTCAGGCCTTTGTCGAATTTCCCGGACGTAGCCTGTACGAGCGTTTCGGCGTGAATGCCGTAGACCTGTTCGATCTTCGCGGGCAGCTCTCGCGCTCCACGCTGATCGACGTCCGCCCGCGCCTGGAATACGACATCCTGCACATCGAGGGAGCGCATCACGTCCCGCTTGGTTCTCCGGATTTCGAGGATCAGGTCCGCTCACTGGAGGAGCAGCACGGTGGCCCGCTGGTGTTCTACTGCAACGGCCGCGAAAGTTACCTGTCGTATCGCGCCGCGGCGCGGGCCAACTCCGCGGGGCTGGGCCCGACCCAGGCGTATGACGCCGGCGTCAAGGACTGGGCGGAACGCTATCCCGGGCTGGCACTCCTGCGCGGTGAGCCCATCGAGGACCCCGAGACGCAGTTGATTGCCGACGACGCCTTCGAGGCGCGTCTGCTGGAGGCCGACACTTTTGCCCGTCGCGTTCGCGAGAACGACGACGCCGTTGTGGTGGATGTGCGTGGCAACGAGGAACGCGACGAGATTTCGCTGTTCGCCGGCCGCGAGATCTCCGCGCCGCTGGAGAATATCGACAGGCTCAATCGTATCGTCGACCAGGCTCGCCGGGACGGTGCCCCGCTGCTGATCTTCGACCAGAACGGGCAGCAGGTGCGCTGGTTGCAGTATCACCTGGATGAGCGGGGGATCGAGGACTACCGCTTCCTCGAAGGCGGCCTGCAGCGCTTCTATGACGAGGTGATGGCGCGCTAGGCGAGGCCCGCGGAGCGTGTCTCGCAGCCGCACTTCGCGCATGAAAAAAGGGCCGGGATCATGGGATCCCGGCCCTTTTTGCTGCAACCGGATGGGCAGGCGCCGGGTCAGCGCCGGAAAAGCGCCAGCAGGATCGAGATCACCACGCTGACGATGATCATGGTGGTGATCGGGAAATAGAACCGGCTGTTTTCCCCCTCGATCACGATATCCCCGGGCAGGCGGCCCCAGGGGATTTTGCCCAGCCAGGGCCAGAACAGGCCGATCACCACGATCAGCCCGCCGATGACGATCAGCCACTTGCCCGTATCGGTCATGGCGATCGCCCCGACCGATTACTTGGCGGTCATTGCCTCGACGCCCGTGGACGAACCCACCAGCATCACGTCCGCCGGCCGCCGCGCGAACAGGCCGTTGGTCACGACACCCGCGATGTGGTCCAGTTCGGACTCCAGCTCCACCGGGTTCATGATGCGCAGGTTATGCACGTCGAGGATCACGTTGCCGTTGTCGGTCTTGAAGCCCTCGCGCAGTTCCGGGTTGCCACCCAGCTTCGACAGGGCGCGGGCGACATGGCTGCGGGCCATCGGGATCACCTCGACCGGCAGCGGGTAGGCGCCCAGGTAGTCCACGACCTTGGTCTCGTCGACCACGCAGACGAAGGTCTTCGATGCGGCCGCGACGATCTTCTCGCGGGTCAGGGCCCCGCCCCCGCCCTTGGTCAGGTGCAGGTGCCGGGTCGCCTCGTCGGCGCCGTCCACGTAGATCGGCAGCGGGCCGGCGGAGTTCAGGTCCAGCACCTCGATGCCATGTCCGCGCAGGCGCTCGGCGCTGGCCTCGCTGGAGGCGACGGCCCCGTCGATCTTGCCCTTGATGCCCGCTAGGGCGTCGATGAAGTAATTCGCGGTAGACCCGGTACCCACACCCACGATCCAGCCGCTTTCGATCCGTTCCAGCGCCGCCTCGGCCACGGCCTTCTTCATTTCGTCCTGATTCATCAACATCTCTCGCATGTACGATCCATAACCTATTGAGGATACCGACTGCTCCGGCCCCGGGACAAGCGGAACCGTGAACCGCTCGCATGCTATGGTTTCGCCATGCAAATCCCCTATCTCGAGAAGATCCTGACCGCGCGCGTCTACGACGTGGCCCGCGAGACACCGCTGGACGCGATGCCGACCCTGTCGCAGCGCCTGGGCTCGACGCTCTGGCTCAAGCGAGAGGACCTGCAGCCGGTGTTCTCGTTCAAGTTGCGCGGCGCCTACAACAAGATCGCCCAGTTGACCCCGGAACAGCGTGCAAGGGGCGTGGTGGCGGCCTCCGCGGGCAATCATGCCCAGGGCGTCGCGCTGGGGGCGAACCACCTCGGCATCAAGGCGGTGATCGTGATGCCGGTGACCACGCCCTCGATCAAGATCGCCGCGGTGCGTCGTTTCGGCGGCAAGGCCGTGCTCCACGGGGATTCCTTCGACGAGGCTGCCGCCCACGCCCGCGAGCTGGAAGCCAAGCACGGCTACACGTTCATCCACCCGTTCGACGACCCCGACGTGATTGCCGGGCAGGGCACGGTGGCCATGGAGCTGCTGCGTCAGCATCCGGGCGAACTCGATGCCGTGTTCGTCTGCATCGGAGGCGGCGGACTGGCCGCTGGCATGGCCGCCTATATCAAGCGCCTGCGCCCGGAGATCAAGGTCATCGGCGTGGAGCCGGACGACGCGCCCTCGATGTACAAGGCGCTGCAGCAGAACCGTCGGGTCAACCTCAAGCAGGTCGGTATCTTCGCGGACGGCGCGGCGGTGCGCCAGGTGGGCAAGGAGACCTTCCGCCTGTGCCGCGATCTGGTCGACGAGGTCCTGCTGGTGGATACCGACTCCATCTGTGCGGCCATCAAGGACGTCTTCGACGACACTCGTGTGGTCGCCGAGCCGGCCGGTGCCCTCGCGGTGGCCGGGATGAAACAGTACCTCCAGCGCGAGGGCGTGCAGGGCGGACACTTCGCCGCGGTCTTAAGCGGCGCCAATATCAATTTCGACCGGCTGCGTCATGTGGCCGAACGCGCCGAGATTGGCGAGCATCGCGAGGCCCTGTTCGCGGTCACTATCCCCGAACGGCCCGGGAGTTTCCGCCAGTTCTGCCAGGCCATCGGCAAGCGCGGGATCACCGAGTTCAACTATCGCTATGCCGACGACGAGCGCGCGCAGGTGTTCGCCGGGATCAAGCTGGAGGGCGGTGATCACGAGCGCCGGGAGATCCTGGAGGCTCTGGAGGGGGCGGGCTACGAGGTGCTGGACATGACCGAGAACGAGGTCGCCAAGCTGCACCTGCGGCATATGGTCGGCGGTCACGGGGGCGAGGTCCGCAACGAGCGGATCTACCGCTTCGAGTTTCCGGAGCGGCCCGGAGCGCTGCTGAATTTCCTGACCCATATGGGGCAGACCTGGAATATCAGCCTGTTCCATTACCGCAATCATGGGGCGGCCTACGGGCGTGTGCTGGTCGGTATGCAGATCCCGTCCGAGGATCGGGCCCGGTTTCGCGAGTTCCTGAAGGAGGTCGGGTATCCGTGGCACGAGGAGACCAGCAACCCGGCCTACTCCCTCTTCCTCCGCTGACTGCATCTCACCAGGCGCTTGTTCGTCATCGCAGCCAGCTCCGTTGTCTGGCCGTCTGCCTCGTGGTGGCTGGTCCTGGTTCGGCCTCTGGTGTTTACGGTGCCTTCGGTCCACATACTGCCGAGCGCTGTCTCGCCAGCGCGCCGCGAGGTCCTTTCTTGCTTGCCCAAGAAAGGACCCAAAGAAGGGCCCCCGGATTTCGCCCGGGAACCTCGCTCCGGACGCGCTGGGCCGGCGGCGCTGAACTCGCTACGCTGCGCTTCGCTCAGACATCCAGCGCCCCGAATTTGTAGAAAACGGGCCGGCCCATCACGCCCTCCACGAGGGGCTCCATACGGGAGGAGAAGGTCAAAACAAAAGGTCTCCCAACGCCACGACACGAAAACGCCCCTGCGATCCGAAAGCCCCCGGCGCCCGCTTGCGGGCGCGGCACGCAACGGCCGCCGGCCGAGCGTGCCCGAGATATTCGAAGACCTAGCCATCGTCCACTGGCGAGAACGCCGGGACAGCTGTTGTTTTGACCTTCCTCCCCGTTGTCGTCGCGCCGAGTGGAGAGGGTTTTCGCGGGACGATTCAAAATAGAAACGGGGGCGCTGGATGTCTGAGCGGAGCGCAGCGAAGCGAGTTCAGCGCCGCCCGCGAAAAGCCTCGGAGCGAGGGAAACCCCGGCCCGCGCAGCGGGCCGGGGTCGCGGCAG
>JBJHBC010000156.1:0-4778 GCA_050485285.1 Thioalkalivibrio sp.
GCCCGCGGCCTGGACGAGATGCTGAAGAAGCTCGGCGAGGAATCGGCGGAGACCCTGATCGCCGCGAAGAACGACGACACCGACGCCCTGGTGTCGGAGATGGCCGACCTGTGGTTTCATGCCCTGGTGGTGCTCGCGGCACGCGGCCGGCACCCGGACGATGTCCTCGACGAACTGGCGCGGCGTTTCGGCCTGTCGGGTGTCGCGGAGAAGGCCGCGCGGGAAACGAGTGGACGTCGCTCCGATCACTGATGATCGCCCGGCGGCCTTTGACTGGCTCCGGTAAAGCGTTCGTTCATGTTGCTCGGCTACACTGCGGTCACCGCGTCGGGGCCTCGCGCCAGAGCAACCCGGTGCGAATGTGTACATCGCTCGGCGTGCCGCACAGTTGATTATGGGCCTGGCGCCGTTCAGGCTAACCCCAAAGTCGTTTTACCGGAGACAGAATCCATGGGTATCGGTGGTATCAGTATTTGGCAGCTCCTCATCATCCTGTTGATTGTCGTGCTGCTGTTCGGCACCAAGAAGCTGCGCAACATGGGCGGGGATATCGGTTCGGCGATGAAGAACTTCCGCCAGGCGGTCAAGGACCCCGACGCCGAAGAGAAGAAGGAAGGCGAAGACGGCGAGACGCGCGAGGTCGAGGACCAGACGGACGACAAGGGTCGCGTGGTCGACGCCGAGGTCAAGAAGAGCAGCGAAAAGGATTCCGACGCCTCGCAATCGGACAAGAAGTCCTGAGCCTCGCGCCCGGCGCGGTGGCCCGGCTCGAACGGCGGTAATCCATGTTCGATATCGGCTTCTGGGAAATCATCATCATCGTGCTGGTGGCGCTGCTGGTCGTCGGGCCGGAGCGGCTGCCCGGGCTTGCGCGCGAGATCGGGCGCTGGGTGGGCAAGACCCGGCGTTTCGTGCACAGCGTGCGCTCGGATTTCGAGCAGGAGCTGCAGACCGACGAGCTGCGCAAGATGCTGAAGAGCCAGGATCGCGAGATCCGCCAGCTCAAGAACATGATGGACGAGACCGAGACCAGCCTGCGCGAGGATTTCGAGGACACCGAGCGCGGTCTGCGGGAGGACATCGAGGGTCAGCCGAAGACGGGCAAGCACCTCTCGGACTCCGAGCAGAAGGCGCTGGCCGAGAAGAAGCCGGCCAAGCCGGCGGTGCGCGACAAGCCCTCGATGCGCAGCCCCGACGCGGCGGTGCGCGGTGGCGACGATGAAACGCCGGATACCGACGCCGAAGCCGACGAACCGACCGAGGTGCGCCGTGTGCCCACGCAGGGCGACCTGGACGGCAACCTGATGACCGACGACCCGGCGCTGGCCGCCGAGCAGAAGGCACGGGCGGCCGACGGGCCGCGTCCGGAGCGCAAGAAGCCGGCGGTGCGCGAACGCCGGACCCCGGATCCCGCGGACGAGGGCTCGCGCCCGGCGCGGGACTCGACGACCGACACCACTCACGACGACCAGACCCCTGACAAGCACTCATGAGCAAGACCAAACCGGGGGTCGAGCCGAGTCCGGAAGCCACCGAGACCCTGCTCACGCATCTGATCGAGCTGCGGGACCGCATCCTCAGGATGTTCATCGCCATCCTGGTGGTGTTCCTGATCCTGTTCCCGTTCGCCAATCCGATCTACACCTGGCTGGCCGATCCGCTGATGCAGCATCTGCCGGAAGGCACCAGCATGATCGCGATCGACGTGGCCGCGCCGTTCCTGATCCCGTTCAAGCTGACCCTGCTGCTGGCCGTGGTCCTCAGCATCCCGTACCTGCTGTACCAGGTCTGGTCCTTCGTGGCCCCGGGTCTGTACGCCCACGAAAAGAGCATGGCGCTGCCGCTGGTGGCCTCGTCCACCATGCTGTTCTACCTCGGGATGGCGTTCGCCTATTTCGTGGTGTTCCCGCTGATCTTCGCGTTCTTCACCGCCACCGCGCCCGAGGGCGTGTCGGTGATGACCGACATCTCGCGCTACCTGTCGTTCGTCATCATGCTGTTCATCGCCTTCGGCATTGCCTTCGAGGTGCCGGTGGCGACCATCCTGCTCGTCTCCATGGGGGCGACCACCCCGGCCAAGCTGGCGCAGAAGCGCCCCTACGTAATCGTCGGGGTGTTCCTGGTGGGGATGGTGCTCACCCCGCCGGATATCATCTCGCAGACCCTGCTGGCGCTGCCGATGTGGCTGCTGTTCGAGATCGGCCTGATCCTGTCGCGGATCATGGAGCGCAAGAAGGCCGAACGGCGCGCTAGCGCGGGCGGTGACGCGGACACGGGCGACGACGACGGCCCGGATGATGACGGCCCGGGTGGTGGCAAGCCGCGGGGTGGCGGCAGCGGCGGCGGATCGCGCAAGACGGCCGCGGCGAGTTCGGCGGCGACGGCATCCGGGACGACCGGGACCGCCGCCGGGCCGGGCGAAAGTGCCACGGCGGCCGCGCGTACCGGGTATACCCCGCTGACCGATGACGAAATGGATGCCGAGCTGGACCGCATCGAGGAAGAGCAGGCTGAACTGCGCCGCCAGCGGGCCGCCCGCGAGTCCGGCGGCACGCCCGCCGGCTCTGGAGAGCAAGCGGCCGCGTCCGGCACGGCGGGCGACGACACCCCGCCCGGCGCCGATTCGGGCCCCGGGGCCGCCTCAACCGAGGCAGATGACACGGAGCGCGATCGCTGAACCGGCCGGGGCGCCCGCGATTTGTGCGGCCCGGCGCCCCGCCAAGCATCGGAAGTTGCTAAAATACCCGGGTAACCCATTGACCCAGGTAATGATCCCGCGATGGCCGATCCGCGTTCCACCCCCCGCCGCCCCGTCCTGCTGATCGTCATGGACGGAGTGGGCGTGAACCCCTCCAAGCTGAACAATGCCTACGCCGAGGCCGACACCCCGCGTCTCGACGAGTATCTCTCGACCCATACGCACACCACGCTGGATGCCTGTGGCCGCGCGGTCGGGCTGCCGGACGGGCAGATGGGCAACTCCGAGGTGGGGCACCTGACGCTGGGCGCGGGGACCGTGATCAACCAGGACCTGGTGCGCATCGACGATTCCATCGCCGATGGCAGCTTCTACGAGAACGACGCCCTGGTCAGCGCCGCCCGGGCGGCCGCCAACAACGACCTGCCCCTGCACCTGATCGGCCTGGTCTCCGATGGGGGCGTGCACTCGCATATCCGCCATCTGCGCGCCCTGGTCGAGATCTGCCAGCGCGAGGGCGCGCGGCCGATGGTGCACATGATCACCGACGGCCGCGACACCGCCCCGCGCTCGGCGCTGAATTACCTCGACCCGCTGGAGGAAGAACTGGCCAACGCCGGCGGTGCGATCGCCACGGTCTGTGGCCGCTATTACGCGATGGACCGCGACAAGCGCTGGAAGCGCACCGAGAAGGCCTTCCGCGCGATCGCCTATGCCGAGGGCGAGCCCGCCGGTTCCGCCCGCGAGGCCATCGAGGCGGCCTACGCCGCCGGCGAAGACGACGAATTCATCAATCCGCGCATCATTAACGGCGGTGCGCCGCTGGGTGAAGACGCGGTCTGCGTGCTGTTCAACTTCCGCAACGACCGCCCGCGTCAGCTCACGGCCGCCCTGGGCATGGACGACTTCGACGGCTTCGACCGCGGCGACTTCCACCCCGTGGCGGAAACCTGCCTGACCGAATACGACCCGCGCTTCCTGTCACCGATCGCCTTCCCCCCGGAGCGTCCCTCGACGACTCTGGGCAGTACCATCGCCTCCGCCGGCATCCCGCAGTTCCATTGCGCCGAGACCGAGAAATACGCCCACGTGACCTTCTTCTTCAACGGCGGCAAGGAAGAACCCTACGCCGGCGAGCAGCGGGTGATGGTCCCCTCGCCGTCCGTGGATACCTACGACGAGCAGCCGGAGATGAGTGCGAAGGAGGTGGCCGACGAGACCATCCAGGCGATGCAGAGCGGGCGCTACGGGTTCATCCTGGTCAACTTCGCCAACGGTGACATGGTCGGACACACCGCCAAGCGCGAGGCGCTGATCCAGGCGGTCCAGACCCTGGACCAGGAGGTCGGTCGGGTCCTCGACGCCGCGCGGGAGCTGGAGTACTCCGCGATCGTGACCGCCGACCACGGCAACTGCGACGAATACGTCGACCCGGTGACCGGCGCCCCGCACACCCAGCACACCATCTACCCGGTGATGTGCATGATCACCGACTCCCAGCGCTGGCGCCTGCGCACCGGCGGCGGCCTGGCCGATGTCGCCCCGACTGTGCTGGAACTGATGGGGGTGCCCAAGCCCGCCGCGATGGGTGGCCAGAGCCTGCTGCTCGAGGAAGTGCCGGAGTCCGCGTGAGCCCGATGATGCATACGCGCTACGCCGACATCCCGGCCTATGACACCAAGGACGGATCCGAGATCCGCGAGCTGATGCATCCCGATGTGCACGGCAACGCCGCCCAGAGCCTGGCCGAGGCCGTGGTCGAGCCCGGCGCGATCACGCGCCTGCATCGCCACGCGCGCACCGAGGAGCTCTATCACGTCACCCGTGGCGAGGGCGAGATGCGCCTGGGTGAGGCGACCTTCCCGGTCACGGTGGGCGACACGGTCTGCATCGCGCCCGGCACGCCGCACAACATCCGCAACACCGGCGCCGAGCCCCTCCATATCCTGTGCAGCTGCTCGCCGGCGTACTCGCACGACGACACCGAGCTCCTGTAGTCCGGGGCGGCGTATGCCGCACCGCGCCGCATCCCCCGCCCTCCCGTCATGACCAGGAGGCGCAGCCGACGCAGCAATCGCCC
>JBJHBC010000157.1:0-4721 GCA_050485285.1 Thioalkalivibrio sp.
GTGGCCATCGACCGGGCCAGCCGCTGGGTCTATCTGGAGGTGCGGCGCACCAAGAGCGCCGATGCCGCGCGCGGCTTTCTGAAGAAGCTCCTCGAGAAAGCGCCGTTCCATATCACCCACCTCGTCACCGACAACGGCAAGGAGTTCACGGACCGCTTTGCCGCGACCGGGGAGCGCGCGCCGACGGGGCAGCACCCCTTCGACCGGCTGTGTGCCGAGCACGGGATCGAGCATCGCCTGATCCGGCCCAAGCGGCCCCAGACCAACGGCATGGTCGAACGCTTCAACGGGCGCATCGCCGATCTGCTGCGCACCCGCCACTTCGACTCCGGTCAGCACCTGGACGAAGCCCTGCGGCACTACCAGCGGCTGTACAACCATCACATCGGCCAGAAGGCGCTGGGGCATCAAACGCCGGTGGAAACCCTCAAGGCCTGGCAGCATGAACGCCCCGATTTATTTCGAAAACGTGTATATGACCAGGCGAGACCTGACAATTAGACAGAATCTGTCATATTGGTGATATACAGATTCTGCATATCATCCTGGCGTTCTCCTCTCGGTGGCACACCAATGCGGTAAACCATGCGTTTATCATGGTAGTGGACGTCGCGTCGAGTGGCAGGGCGCCCCGCGCGCTGGGACAAACGATTTTCGTCTCTTGGTCAAAGTCTTACAGCGGCCCTATCGGTCAACGTAGGGGGGACGCAGGGGCCCACGTTAAAGGCTTGCGGGTGGACTGATACGGGGCGAGACATGGGAAGCGGGGGCTCGGGCGTGACAGAGCGCGGTGCTATGCAGAATCGGTATATCACTGTTATTGCAGCGTAGCGTGGCGAGCGGAGGCACCACGCGTGGCCCGAGAATTGGGCTTCCGCCGGGAGCTGTGGCGGCGTTCCCTGGTACGATCCGGCCAGAGACGAACCGGGAGCCGGTGTTGGAAACGCTCAAGGAAGCGAATCAGGCGGTGGTGGTCTGCGGCATTCTGGAGGACGCGCAGGGCCGGATCTTTGTGGCGCGTCGCGGGGCCGATCAGGCGCTGGCGGGGTACTGGGAATTCCCCGGGGGCAAGGCGGAGCCGGGCGAGAGCCTGGACGCCGCGTTGTGCCGCGAATTTCGCGAGGAGCTGGCGCTGGAGCTGCGTGTGGGGGAAGAGATCGGGCGCACGCCGATTCCGGGTAACGGAAGCCTTGAGTTGGTGGCGCTGCGAGCGTGGACGGACAACGAGAGCCCGGCGCTGACGGTGCACGATCGCTGGTGCTGGGTGTCACCGGCGGAGGGGCGCGGGCTCGACCTGGCGCCTGCGGACATCCCGTTGCTCGAAGCCTTTATTGCTGCGCGTTCCGAATGAGCCGAGATAGCGCCGCCAAATCCCTGCCCGGGGGCGAATGGGTCGGCCTGCATGAACGGCTGGATACGCCGCGGGTACGGCAGGCGCTGGAAGCCCTAGGGCTGGAGGAGCACGCCCGTTGGAGCCAGGGCTTGGAGGGCGACGATCTGGCGTTGAGCCTGGTCGCTGAGCTGGCCCAGCGGCTCGCGGAGCGCGCGGGTGAGCTGCGGGAAAAGGCACACGAGGACTGGACCCGGGCCGTGCGGGGGCTGGCGGATGCTCTGGCGGCGGCGGGGCATCCGTTATCCGGCATTGAGGAGGACCTGCCCCAGCCGCCGTTTCGGCAACTGTTGGAGGTGCGCTCTCCGGCTGCCGACCAGGTGGGGCAACAGGAGACACCGCGGCCGGACATACCGTTGGCGCTGTCCAGCCTGCTCACCGGGTCCGATCGCACGCCGAGTCTGGTGACGCAGATCGAGAAGGAGCTGGCCAGTGCGGAGCGGGCAGATTGGTTGGTGTCCTTCATCAAGTGGAGTGGGATTCGCGCCCTGCGCGAGACGCTGAAGCGCTTTACCGAAACCCCGACGGCCGATGGTTCGCCCAGGCTACGGATCGCGACGACCTCGTACCTCGGGGCCACGGATCTCAAGGCGATCGAGTTTCTGCTGAGTCTGCCGAACACCGAGATTCGGGTCTCGTACGACACCCACCGCACGCGCTTGCATGCCAAGGCTTACCTGTTCCATCGAAGCACGGGGTTTGGCAGTGCCTACATTGGCTCGGCGAATGTCTCGCGGGTGGCGATGGATGAGGGGCTGGAGTGGACGGCCAAGGTCAGTGAATACGAGCTGCCGCATATGTGGCGCCAGATCCAGACCTCGTTCGAGGCGCACTGGGCAGACCCGGCGGAGTTCGAACCGCTTACCCCGGATAACCTCCCCCGCCTGCAACAGGCACTAGAGTCGGAATCCAGCTCGGGGCCCGGGGCGCAGAAAGACGCCACCGCGTTCTTCGACCTGCGGCCGTATGCCTTTCAGCAGGAGATCCTGGAGGACATCCAGCGCGAACGCCGTTCGGGCATCGACCGCCATCTGGTGATCGCCGCCACCGGGACTGGCAAGACCATGATCGCCGCGTTCGACTATCGGCGGTTTGCGCGTGAGCAGGCGGATAAGGGGCGTCCGTCGTTGCTGTTCATCGCCCACCGCGAGGAGATCCTGCGCCAGGCGATGGCCAGCTTTCGGCAAGTGCTGCAGGACCGCGAGTTTGGCGATGTGCTGGTGGGCGGGGCGCGTCCGAGTCAGGACCGCCACCTGTTCTGTACGGTGCAGAGCTGGAACGCCCGAGACCTCGACCGGCTGGCTCCGGAGCATTTCGATTACGTGGTGCTGGATGAGGCGCACCACAGTAGCGCCGGAAGCTATCAGCGTATCCTCGAGCATGTACGGCCCAAGTGCCTGCTGGGCCTAACCGCGACCCCCGAGCGCACGAATGCCGATGACATCCGCAAGTATTTCGGGCAGCGCTACACCCATGAGATCCGCCTGCCGGATGCGATCGAGCGTCGCCTGCTAGTGCCGTTCCATTACTTTGGCGTGGCCGACCATGAGTCCGTGGATCTGAGCCGGGTGAGCTGGCAGCGCGGGGGCTATGACGCCCAAGAACTGGAGGGCGTGTTCACCGGCAACCAGGCGCGGGCCGACTGGGTGTTGCGGCAGGCCCATGAACACGCGACCGATCTGGGCTCGGTTCGCGGGTTGGGGTTTTGCATCAGCTGCGACCATGCGCGGTTCATGGCCGAGCATTTTTCGGCCAAGCAGGTGCCCAGCGCGGTGCTGACGGGCGACAGCTCCGATCACGAGCGGCAGTCGGTGCAGCGGGACCTGCGCGAGGGGCGCATCCGCTTCATCTTTACGGTGGACCTCTACAACGAAGGCGTGGACCTGCCGGAGGTCGACACCGTTTTGCTGCTGCGCCCGACCGAGAGCCTGACGGTCTACCTACAGCAGATGGGCCGGGGCCTGCGCTTGCACGAGGGCAAGCCGCACCTGACCGTGCTGGATTTCGTCGCGCCACAGGATCGGCGTTTTCGTTATGCCGCTCGGTTCCGGGCCCTGAGCGCGCGGCCGGAGAAGCGGGTGGATCACCAGATCCAGGAAGGCTTCCCTTGGTTACCCAGCGGCTGCCTGATCCACCTCGACCGCTTGGCCACCCAGCACGTCCTCGACAACATCCGTGCGCAGATCAACCGCCAGCGACCGCAGCTCGTCCGCGAGCTGAAGGACTGTTTCCGGGAGGACATCGACTCCGCCAGCCTCCCCAAGATGCTCGACTGCCTGCATATGGATGATGCCGAAGACCTGCTGCGCAAGGACCTGCCCTCCCGCCTGCGCGCGGACTGCGGAGGCGAATCGACCGAAGCGCTGGGGCCCTATGCCAGCAGCCTCAAACGCGGGCTGCAGCGCCTGGCGCGGTGTGACGATTACCAGTTGCTGGAAACCCTGCAGACCCATCTGGCGCAGCCGGCCGCGAACGTGGAGCAGCTTGCCGAAGAAGATCGGCTCCGGCTGGCCCTCGTCCACAGCACGCTATGGGGCAAGACGCGGCCAGGGGACGGGGACCTAACCGCCGTCGACGCCTTCGTCCGCGAACAGCGTCCCCTTTACCGGGATCTCCAGGAAGTCGCTGCCTGGCGACACGAGCGTATCGTCCCCGCCAGCGGCATCAGCTTCCCGGAACAGACAGGGCCGCTGGAACTGCACGCGTCCTACACCCGCGAGCAGATCCTGCTGGCCCTGGGACTTGGCAGCCTGGAGAAGCCGATCACCCAGCAGGAGGGCGTGCGCCATGTACCGGAGCGGCGGGTGGATGCGTTGTTCGTCACCCTGGAAAAATCCGAGCAGGAGTTCTCCCCCACCACCATGTACGAGGACTACGCCCTCAACGAGCGGCGGTTCCACTGGCAGTCGCAGTCCGGCACCTCCCCCACCTCGGAAACCGGGCAGCGTTACATCCACCACGAGGCGCGTGGCTACACCCCCATGCTGTTCATTCGGCGGGCCAAGCGTGATGCGACCGGCCTCAGCGAGCCATTCACCTTCTGCGGTCCGGTGCGCTACCAGCACCACGAAGGCAGCAAGCCGATGAGCATCGTCTGGGAGCTGGATTACGAACTGCCCGCCCGGCTCCTGCACCTCGCCCGCCGCACGGTCTTGTAACCCGGCTGCGCTGGACGGCCCTCAAGGCTGGGGAGACGTGGATCAGGCGGTCTGCAGAGCGGTCTTCTGTTCCCAGGCGAGGGCGTGGCGGACGATGAGGTCGAGGTCGGCGTATTGCGGGGTCCAGGCGAGGGTCTGGCGGATGCGGCGGGTGTCGGCCATCAGGGCGGGCG
>JBJHBC010000158.1:0-4718 GCA_050485285.1 Thioalkalivibrio sp.
GCCCCTATCGGCCAGAGGGCTGGCCTCCTGCGGGGAGCGGTCCGGTGCGCGGGATCAGACGTCGAGGAGCAACCGCGCCGGGTCCTCGATCGCGTCCTTGATGGCGACCAGGAACTGCACCGCGTCGGCGCCATCGACCAGGCGGTGGTCGTAGGACAGGGCCACGTACATCATCGGCCTTATCACCACCTCGCCGTCCACTGCGACGGGGCGCTCCTTGATCGCGTGCATGCCGAGGATGGCGCTCTGGGGCGGGTTCAGGATCGGCGTGGAGAACAGCGACCCGAACACGCCTCCGTTGGTGATGGTGAAGGTGCCCCCGCGCAGCTCGTCGATGTCCAGCTTGCCGTCACGGGCGCGCTCGGCGAAATCGCGGATGCGCCGCTCGATATCGGCGATGGAGGCGTTGCCGGTATCGCGCAGCACCGGCACCACCAGCCCGCGCGGCGAAGACACCGCGATGCCGATGTCGCTGTAATGGTGGTAGACGATCTCCTCACCGTCGAGGGCTGCGTTGATCACCGGGAAACGTTCCAGCGCGCGCGTGGCCGCGGCCACAAACAGCCCCATGAAGCCGAGCTTGATGGAGTGGCGCTTCTCGAAGGTCTCCTTGTAGCGCCCGCGCAGGGCCATCGCCGCGGACATGTCGATCTCGTTGAAGGTAGTCAGCATCGCGGTGGACTGCTTGGCCTCCAGCAGTCGTTCGGCGATGCGTGCGCGCAGCCGCGTCATGGGTACGCGCTCGATGCGTCCGGCACGGTCCCCCGGCTCGGTCGTATGTGCCGCCGGTCGGGGCGGTGTTCCCGCGTCGGGCGCCTGCGAGGCGGTACCCGCGCCGGAGGCGCCCGCTCGCTGTTCGCGAACACGCTCCACGTCCTCGCGCTGGATACGACCGTCCTCGCCGGTCCCCTCGACTTCCTCGGCCGTGAGTCCGGCCTCCTGCAGCAGGCGCCGCACCGAGGGCGAGGGCGGCGGCGCACTGGACGCTTCGCCCGCAGCGGCTGCGGGCTGCGCGTCGTCGCCTTTCCCCCCAGCGTGGGCGGCCGCGGCGGAGCCGGCGGGCTCTGCAGCATCCGCGGACCTCGCCGGTGCCGGTTCGTCACCGGCCTCGTCTTCCGTGTCTGCCGGCGCAGACTCGGCCGAGCCGATATAGCCCAGCACGGCATCGGCCTTGACCACGTCGCCCTCGCTGGCGGACAGCTCCACCAGCGTGCCGGGGCCAGGCGCCGACACCTCGAGGACGACCTTGTCGGTCTCCAGCTCGGCAATGAGGTCATCGCGCTTGACGGGGTCGCCGGCCTTCTTGTGCAGGGCGATCACGGTCGCGTCGGCGACCGATTCGGGGAGTTCCGGGACCTGGATCGGGGTGCGATCGGATGCCATCTCGCTTCCTTGTGCTGTACGTCAGTGTCGAAGATTCAGGGCGTCGGGTGCGGCGTGTCCCGCGAACTGATGGGCCCGAACGCACGTTCGAGCAGATCCTTCAGCTGGGCCTTGTGTACCTCGGGGTAGCCGACGGCGGGGGCCGCGGCCGGGGGCCGAGCCACCGCGTGCAGGGTCTGGCCGCGTACCGCCAGCAGCGGGTTGATGCGCGGCGCGACGAACTCCAGATACCCCTGGTTCTCCGGCTCGTCCTGGACCCAGACGAACTCGTCCGCCTCCGGGTAGCGGCCCAGCAGCTCGGTCAGGCGTGCCTCGGGGAAGGGGTAGCACTGTTCCAGGCGCAGGATGGCCGTGTCCGTGTGTTCGCCCTCGGCCTGGCGGGCGGCCAGGTCGTAGAAGATGCGACCGCTGGTGAGCAGGACGCGCTTCACCCGGGTCGGGTCGCCGATGCCGGCGTCGTCGATGACCGTCTGGTACTGGCCGCTGGCCAGGGCGTCGAGGTCGGAGACCGCGTCCCTGTGTCGCAGCAGGCTCTTGGGCGTCATCACGACGAGCGGCTTGCGGTAGGGGCGCAGCATCTGCCGCCGCAGCAGGTGGAAGATCTGGGCCGGCGTGGTCGGTACGCAGACCTGCATGTTCTCCTGCGCCGCGAGCTGCAGGAAGCGTTCGGGGCGCGCCGAGGAATGCTCCGGCCCCTGCCCCTCGTAGCCGTGCGGCAGCAGCAGGGTCAGGCCGGACAGGCGGCCCCATTTCTGCTCCCCGGAGGAGATGAACTGGTCGATCACCACCTGGGCACCGTTCACGAAGTCGCCGAACTGCGCCTCCCAGATCACCAGGGCCTCCGGGGCGGCGGTGGCATAGCCATACTCGAAGGCCAGCACGCCCTCCTCGGAGAGCAGCGAGTCGATCACCAGGAAGCGCGGATGGTCCGGGTCCAGACGCCGCAGCGGCACGATGGCCTTCCCGGTCTCCTGGTCGTGCAGCACCGCATGGCGGTGGAAGAAGGTGCCCCGGCTGGAGTCCTGTCCGGACAGACGGATGCGGTAGCCGTCCTGGATCAGCGCGCCATAGGCCAGGGTCTCGGCCGCGCCCCAGTCCAGCGGCTGCTCGCCCCGCGCCATGGCGACGCGGGCCTCCAGGATCTTCTGCACGCGGTCGTTCGGGCGAAAGCCCTCCGGCGGCGTGGACAGCTGCTCCAGGGTGCGCGCCAGACGCTCGGCGGGGGCGCCGGTCTCCACGTCCTGGTCCCAGGTCTGGTTCACGTAGGGGCCCCAGTTGGTCGAAGACCCGGTATGGCCATTGCGCTCGCGCAGCAGCGACAGTGCCACCGGCTGCCCGGCATCCAGCCGGCCGCGGTAGTCCTCCAGGGCCTGGTCCTGGGCCTCTTCGGTGGTCAGGCCGTCGCGGATCAGGCGCGTGGCGTAGCGCTCGCGGGTGGTCGGCAGCTCGCGGATGCGGTGGTACATGCGCGGCTGGGTGGCGGCCGGTTCGTCGGCCTCGTTGTGCCCCTGGCGGCGATAGCAGACCAGGTCGATGACGACGTCCTTGCCGAAGCGCATGCGGTAGTCCAGCGCGATCTGGGTGACAAACACCACGGCCTCGGGGTCGTCGCCGTTCACGTGCAGGATGGGCGCATTCACCATCTTGGCGACATCGGTCGCGTAATGGGTCGAACGTGCGTCTTTCAGGGTCGACGTGGTGAACCCGATCTGGTTGTTCACCACCACGTGCACGGTGCCCTTGGTAGAGAACCCCCGGGTCTGGGACATGTTCAGGGTCTCCATGACCACGCCCTGCCCGGCGAACGCGGCATCGCCATGGATCACCACCGGCATCACGCGGTTGCCCTTGCGATCGCCGACGCGGACCTGGCGCGCGCGCACCGAGCCCTCGACCACCGGGGTGACGATCTCGAGATGCGACGGATTGAAGGCAAGCGCCAGGTGAACGGGCCCGCCCGGGGTATCCAGATCCGACGAGAACCCCATGTGGTACTTCACATCCCCGGTGCCGCGATCGTCACGCGGCCGGCCCTCGAACTCGTTGGCCAGTTCCTCCGGCGACTTGCCGAACAGGTTGACCAGCACGTTCAGGCGCCCGCGATGGGCCATGCCGACCACGAGTTCGTGCAGCCCGCGCGCGCCGCCGCGCTGGACCAGGGCGTTCAGCAAGGGGATCAGGCTCTCCGCGCCCTCCAGCGAGAAACGCTTCTGTCCGACATAGCGCCGGTGCAGGTAGCGTTCCAGGCCCTCGGCTGCGGTCAGGCGCTCGAGGATGGCCAGGCGCGTCTCGTCGTCGAAGCCGAACCGGCCATGCGCGGATTCCAGGCGTTCCTGCAGCCAACGCTTCTCGTCGGTGGCCATCAGGTGCATGTATTCCGCGCCGATGCTGGCGCAGTAGGTCTCCTTCAGGACCCGCTCGATGGTATCCAGCGAGACGCGCCCCTCGATGAACAGGGAACCCGGATCGAAGGTGATGTCCGGTCCGACCTGGTCCAGCCCGTGATGCTCGCGGCTCAGCTCGCGCGGCGGCTCGGGGGACTCGCGTTCCAGCGGGTCGAGGCGGGCGCCGAAGTGCCCGAGGTAGCGGTAGGCGTTGATGAACTGCAGCACCCGGATCTGCAGTTGTTCGTGCGCCAGGTCCGGGCGGTCGGTCGAACGCCGGCGGCGTTCCGGACGCGATCCGCCCTCCAGCGAGCGAAAATAGTCGGCCCAGGCGGGCGGCACCGAATCGGGGTCCTCGCGGTAGCGCTCCAGCAGACCCTCGGCAAAGGCCAGATTGTCGGGGTGCAGTTCCTGGCCGGAGACGGGGCTGTCCAGCCGGTGCCGGGATGGCATCTCGTTCATTCGCGGTCTTCCCATTCCTGATGCGCCTACCCTTGTGACTCCGCCGGCGCGCGAGGTTCCCCGGAGGCACCCTGGCGCTTCGACGCGGGCTGGCTTCGAGAGTAGCGCGTTTGCCCGGCCGAAGGCACACGGCCTGCATGCGGAACGTGCGATTCCGGCCGGGTTTCCCTACCATTCGCGCATGGATGTCTCCCCCCTGCTTGATTCCCTGAACCCGGCCCAGCGCGAGGCCGTGGCCGCCCCGCCACAGCCGCTGCTGGTGCTGGCCGGTGCCGGCTCCGGCAAGACCCGCGTGCTGGTCCACCGCATCGCCTGGCTGATCGGCGTGGAGGGCGTGGCCCCGCACAGCCTGCTGGCGGTCACCTTCACCAACAAGGCCGCGGCCGAGATGCGCGGGCGCATCGAGGCGCTGCTGGGCCACCCGGCCACCGGGCTTTGGGTCGGCACCTTCCACGGCCTGGCCCACCGCCTGCTGCGCCAGCACTGGCA
>JBJHBC010000159.1:0-4641 GCA_050485285.1 Thioalkalivibrio sp.
CAGCGCCGGAGTTCTCGGAAACCGCGACGCACTGCGGAATGTGCTGCTGCACCTGGTGCGGAATGCACAGGAGGCCACGCCGGATAACGGCGATATAACCATGACCCTGAAAACCCGGGATCAATGGGCCATCATCGAAATCGAGGACAACGGGGCGGGCATGGACGAGGACTTCGTCCGGCGGCGGCTCTTCCGCCCCTTCCAGACCACCAAGGGAAACGCCGGCATGGGCATTGGCCTGTACGAGGCCCGGGACCTGGTGGTCCGGATGGGTGGGCGGATCGATGTATCCAGCCGCGTTGGCGAGGGGACCGCCTTCACGCTGCGTCTGCCACGGTACGGCACATGAGGCGTCTTCGTGCCGTTCACCATCACGTCCTCGCGGGGCCGGGTGCAAAGTAATGGAGTCGATGCTCAAGCTGCTGATTGTCGAGGATGACGCCGGCCTGCAAAGCCAGTTGCGCTGGTGCCTGGACGGCTACGAGATCCTGCAGGCCCAGGATCGCACGAGCGCGATGGCGCACATGCGCCGGCACGAGCCCGAGCTCGTCACCCTGGACCTCGGCCTGCCCCCCGACCCGGCCAACGCCACCGAGGGTCTCGCGCTGCTGGAGGAGATCCTGGCGTTCAACCCCGGGGTCAAGGTGATCGTGGTCACCGGCAATGACGATCGCGAGAACGCGCTGAAGGCCGTCGCCCTGGGGGCCTACGATTTCTACATCAAGCCCGTGGACGCCGAGCTCCTGCGCCTGATCGTGGATCGTGCCGCCCGGCTGTACGAACTCGAGGAGGAGAACCGCCGGCTGGCCCGCGGCAGTACCTCTTCGCTGTCCGGGATCATCACCTCGGATCCGCAAATGCTGCAGGTCTGCCGCATGGTGGAGCGCGTGGCGCCCTCCGACGCGACCGTCCTGCTGCTGGGCGACAGCGGGACCGGCAAGGAGGTCCTGGCGCGCGCGGTCCACGACCTCAGCAACCGCGCGAAGGAGCGCTTCGTCGCGATCAACTGCGCCGCGATCCCGGAGAACCTCCTGGAGAGCGAGCTGTTCGGCTACGAGAAGGGCGCCTTCACCGGCGCGACGCGCCAGACCATCGGCAAGATCGAGCATGCCGACAAGGGCACGCTGTTCCTCGACGAGATCGGCGACCTGCCGCAGAGCCTGCAGGCCAAGCTGCTGCGCTTCCTGCAGGAGCGCACGGTCGAGCGCCTCGGCGGGCGCAACGAGATCCCGGTGGACGTCCGCATCATCGGCGCCACCAATCAGGACCTCCAGGCCCTGATCCGGGCGGGGGACTTCCGCGAAGACCTGTTCTATCGCATCAGCGAGATCAGTATCGAGATCCCGCCGGTGCGCGAACGCCAGGGGGACGCGACCCTGCTGGCCCACGCCCTGCTGGAGCGCTTCGCGCGCGAGCAGGGCAAGCCGCGCCGCGGTTTTACCGCCGACGCGCTGCGCGCGATCGAGGGCCACCCCTGGCCCGGCAATGTGCGCGAGATGGAAAACCTGATCCGGCGCGCCGTGATCATGGCCGACGGCAACCTGGTGACCGCGGAGGACCTCGGGCTCGAAGACCGCGACCAGGAAACGCCGCCGGAGCGTCTGCGCGAGGCCCGCGACCGGGCCGAATACCAATCCGTGATCAAGGCGATGGGCCGCTGCAACGGCAACATCGCCCAGGCGGCCGATACCCTCGGCATTACCCGTCCAACGCTCTACGGCCTGCTCGACAAGTACGGGCTCAGATGAGGCACACCATGGTGACTACCCGCTACACGAAACAAGCATCCGGGCCGGCCCGGCCCCGTCACAATGGGATCCTGCCGGGACGCCTGAAGCCGCTGGCGCTGGCGGTGGTCCTGGCCACCGGCGTGGGCCTGGCAGGCTGTGACCAGATCGGGACGGCCAGCGAGCAGGACTACCTCGACCGTGCCCAGGCCCTGCAGGAACAGGGGGACTACCGGGCCGCCCGCATCGAGTACCGCAACGCCCTGCAACTGAACACCGATGCCCCGGCCACGCGCCGCAGTCTCGGCGTGGTGTACCTGCAGCTGGACAACCCCGAGGAGGCCCGCCGCCAGCTGGAGCGGGCGCAGTCGCTCGGGATCCCGGAGGCGGAGGTGGCGCTGCCGCTGGCCGAGGCGTGGTTCGCGACCGACCGCTTCGCGCGGATCCGGGCGCAGTCGGTGCCGGAGGATCTCGCCGCCGAGGAGCGGCCTCGGCTGCACGCGCTGCGGGCGGTCGCCTTTGCCGCCGTGGGCGAGCGCGACGCCGCGGAGGCCGAGCTGGCACAGGTCGAAGCATCCGATCAGGCGCCGCTGCAGGCCCTGGCGCATGCCCATCTGGCGATGGCCGAGGGTGATGCCGAGCGGGCGATGGCCTCCCTCGAGCAGGCGCTCGATCAGGACCCCGAACTGGCGCATGCCTGGAGCCTGCTGGGCGAGTACCGCCGTATTACCGGCGATTCCGAGGGCGCGGAAGAGGCCTTCACCCGGGCCATCGAGGTGCGCCCGGCTTCCGGACGTGACTACATGGCGCGCGCGATGGTGCGCCTGAATGCCGGCGATTATGAAGGGGCGCGGGCGGACGTCGACGGCCTGATGCAGGGTGGCTCGTCGCATCCGGGCGTGCATTACCTGGACGGGATGCTCCTGATGCAGGAGGAGCGCTACAGCGACGCGCGCGCGAGTTTCGAACGGGCCGTGGCCGGCAATCGCACCTACAGCCCCGCATTGCTGGGGCTGGGCCTGGCGCATCGCAGCCTGGGCAATCTGGAGCAGGCCGAGCACAACCTGAACCGCCATGTGCAGGAGAGCCCGGGATCGCTGCAGGGCATCCGCACCCTGACGGCGATCTATCTGGAACAGGATCGGGTGGAGGATGCGCTGCGGTTCGTGGACCGGGTCAGCCGCGACTACACCGGCGATCCCGCCGACATGGCGGAGCTGCGCGGGCGCCTGCTGCTGGTGGCCGGCGACTCCGATGCCGGGATCGAGGCCTTGCGCGAGGCGGCGGCCGCGAGCCCCGGATCTCAGGGCCTGCAGGAACTCCTGGCGGTGGCGCTGCTCCGGGGGGGCGAAACCGAAGAAGGCCTGGATGTGATGCGCGCCGCCGGTGGCAGCGAGGTCACGGCGCAGCAGGTCGACACCACCATGGTGCTCTACCTGTTGCAGGCGGGCCGCTATGACGAGGCGCTGGAACGTGCCCAGCGCCTGGAGGAGCTGCAGCCGGAGGCCGCCGGTCCGCTGAGTCTCCAGGGCGCCGCCCTGATGGGGCTGGGGCGGATCGACGCGGCGCGCGCCGCGTTTCGCGAAGGGGTCGAACGCGACCCGGACGATATCTCCGTGGCGATGAACCTTGCCAGCCTGGAATTGCAGGCCGGCAACCGTGGCGCCGCACGGGAGGTCCTGGAAGCGATTCAGGATCGCCACCCCGGGCATGCCCGCTCCGCGCAGCGCCTGGCCAACCTGAGTCTTCAGGACGGCGACCAGCAGGGCGCCGCCCGCTGGTTCCGGGTGGCGATCGAGTCACAGCCCGAGATGCTGCCACCGCATCTCGCGCTGGCCCAGATCCAGCTCCAGGGCGGCCGCCCCGAGCAGGCCCTGGAGACGCTCGAGGCCGCGCGTGAGCAGCACCCGGACAATCCCGACCTGCTGTATGCGCTGGCCGATGTCCAGCAGACGCTCAATCGTCCCGATGCCGCGGTCGCCAGTCTCGAGGCGGCCGTCGAGCAGGCGCCGGACAACGTGAACCTGCGGCTTGCCCTGGCCCGCGCGCATGCGCAGGCCGGTGACGAGGCCGCCACCGAAGCCACGCTGCGCGAGCTGCTGGAACGCCAGCCGGAACATTACCGGGCCCGCGTGCTGCTGGCTCGAGGGCTGGTCAATCAGGAGCGCACGGAGGACGCCCGGCCCCATCTGCAGCGGCTGGAAGAACGGTTCGAGGATCGCAGCGAGGTCCAGGCCCTGCTGGGGCGTGCGGCCCTGCAGCGGGATGACCCCGCGGCCGCCGTGCGGCACTACCGGGCCGCGCTGGCGGACCCGGGTGGCCAGCGCCGGGACTGGGTCCATGAACTGGCCCGCGCGCAACGGGAATCCGGCGAGTTCGAGGCCGGCCAGGCCACGCTGGAAGACTGGCTCGACGAGCACCCGCAGGACCTGGCCACCCGGCACATCTATGCGGCGCAGCAAATGGCAGCGGGCGACGAGTCGGGCGCCGTGGCCTCGTACCGCCGAATTGTCGAGCAGGATGCGGACGACGTGATTGCCCTCAACAACCTGGCCTGGACCCTGCGTGAACGCGAGACCGAAGAGGCGCTCGGACACGCGCGCCGGGCCGCCGAACTCGCTCCGGAGGCGCCCCCGGTGCTGGACACGCTGGCCGTGGTGCTGATCCACGCGGGCGAGCCGGCCGAGGCCGCGGATATCCTGGGTCGCGCGCACGAGCTGGCGCCGGAGGATCCGGGCATCCAGTACCACCTGGCCTGGGCGGAAAGCGAACAGGGCGAGTCCGCAGCTGCCGCGGAGCGTCTGCAGCAACTGCTGGAGGCGCACGAGGCATTCCCGCAGCGGGCGGACGCCGAGGCCTTGCTCGACCGCCTGTAAGCCCGGATGCCCCGATCCGACCCCTGTGGGAGCCTGCT
>JBJHBC010000160.1:0-4610 GCA_050485285.1 Thioalkalivibrio sp.
TACCTCGCCGAGCACGACGCGCTCACCGGCCTGTACAACCGCCATCACTTCCAGAAACGCCTGGAACACGTGATCCACAGCGAGCGACGGCGCAACGGGCGCTTCGCCCTGCTCTACTTCGACCTCGACGAGTTCAAGACCATCAACGACACCTTCGGCCACCGGGCCGGGGATACCGTACTGGTGCGCGCCGCCGGCGAGATCGCCGCGCTGGTGCGCAGTCAGGATATCTTTGCCCGGCTGGGTGGCGATGAATTCGCGATCCTGGTCGATCGCGAGTCCGAGCAGGAGCCGATCGAACTGGCCGAACGCGTGGGTCGCGCGATCTCGGCGATCCCGTTCCGCTTCCGCGGCCAGAACTACCGGCTCACCGCCAGCATCGGCATCGCCCACTTTCCGGAGCATGGCGACAACGTCGAGGACCTGGTGGCCCACGCCGACACCGCGATGTACCAGGCGAAGGACCTGGGCAAGAACACCTGGGCGGTATTCGACCGTAGCCGCAACACCGCCGAGCACATGCTGGAGCGGATGTCCTGGAGCCAGCGCATCGGCACCGCGCTGGAGCAGGATCAATTCGAACTGCATTACCAGGGGATCTACGCGGTCGGCGATGGCCACCTGCACCACATGGAGGCCCTGGTGCGCATGCGCGACCCGGCCTCCCCGGAGGAAATCGCCATGCCCGGCCAGTTCATCCCGATTGCCGAGAAGACCGGGCAGATCCTCGACATCGACCGCTGGGTGATCCGCGAGAGCATCCATCGGCTGGCCGGGGACCCGGCGATCCCCGGGATCGCGATCAACATCTCCGGGCGCAGCTTCGACGAACCGGGACTGCCGCAGTACATCAGCCACCAGCTGGAACAGCAGGGGGTCGAACCGCGACGGCTGATCATCGAACTGACCGAGACCGCGGCCGTCTCCGAGATGCAGGATGCCCAGCGCTTCATCGAAGCGCTGCAGCACACCGGCTGCACCGTCTGTCTGGACGACTTCGGCTCCGGGTTCTCCACCTTCGCCTACCTCAAGTACCTGGGCGTGCAGGTCCTGAAGATCGACGGCATGTTTGTGCGCGACCTGCCCAACAACCGCGACAATCAGGCCTTCATCCGCGCGATGGTCGACGTCGCCCGGGGCCTCGACAAGCAGACCGTCGCCGAATGCGTGGAAGACGGCCCGACCCTGGAGATGCTGGCCGAACTGGGCGTGGACATGGCCCAGGGCTACCACCTGCACCGCCCGTCACCGGAGCTCCCCGCCGCCCATACATGAACGCTCCGGCGGGGTGCGCACGCCCCCTCAGTCATCCGTGACGGGCAGATACTCGTCGCGGCCCACGGCCGGCTCCTCGAAGCGAAACCCCACCCCCGCAGGGGCGACCCGGAACACGCCCCGCGCGCGGACCCAGCCCTGATCCAGCACCGTGGCATCGACCCGTTCGAACAGCCGCTGCAGTGCGCGCGCGGCCGCGGCGCGGCGGGCGTAGTCCAGCCCGTGGCGCTCCCAGGCCTCGCGCGCGCCCGCCGCGAGCCCCCAGCCCGTCTCCACGAACCCGGCGATCCACAGCGCGCGCAGCACCGCGTCGCCCCATTGCTCGCGCAGGCCCGCCATTCCGGCGCGCGGATCCGGCGCCGCCTCCACCACCGCCATCAGCGACGCGGGCAGCAGCTCGCGCCAGTCGTCGCTTTCGAACGCCCCCGGCAGCAGATCCTCGTCGATGATCTGCACGAAGTCCGGCACCGGATCGGAGCCAGTACGGTCCGCCAGCTGAATCAGCGCCCCCGCCTCGTCGGTATAACCGGACAGGGCGAAGCCGCACAGGTGATGGTCGACGATGTCATGCACGAACACCGAGGTCGGGATGCGCTCGCCGGTATACGGGGTCGCCGCGATCACGTCCGCGCCCCGCCCCGGCAGATCCAGTTTCCAGCCACGCACACCAAAACCGTCCTCCCAGGTGTCCGCGTACTCCGCGGGGATGGGTACGCCGGCGGCGTCAGTGGCTGCATGCATGTCGGGCATTCGGGACATCGGCTTGTGCCCTCCTGGACGTTTGCTCCTTGCACTTTACCGACCGGTCAACTAGTGTGCAAAGGCATGACAGCGTCCCCAACCCCAACCCCGACCCACCGGACCCGCGTCGACAGCCGCGACGCACTCCTGACGGCTGCGCGCGAACTGATCGTCGGTCGCAGCTACAGCGCTGTCGGCATTGCCGAGATCTGCGCCCATGCCGGCGTGCGCAAGGGCAGCCTGTATCACTTCTTCCCCGGCAAGGAGGCGCTCACCCTGGCGATGCTGGACGCCCTCTACGCGGACTTCGAGCGCGAGGTGCTGATCCCGGGGCTCGCCGGCGCCAACGGCCTGCACGCCCGGATCGAGGCGTTCGTCCATGCGATCCACGCCTTCGAGGCCCGCATGCAGGCGGAATCCGGCCAGCTGCCCGGCTGCCCCTTCGGTAATCTGGCCGTGGAGATGGGGACTCACAACCCGACCCTGCGCCGGGCGATACGGGGGCACCTGGACGCCGTCACCGCCCATTTCCGTTCCGTATTGGACGAGGCCGTGCAGGACGGCGAACTGCCCGGCGATACCAGCACCGAAGCCCTGGCCGAACAGTGGCTGGCGCTGATGGAAGGGATTCTGGTGATGGCCAAGGCCGACCAGGACCCGGCGACGGTCCTGCGCCTGGGCCCGGCGCTGGTCACACTCCTGACCTACTCGCCCCCGGAGGTACCCCATGAACGATGAACGCTTCCCCCTGCACGACGCCGCCAGCGCCCCGGAGGCGCAAGCCGTATTCGACCGAGCCGTACAAACCTTCGGCCTGGTCCCCAACCTGATCCGCAAGATGGCCAGCGCCCCGGCCCTGGCCGAGGCCTACCTGGCGCTCAACGACCTGCTGCAGAAGACGTCGCTGAGCCCCACCGAACAGGGCGTCCTGCTGCTGACCGTCAGCCGCTACCACGAATGCGGCTACTGCATGGCCGCGCACAGCATGACCGGTCGCATGACCGGCGTACCCGACGACGTCATCGCCGCGCTGCGCGAGGACCGCGTGATCGAGGATCCCAAACTGGAGGCCCTGCGCCAGTTCGCCTGCGCCCTGCTCGAACAGCGCGGCTGGGTCGACGAGCCTACCCAGCAGGCCTTTCTGGACGCCGGGCACACTCCCGCGCAGATGCTGGAGGTCATCCTGGCGATCGGCCTGAAGACGCTGTCCAACTACACCAACCACCTCGCCGGCACCCCGGTGGATGAACCGATGGCCGGGGAGCGCTGGAACGCGCCGCAGTAACCACCCAAGACCTGTATCGGAGAGCACCCATGAGCGAAGAAACCGCCGACCTTGTCGTCATCATGATCACCGGCCCGGAGAACAAGCGGCGCCTGCCGTCTGCGTTCTTCCTCGCCGCCACCGCCGCTGCGGCCGAGCAGAACGTCATCATGTACTTCACCGGACCCGCCACCGAGCTGCTGAAGACCGGCGTCGCTGAAAACCTCTATCCAATGGAGGGCGGCAAGAGCATCGCCGACTTCATGAAAAACGCGATGGATAACGGCGTGCAGGTGATGGGCTGTCGCCAGTCTCTGGACCTGAACGGCATGGATGAATCCGATCTTGCCTATCAGGACCTTCCGCTGCTGACCCCCTCGCAGGCCTTGCCCTCGCTGGGATCCGCCGGCAAAGTCCTGACCTGGTAAGCACAAGGGGCGCCCCGGCGCCCCGCACCACGAGGGTCGACCCTGGGCGCACCGGAACATCGCAAACGCATCCTTCTGCTCTCTGCATACCGCGCCGACAGCCATGCGGCCTGGGCGGACTGGCTGACCACGACCTTCGGTGAAGTCGACTGGGAGGTGCTGGAACTGCCCGGGCGGCATTTCCGCTGGCGCATCCGCGGCAACCCGATCTCCTGGCTGGACCGGCTCGCGGGCGCAGAGGCCGATGCGGTCATCGCCACCTCAATGGTGGATCTGGCCACGCTGCGCGGCCTGCACCCCCATCTGGCCCGGCGGCCCACGCTGTACTACGTGCACGAAAACCAGTTCGCCTACCCGGTCGGACGCGACCAGGTGGATTCCGTGGACCCCCAGATGGTGCAGATCTACGCGGCGCTGGCGGCGGACCGCGTAGCCTTCAACTCCGCCTTCAACCGCGACTCGTTCCTGGACGGCATGGATACCCTGCTCGCGCGGATGCCGGATCATGTCCCTGACGGCCTGCGCACCCGGCTGCGGGCACGCAGCGAGGTCCTGCCCGTTCCGGTCGCGCCACCCGCCGCGGCGGGCGCCACGCGCGATCCGCGCCTGATCCTGTGGAATCACCGCTGGGAATACGACAAGGCGCCGGAAGTGTTCGTCGAGGCGCTGCTACGACTGCGGGAGACCGACGTGGACTTCCGCCTCGCCCTGCTGGGGGCGCGGCCCGCCCGGCCCCCCGAATCCCTGCAACGCCTGCGCGCCACCCTCGATGAGCGCATCGTGGCGGATGGCAAGCTGCCGCGCCGGGAATACGAAGACCTGCTGGGCCGCACAGGCATCGTCGTCAGCACCGCCCTGCACGAGTTCCAGGGGCTGGCGGTACTGGAGGCCACGGCCGCCGG
>JBJHBC010000161.1:0-4597 GCA_050485285.1 Thioalkalivibrio sp.
GGTTCAGGCCGCGTAGCTGGGCCTCGGCCTGGCGCAGCAGCCGCTTGAGCGGGAAGGCCAGGGCCGTGGTGGCATGGATCTCGTGCTCCAGGCGCAGGGACAGATCCAGCACCGGGGGTGGTGTAAAGCGGGGCAGGGTCTCCGCGCGCCGGGCCAGCAGGCGGTCGAGCAGGTCCAGCAACTCCGGCCCGTGGCGCCGGGCCAGTTCGGGGCGTGACAGCCGCAGCAGGTCGCCGAGCTGGCGCAGGCCCACGGCGTGCAGGCCCTCGCGGGTGGTGGCGGCCAGCGGCAGGGCCTCCAGCGGGACGGGTGTCAGCAGCCGGCGCAGGGTCTCGGGGTCCTCCGCGATCGCGGGATTGCGCAGACGCGCCAGCAGGCGCGCGGCGGCGGGGCTTTGCCCCAGCCCGATGCGGGGATGGAAACCCAGGTCGGCCAGGGTGTCCCGCGCCTGCTGGCGCAACGCCTCCAGGCCGCCGAACAGGCGGCGGCTGCGTCCGACCTCCACCAGGATGCGGCTTGCCTCCGGTTCCGGGTGCACGTGGTCGGAGAAGCGCAGCAGTACACCGGCCAGCATCTCCAGTTGGGCCTGCAGGGCATCCGGGTCGTGCTCGACCAGTTCCGGGGTGTCCAGCACGGCCAGCGCATCCCCCAGCGCCATGCTGGGGCGTGCGCCGGCGCGCCGCGCCGCGCGGTTGGCGGTATGCACCCGGGGTGCCGCGCCGGATGTCACCACCACCAGCAGGGGGCGCTGCAAGCGCTCCGGGTCTGGTTCCGCCCGGGCCAGGGCCTCCAGCGCGAGGTGCGGCAGCTCGATGGCCATCCAGTGCTCCCGCTGCGCCCGGGTGGCACTGGCGGGGCGCGCCTCCGGTGGCCGGGGAGTGGGTGCGGGAGCGGGCGCCGCCGGCAGCAGGCTCAGTTGCTGCCGGGCGGGTTCCGGGTGTGTGGTTGCGCGCGCGGGACGGGCGGGCTGGCCCATCTCAGGCTCCCGGTGCTTCGGGAATCCACAGGGACTGGCCGGAGCGGGCCCAGTGGCCGGCCCCCTTCAGGCAGTGCAGTTCCAGGCCGGCGGCCGCGGCCTGCCAGCGCAGGCGCTGATGGGCCGGCGAGGGCTGGGCCGCGGCGTCCGGCGGCCGGTACAGGACGGTGCAGGCCCGGCTCTCGCTGGCGGCCAGGCGCAGCCGGCGCAGCAGGGCTGTCTCCACCGGACGGCGCAGCCAGGCGAGCAGCACGCCGAAGGCGGGGTCGCGCAGGCATTGCTCCCCGGCCCACAGGGTGTCGCGATCGTGCTCGGTACGGATCAGCAGCACCCGCTCCGGGGGGATGCCCAGGGCCTGCCAGCCGGGCAGCCAGGGGGTGGCCGGGGGCGCGATCATCGCGATCCAGTAGCCGTCCTGGCCGCAGGCGGCCAGCATGGGGACCAGCAGCCGGGTCTCGCCGCAGCCGAACGGGGCGCCCAGCAGTTCGACCAGCTGGCCGCGGGGCCAGCCTCCGCCCAGGGCCCGGTCGAGTTCCGCGTGGCCACTGGGCCAGACCGGGGCATCCGGAGCCGGAGTGGCGCTGCGTCCGCGCCAGAGGGCCGGATGGTCGAGCAGGGTGTCCAGCGCGCCCATGAATCCGTGTTTTCCTAGGCCTGAGGGTCGAGATCGCGCAGCACGCCCACGCCGACCCCCTCGATGGCCAGTTCCTGGCGCTCCAGGTCGATCTCGATGGGGGTGAAATCGGGGTTTTCCGGCAGCAGGCGCACCCGCGAGCCGTCCTGCGCGAAGCGCTTCACGGTGACCTCGTCCTCGAGGCGGGCGACCACGATCTGACCGGGCCGGGCCTCCGGGGTCTGGCGCACGGCCAGCAGGTCGCCGTCGAGGATGCCGGCGTCGCGCATGCTCTCGCCATGTACGCGCAGGAGGTAGTCGGGGTGGGCACGGAACAGGGCGTCGTCGACGCGGTAGTGGCGCTCGATGTGTTCGGTGGCAAGGATCGGCAGCCCGGCGGCGACGCGCCCGACCAGGGGCAGCTCGCGCGGTATGCCGCGCGCCGCGCCCGGCAGGCGGATACCGCGTGAGGTGCCGCCCAGCAGTTCGATGGCGCCCTTTTTTGCCAGCGCCTTCAGGTGGCACTCGGCCGCATAGGGCGAGCGAAAGCCGAAGGCCCGGGCGATCTCGCTGCGGGTCGGCGCCGTGCCCTGGGTGGCGACGGTCTCGCTAATGTAGTCGAGGATGGCCTGCTGGCGTTCAGTAAGCGACACAAGGCGCCCTCCATTAACTGTCTATATATACAGTATCCGGATGACTCGCCGCAGGGCAAGGGCGATTCACAGGAAGATGGGAAGATCGGAAGGTTTTTAGGGTGAAGCGCGATCGCAGACGTCCACGTTGTCTCCCCGCCGTGTGTTACGGCACCGTCGTCATATCCACCAATCTTCCAGCCTTCCCATCTTCCTGTAGACCGCCCTTGATTTTGGGCGCTCAGGTGGGGGTGTAGTCCAGTGGCAGGGCGGTGCGGTCGACGACGCGGCGCAGGACGAAGCTGGAGTGCACGCTGTCCACACCTTCCAGGCGGGTGATGCGCCGGAGCAGGAAGTCCTGGTAGGCATCCATGTCGGGGACCACGACCTGCAGCATGTAGTCGGCGGACTGGCCGGTGATCAGGTAGCAGTGCTGCACCTCGGGGTAGCCGGCCACGGTCTCCTCGAAATGCGCGAAGCGTTCCGGGGTGTGGCGGTCCATGCCGATGTGGATCAGGGCGGTCAGCTCCAGGCCCAGGCGGCGCCGGTCGAGCAGCGCCACGCGGCGCAGCAGGATACCGGCCTGCTCCAGCGCGCGGACGCGGCGCAGGCACGGGGAGGGGCTGAGTCCGACGCGTTCGGCCAGGGCCTGGTTCGACAGGCTCGCGTCCTCCTGCAGGATCTCGAGGATGCGGCGGTCATAGCGGTCCAGTGAGTGCGGTTGCGGTTTCATGGGTGGATTATTGCGCATATTGAGCTTTAATGCGCAATTATAGATACCTCCTAAGGCCTTGATAGGGAAAAACGCAAGGTTATGCCCGGATGAATGCGTTAGGATAATGCACAGACAGAAATCCCCAGCGCGGCGGCCGATTGTATGGCCCGGGCCGCGCCCTTACAGGAGATGCGCACCATGGCCTTCGATCACACCAAATACGCCCCGTTTCCGCCGATCGACAAGGCGGATCGCCGCTGGCCGGCGAAGCGCACCACGGTTGCGCCGCGTTTCTGCGCGGTGGACCTGCGCGACGGCAACCAGGCGCTGGTGCACCCGATGAGCGTCGAGCAGAAGATGCGCTTCTTCGAGGTGTTGGTGGATATTGGCCTGACCGAGATCGAGATTGGCTTTCCCTCCGCCTCGCAGATCGACTACGACTTCACCCGCCGCCTGATCGAGGAAGATCGCATCCCCGAGGGCGTGTACGTGCAGGTGCTGACTCAGGCGCGCGAGGACCTGATTCAGAAGACCTTCGCGGCGCTGGAGGGCGCGCCGCGCGCGGTGGTGCATGTGTACAACTCTACCAACCCGGCGCAGCGCGAGCAGGTCTTCCGCATGGACCGCGACGGCATCCGCGGCATCGCCGAGAACGGCGCGCGCTGGGTGCGCGACTACGCGGCGAAGTACCCGCAGACGGACTGGATCTTCCAGTACTCGCCGGAGAGCTTCTCCACCACCGAACTGGACTACGCCGTCGAGGTCGTGGATGCGGTGAACGCGATCTGGCGCCCGGACCAGGGCCAGAAGGTTGTGATCAACCTGCCGGCCACGGTCGAGTCGGCCACGCCCAACGTGTTCGCCGACCAGGTCGAGTGGTTCTGCGACCACGTGCAGTACCGCGAGCACTTCTGCGTGTCGCTGCATACGCACAACGACCGCGGGACCGGCGTGGCCGCGGCCGAGCTGGGCCTGCTGGCCGGGGCCGACCGTCTGGAAGGCACGCTGTTCGGCAACGGCGAGCGCACCGGCAACATGGACCTGGTCACCGTCGGCATGAACCTGTACTCGCAGGGGATCGACCCGACCATCGACCTGTCCGATATGGAACGGCTGATGGAGGTGTACAAGGAGTGCACCGACATGCCGATCTACCCGCGCCACCCGTGGGCCGGCGAGCTGGTCTACACCGCGTTCTCCGGCAGCCACCAGGACGCGATCCGCAAGGGGCTGGCGCACTACAAGGAGCAGGGCGGCCACTGGAACGTGCCCTATCTGCCGATCGACCCGAGCGATCTGGGCCGGCGCTACGAGGAGGTCGTGCGCATCAACAGCCAGTCGGGCAAGGGCGGCGTGGCGCATGTGCTGGAGCGCGATTACGGTATCGAGGTGCCGCGCTGGCTGGCGATCGAGTTTGCCCGCATCGTGCAGAAGGATGCCGAGACCTCGCAGATCGAGGTCTCGTCCAAGCGCATCCACGAGCTGTTCGAGCAGCACTACCTGACGCCGGTCGCCGGCTGGGATCTGGTGCGCTACGAGATCGAGAAGGAAGGCCCGGTGGTGCGGCTGGACGCGACCATGGGCCCGCCCGGGCGCGAGTCGCGCCTGCAGGGCGAGGGCCATGGTGCCGTCGAGGCCCTGACCGCCGCGATGCAGGCCGA
>JBJHBC010000162.1:0-4536 GCA_050485285.1 Thioalkalivibrio sp.
GCGGCCTCCAAGCCACAACGGGCGGCTATTTCTGGCAGGTGGGGCAGTAGCTGCTGGCGCGCTGGCCGATGCGGCGGGTGCGCAGCACGCCGGCGCAGACGTGGCAGGGTTCCCCGGCGCGGCCGTAGACGCGCAGGCACTGGCGGAAGTAGCCGTGGGTGCCGTCCTCGCGCAGGAAATCCCGCAGGGTCGTGCCGCCCTGCTCGATGGCCTCGGCCAGTACCGCCTTGATGTGCAGCGCCAGTCGCTGGTACTCGGCACGGGTGACCCGGCCGGCCGCGCGGCCCGGACGAATCCCGGCGAGGAACAGCGCCTCGGTGGCGTAGATGTTGCCGACCCCGACGACGATGGCCTGGTCCATGACGAAGGCTTTCACCGGGCCGCGCCGGCCACGGCTGCGGCGGAAGAGGGTGTCCCCGTCGAATGCGGGGTCCAGGGGTTCCGGGCCGAGGTCCGCCAGGAGCGGATGCGGGGTGCCGTCGGACGGGAGTGGCAGGCAGCAGCCGAAGCGGCGCGGGTCGTGGAAGCGGATCTGGTGGCCGTTGTCGAGGTGCAGGATCAGGTGGTCATGCCGCCGTAGCGGCGTCTCCGGCGGGCAGTGGCGCAGGCTGCCGGACATCCCCAGGTGCAGCAGCAGGCCCGTGCGGTCTGTTTCCAGCAGCAGATACTTGGCGCGCCGGGACAGATGGTGGACCCGCGCGCCCGCCAACTGCTGCGGCAGGTCCGTCGGTACGGGCCAGCGCAGGCGGGGCTCGCGGACCTCGAAGGCGGTGATGCGGCGCCCGGCCAGCAGCGGGGCGAGGCCGCGCCGGGTGGTCTCGACCTCGGGCAGTTCAGGCATGCACGCCCTCGATCTCCAGCAGAAGCTCGCGGCGGCAGATGTCGCCGCGTACCCACTGCACGATCGGACCCGGGTGGGCCGCGTTGTAGTGTTCCGCCAGCACGGCCGCGACCCGGGGGCGGTCCTCCGGGCGGCGCAGGTAGACGCGCAGCCAGGACGGCCGGGGCAGCTTGCGCCCGGCGGTATTGTGCAGGGCCTGGAGGTTGGCGAGGGTCTCGCGTGCCTGGGCCACCACGTCGTCCGGGTGCCGGCTCTCGTGGCCGACGATGCTGGCGGTGCCGGAGAGCAGGATCAGCGGGCCGTCGGCCGTATCCAGTTGTGTGGCCCGGGCAAAGGTCGGGCTCTTCGGGCTGTAGCGCGCCGGGTAGTGGTAGGCGCTGACCTGGCGCGGGTTCTCCAGTGGCTTGGCCGGTGTCCGGGTGGCGATCAGGTAGATCACCAGCTGGCGCCGGTCGCCGCCGATCGCGGTGGCGGCCGGCATGCTGGCCAGCGGGACTTCCAGGGCCTCGAGGGCGGCGGCGCGCCCGACGCAGAACGCCTGGTAGCGTTCCAGTCCGTCCTCTTCGCCGTGGATATCGCCGAAGAAGTTCCAGATGCGCGCCAGGTGTTCGTAGCCGCGCGTGTGGCAGGCGGCCAGCAGCGACTGGTAGGCCTGTTCGGTCTGCTCCCGCAGCCCGTGGTCCGGGCCGGTCCAGCTCGCGAACAGCACATCGTCGTGTTCCAGCAGGTGGACGGGGCCCTCGCGGGAGGAGCGCGGTGTGCCGGGGGCGGTCCAGTATTCGACATAGTCATCCGGCGCCAGGGGGCTCAGGCCCGGATGGATCTCGAGGGTGCCGCGCGCGGCCTCGATCCCGGCGGGTCCGCGCAGCCGGATCCGCAGCCCCGTGTCAGGGCCTGTCGCGGCTTCCGGCATCAGCTGGCTGCGCAGTTCATGAAACATTCGGTCTAGGGCTCCGCCAGGGATGCGAGAAGGTCCTCGGTCCAGCGTACGGCTTCCAGGTAGAGCCGGCTGGAGACCGGCGCGGGGACGGGGGCATTCTCGCTGTCGGGCGGCAGCGCCGGGCCCTCGAAGGCGGCGATGGTCGCCAGCAGCGGCGCCAGCGGGCCGCTCCCCTCCAGCAGTGCCTGTTCCATCTCCGTGGACAGGTGGAGTTCGCCGAGGATGCGCCGCAGCGGCACACCCAGCACTCGGTCCAGGCCGGACAGCATGCCGAGCGTGAAGTAGCGCTCGCATTCCTCCGGGGGCAGGCCCAGGGCGCGGGCCATCAGCATGCCCATGCGGGCGCGGATCATGACCTGTTCGAGACCGTGGCTCTGGCCGTCGGCGCCGCGCAGGACCATCAGCATCGCCAGGCGCTTGATTCGCCCCCGGCCCAGCCGCAGGATTGCGTCGTACAGGGAGTCCGTGGCCCGCCGGCCCCGGTAGGCCGGGCTGTTGGCGAGGCGCAGCAACTGGATCGCCAGCCCCGGTTCGGCGGCGATCAGGCTCTCCAGTTCGGCCGGCGTGGGGTCGGGTGCCTGCAGGGCCTTCAGCAGGCGCAGCAGGGCGAGCTCCAGGCTCTCCAGGCGCTGCCCCTCGATCACGTGGGGGAAGGACAGGTGAAAGCCCTGGAACAGGCTGAACCCGAGGTGTCGGCAGCGCGCATAGTCCTCGGCGGTCTCGACCTTCTCGGCCAGCAGTTCCACTCCGAAGGCGCGCAGGGTGTCGACTTCCTGCTCCAGGCGTTCGCGGCCCAGGGTCAGCACGTCGAGCTTGACGAGGTCGGCCAGCTCGACCAGTTCCGCGTGGCTCTCCTGGAACTGGTAGTCGTCGAGCGCAATGCGAAAGCCCCGGGCCTTCAGGCGGCGCACGGCGGCGACCACCTCGGTGTCGATCTCGACATCCTCGAGGATCTCCAGCACCACCTGCTCCGGTGGCAGGCTGGTGATGACGTCGTGCTCGAGGAAGCCGCGGGTCAGATTGACGAACGCCAGGTGCTCGCCGACGAGATGCTCCAGCCCGATGTCGATAAAGGCGCTGCGCAGGAGATCGGAGGTGGCCAGATCGCCGTCGGTGACCGAGGCGGTATCCATGTGCCCCGCGCGAAAGAGGAGCTCGAAGCCGATCAGGTTCTCCTGATCGTCGAAGATGGGTTGCCGGCCGACAAAAATTGGTTGCATGCTTGCGTCAGGTGAACACGATCAATCACGGATGGGCGGCCACGACGAAGTGCGGCAGGCCGGCTCGGGAGGAACACACGCACCATGGATTCGATTGATGCGCCATTTGGCGAAGTCGTGGAGTTGCGCCAGATCCTGCACGACTCGGGGGTTCCGTTGCTGCGGGTTATTATCCGCGATGGCGAACGTTATACCAAGATCGAACTGGACCCGGCGACCGCGCATCGTTGGGGGCGCGTGATGACGCGCTGGGCGGAGACCGCCGCGGAGGGCAGCGCGGCATCCGGGAAGGGTGGTCAGCCGGATCCCGTTTGAGGATAGGCCCCGGGTACGCGTTGCGGTGCATCCGGGGCTTCCGGCCACGCAGACACAAAAAGGGCCCGGCACCGCGTGAGCGGGCCGGGCCCTTTTTCGCCCGGGATCAGGCAATCGTGCCGGGAGGCGCGATTACTTGATCTTGGCTTCCTTGTACATCACGTGCTTGCGGACGACGGGATCGAACTTCTTGATCTCCATCTTCTCGGGCATGTTCCGCTTGTTCTTGGACGTGGTGTAGAAGTGACCGGTGCCGGCGGAGGACACCAGGCGGATCTTGTCGCGTGCGGACTTGGCAGCCATCGTGAAGCCTCCTTAGACCTTTTCACCGCGGGCACGGCAGTCCGCCAGGACCGCGTCGATGCCGCGCTTGTCGATAATGCGCATGCCCTTGCTGCTGACGCGCAGGCGTACGAAACGGTTCTCGCTCTCCACCCAGAAACGGTGGGAGTGCAGATTGGGCAGGAAGCGCCGCCGCGTCTTGCGGTGGGCGTGCGAAACGTTGTTACCGGTCGCCGGGCGCTTGCCGGTCACCTGACATACTCGGGCCATCGGGGGACTCCGGAATTTGGGTCTACCAGAAAGACGGCGGACTATAGCGCAGCCCCGGGGCCGGTGCAAGGGAAAACCGGGTCTGCCGCGGCGCGCTCAGTTGGCCCCGGGGGCGCAGTGGGCCCGGACCCGGGGCGCCACGCCGCATTCGCGGGCCCAGGCCAGCGTCGCATCCAGCGGCATCGGCCGGGCGATGCCGAAGCCCTGGGCCGCGTCGCAGCCCCATTGTTGCAGGGTGTCCAGGGTGGCGGCGTCCTCGGCCCCCTCGGCCACCACCTTCAGCCCGAGATCGCGGGCCAGGCTGATGCTGGCACGGGTGATCTGGGCATCCACCGCGTGTTCCAGCATCTGGCGCACGAAGGCCTGATCGATCTTGAGGGTGGTGACCGGCATCCGCTTGAGATAGGCCAGCGAGGAGTAGCCGGTGCCGAAGTCGTCGATGGCGAGCGCGAGCCCGGCGGCGGTCAGGCGGTTGAGGGCGGTGATCACCTCGTCCGGATCGGCCATCAGGGCGGTCTCGGTGAACTCGAGTTCCAGGGCGCAGGGGGGCAGGCCGGAGGCGTGTACCTGTTCCAGCAGATGATCGGCGAACGCCGGGTCGAGGAAATTGCGTGCGGAGATGTTCACGCTGACCGGCATGGCCAGGCCGTGCTCGCGCAGGGTGGCGA
>JBJHBC010000163.1:0-4434 GCA_050485285.1 Thioalkalivibrio sp.
ACGCAGGCAAAAGCGACTCGAGCGCGAGCGTGTCCATTCATCCGTGTTTCCCTGAGGGCATCGCCCGCCCCCTCGTTTGCCTGTCGCTTGTTGTTGTCGGCCGCTTCGGTTATCGTATCGCGCCTTTCTGCCCCGCGGGCGTGTCCGCTGGGTCGAACCCTTGCCTCACCGCGTGGACGGGAGGCTGATACCCGCAAGGAGTTCCCGATGCGTCACTACGAAGTTGTATTCCTGGTCCACCCGGACCAGAGCGAGCAGGTCCCGGCGATGATCGAGCGCTACAAGGGCCTGGTGGAAGGCCACCAGGGCAAGATCCACCGCCTGGAAGACTGGGGCCGCCGTCAGCTGGCCTACCCGATCCAGAAGCTGGTGAAGGCCCACTACGTGCTCATGAACATCGAGGCCTCGGAAGAGGCGATGGAAGAGCTCGCCAGCGCCTTCCGGTTCAACGATGCCGTGCTGCGCCACCTGGCGATGCGCATGGAAGAGGCCGTCACCGAGACTTCCCCGCTGGCCAAGGGCCAGGAAGAGGAAGGCTCCAAGGGCCGTCGCCGCGAGCGTGACGACGAGGGCGGTGAGTCCGCCTCCGACGATTCGGCCGCTGCCGAATAAGTCCCGCCCGTTCGTTGACCGAATTTTTGAAGGAGATCTGACATGGCCCGTTTTCCGCGTCGCCGCAAGTACTGCAAGTTCACGGCCGAAGGCATCGATTACATCGATTACAAGGACCTGAACCTGCTCAAGGGTTTCATTACCGAGACCGGCAAGATCGTGCCCAGCCGCGTGACCGGCACCAGCGCGAAGTACCAGCGTCAGCTGGCCACCGCCGTGAAGCGCGCGCGCTTCCTCGCCCTGCTGCCGTACAGCGACAACCACTAAGTCCCGCACCGGTTCGCCGGGGGCCGTCGCCATGCGCGCACTGGCCGAATTCGCGATGAAGAGCCGGGGCCGCGCCGTGGGCGCGGTCTCCGGTTTTGGTGTGGCGGGGCTGTTTCTGCCGCCGGTCGCGCTGCTTGGCAGCGCGCTGGTCGCCCTGGTCGGGCTGCGCATCGGCCTTGGGCAGGCGCTGCTGGTGATCGCGCTGTCCGCGCTCGTGCTCGGGGTTGCAATGTTGGCCCTGATGCCCGAGGCCCCGCTGTTCGCGGGGGGGGTGGCCGGGGTGGTGCAGTGGGCGCCGGTGGCGCTGCTGGCGGAATTGCTGCGGCGTACGGTCTCGTGGCGCAGCACGCTGCAGGTCGCCGCCGGAGTCGCCGGGTTCGGGGTGCTGGCCGTTCATATGCTCGTCCCGGATCTCGAGTCCACCTGGGCCGAGGCCGGGATGGGCCTGCTGGGGCCGCTGGTCGAGGGTAGCGAGACCGGTCCGCAGGAACTCGAGGCGGCGCTGCGCCGCGCCGCCCCGTACCTGACCGGGCTGTTTGCCGGGATCCTGCTGCTGAGCCTCACGCTCTCGGTACTCCTGGGCCGCTACTGGCAGGCGCTGCTGTATAACCCGGGGGCGTTCGGCGAGGAATTCCGGGCGCTGCAGTTCGGGCGTGCGGCAAGCGCGGCCACGCTGCTGCTGGCGGGGATCGGCCATCTGGGCCCGGTGCCGCTGGCGACCGAACTGGCGTTCATCCTCGCGGTGCTGTTCTTCCTGCAGGGGATCGCGCTGATGCACGCGCTGACCTTTCGTCAGGGCATGAGCAGCTTCTGGCTGGTGGGGATGTACGTCCTGCTGGCCCTGGCGATGCCGCAGATGTTTCTGCTGCTGGCGACCATCGGGGTTATCGACGCCTGGGCGGATATCCGCTCGCGGCTGGGCCCCGGTTCCGCATCGGGTGGGCAGGACGGCGACAACAATCCGTGAGACCGGTCCGAGACCGGTGTAGAATGCGCCCCTTCGGGGGCTGATCAAACGTTACAGGAATACAAAGATGGAAGTCATTCTGCTGGAAAAGATCGACAACCTCGGCACCCTGGGTGACCGTGTCAACGTGCGTCCCGGTTTCGCGCGCAACTATCTGCTGCCGCAGGGCAAGGCCACGTTCGCCACCGCCGAGAACATCGCCGAGTTCGAGGCACGTCGCGCCGAACTGGAGAAGGCCGCCGCCGAGGCCCTCGCCGCCGCCGAGGCGCGCAAGGAAAAGCTGGACGGCACCGTGCTCGAGATCACCGCGAAGGCCGGTGGCGAAGGCAAGCTGTTTGGCTCCATCGGCCCGGCGGATATCGCCGACGCGCTGAGCGCCAAGGGTACCGAAGTCGAGAAGAAGGAAGTGCGCATGCCGGAAGGCCCGTTGCGTACCGCCGGCGAATTCGAGGTCGGTCTGCACCTGCACTCGGACGTGGATGTGGACATTCGCGTCGTTGTGATCGGCGAAGAGTGATCCGTCGGATGTCGGGAGGGTGGCCCCACCGGGTCGCTGACACCCGGCAGGTGGGCGGGTTCGTCGCATGAACTCGCCCATGACCCCGAATCCGCGGGTCCCCCCGCATTCCGAGGAGGCCGAGCAGGCGGTCCTCGGAGGCCTGATGCTGGACAACGCCGCCTGGGACCGGGTGGCGGACCGCATTACCGCAGAAGACTTCTATCGTCACGACCACCGCCTGATCTTCCGGGCGGTGTCCACGCTTGCCGATCGCAATGCCCCGTTCGACATGGTGACCGTGTCGGAACAGCTGGACCGCACGGCGGAACTGGAATCCGCCGGCGGCATGGCTTATCTCGGTCGCCTGGCGGCGGAGACCCCCAGTGCCGCGAACATCGTGGCCTACGCCGATATCGTCCGCGAGCGCTCCATCCTGCGGTCGCTGATCTCGGTGGGCACCGAGATCGCCGATTCCGCCTATACCCCTGAGGGCCGCGACTCCAAAGAACTGCTGGATGTGGCGGAGCAGAAGGTGTTCCGCATCGCCGAGCAGGGCGCGCGCGGGGCCCAGGGCTTTCGCGGGATGAAGCCGCTGCTGACGGCGGCGGTGAACCAGATCGAAGAGCTCTATGAGACGAAAAACCCGATTACCGGGATCGCCACGGGCTATGAGGACCTGGATGCCCTGACCTCCGGGCTGAATCCGGGCGATCTGGTGATCGTGGCCGGGCGCCCGTCCATGGGCAAGACCTCCTTCGCGATGAACATCGCCGAGTACGTGGCGATGAAGAACGCCGAGCCGGTCGCGATCTTCTCCATGGAGATGCCCGGCGAGCAGCTGGCCATGCGCCTGCTGTCCTCCATGGGCCGGATCAACCAGCAGAAGCTGCGCTCCGGGCGCCTGGAGGACGGCGACTGGCCGCGTCTGACCAGCGCGGTGCAGATGCTCTCCGAGGCGCCCCTGTTCATCGACGACACGCCGGCGCTGTCGCCCACCGAACTGCGCGCGCGCACCCGCCGCCTGATGCGCGAGCACAAGGGGCTGGGCCTGATCGTCGTCGACTACCTGCAGTTGATGCAGTTTCCTGGCAGTGGCGAGAGCCGGGCCCACGAGATCTCGGAGATCTCGCGCGGGCTGAAGGCCCTGGCGAAGGAACTGAGCGTCCCGATGATCGCGCTGTCGCAGCTCAACCGCTCGCTGGAACAGCGCCCGAACAAGCGCCCGGTGATGTCCGATCTGCGCGAGTCCGGGGCCATCGAGCAGGACGCGGACATCATCGCCTTCGTCTATCGCGACGAGGTCTACAACGACGAGTCGCCGGACAAGGGCACGGCGGAGATCATCATCGCCAAGCAGCGTAACGGCCCCATCGGGACCGTGCGCCTGACCTTCCGCGGGCAGTTCACCCGTTTCGAGAACTATGCCCCCGACGTCTACGGCGAGATCGGCCACGAGGCCTGACCCGGGACGTGAAGCGAGCGGCGACCCTCCAGCTCGACCCCGAGGCCCTGCGGCACAACCTGGCCGTGGCACGACGCCTGGCGCCCGGTGTCTCGATGTGGTCGGTCATCAAGGCCGAGGGTTACGGCCATGGGCTGATATGGGCCGCCGAGGCCCTGGCGGCGGCCAGCGACGGGCTCGCCGTCTCCCAGGTCGGCGAGGCCCGGGCGCTGCGCGGCGCCGGCTTCGACGGTCCGCTGCTGGTCCTGCAGGGTCCGCATGATGTCGCCGAGGCGCGGGCCTGCGCCGAGTTTTCCCTGCAGCCCGTGCTGCACGAGGCGGCTCAGCTCGAGTATCTGGACGCCGCCGCTGTTCGTCTCCCCGAGGTCTGGGTCAAGCTCAACACCGGCATGAATCGTCTGGGCTTCGACCCGCGTCGAGCGGCGGAGGTCGCGACGTGCCTGCAGGCCGCCGGGCACGGACACGCGGGGCTGCACTGGATGACCCACCTCGCCTGCGCCGATGCGCCCGACCATCCCCAGAACAACCGCCAACTGGAATGTTTTGCCGGCGCCGTGAGGGCATTGCCGGGATGCCGCAGCGTGGCCAACTCTGCTGCCCTGTACGCGGGCTGGGGCTCTGGCGGCG
>JBJHBC010000164.1:0-4380 GCA_050485285.1 Thioalkalivibrio sp.
CACTCCGGCCGAGTGACCGCATGGCGTCCGAACGCAGATGGGTGTCCTCTCGCCCCGGCCGCGCCGACCCCAAACGAACGAACCCCGCGGCATGGCCACGGGGCTCGCTGGGTATACCGAAAAGCATCGGTCTCAGCGCGATACGTCGTCCCGATCCTCGGGCTCATGCATCTCCGGCGGCGAAGACAGGGTGTGGGTCTTCTCGTCGTAGCGCCCCTTCAGCTCGTCGGTCTTGCTGTTTTCCCACAGCGGAACGCCGACGAAATACCCGGCACGTCCGATCGCATGCGCGGCCACCGGCGCGGTGAGCAGCAGGAAGCCGATCACCGCCACGGCCCGGGTCGTCACGCCGCCATCACCGAAGTACACCGCGACCCCGACCATCATCAGGCCAGCCCCCAGCACACCCGCCTTGGTGGTCGCGTGCAGGCGCATCGGCAGGTCGGGCATGCGCACCAGGCCCAGCGCCGCCACGACCATGAATGCCGCACCCGTCACCAGAAACAGTCCCGTGAAGAACTCAGTCATCGTCGCGATGCCCCCCTTTCTCCAGGTAACGGGCAAAGCCGACCGCCGCGAGGAACGCGGTCAGCGCCAGCACCATAGCCACGTCGATGAACGGAGTGCGCCCGCTGGAGATCACATACACCGCGATAAAACCGATCGTCAGCGATGCGATCAGTTCCAGCGCGACCACGCGATCGGGCAGGGTCGGCCCCAGATACAGCCGCCAGAACCCCAGCAGCAGCGCGATACTCAACAGCACATTGGAAGCGATGATGGCGATATCGAACATCTGCATCCCCTGCGCCTAGCGCAGGACCTCCAGCGCGCGGTGTTCCAGGTACTTGATGGATCGGATGACCTCGTCCCGATCCTCGATGTACATCACGTGGATGTACAACACCTTCTTGTCGGTGGACACGTCGAGGCTCAGCGTTCCCGGGGTCAGCGAGATCAGGTTGGCGACGATGGTGATCTCGCCGTCGGTCCTGGCATCCAGGGGGAAGGCGATCACGCCCGGCACCATGTGGTGGGTCGGCGTCATCACGTCATACGCCACCTTCAGGTTGGACAGGAACAGCTCCCAGAGGAAGTAGCCAATGAACGCGATGAACTTGGGCACCCGTCGCGCGTAGCTCGAGAAACCCGGCTTGTCGCGCAGCGCGAAGGCCAGCAGCACATAGCCGAGGAAGAACCCCACCAGGAGATTGCCGGTGCTGAAGGTCCCGGTCAGGAAGACCCAGATCAGGGCCAGCGCGATATTCCAGGTCAGCGCGATCATGGGCGGCTCTCCCCGAGGACCGCTTCAATATACTGCGACGGATCCAGCAGCTGATCGGCCGACATCAGGGCCATCTGGTAGATCGGCTCGCCGTACAGGCCAATGGCCACGGTCATCAGCGCCAGCATGATGACCGGGATCCACATCCAGATCATCGGACCGGAGGTCACGTCATCCGTCTCCACGCCTTCCGGCTGCGCCTTCCAGAATACCTCGGCCCAGATCTTGATCATCGAGTAGAGCGTCAGCAGCCCCACCACCAGCGCGACCGCCACCACCCAGTAGGCCTCGGCCTCGATGCCCGCGCGGATGATGATGAACTTGGCGAAGAACCCGGACAGCGGCGGCAGCCCGGCCAGCGACAGCGCCGGGATCAGGAACAGCACACCCAGCATCGGATTCGTGCGGTAGATCCCGCCCATCTGCTTCAGCTCGTGGGTGCCCTTCATCACGAAGGTGATCCCGCTGATCAGGAACAGATTCGCCTTCACGATGATGTGGTGCATGATGTAGAACACCCCGCCGACCAGCGCCAGCGGCGTGAACAGCGCCAGCCCCATGATCATGTAGCCGATCTGGCTGATGATGTGGAACGACAGGATGCGCCGGAACTCGTAGTGCGCCGCCGCCCCGAGCACGCCGGTCAGCATGGTCGCGGCCGCGACCCACAGCAGGATCTCGTGGGTGTAGTCCACGTCCTGATTGAAGATCAGCGTGAACACGCGGAACAGCGCATAGACCCCGACCTTGGTCAGCAGGCCCGCGAACAGCGCGGAGACCGCGACCTTGGGCGTGTGATAGGAGGCCGGCAGCCAGAAGAAGAACGGGAACGCCGCCGCCTTCACCCCGAAGGCGACCAGGTACAGCATCGCGATCACGGTGATCAGCCCGGTGTCCTCCACCGTGGCCAGCTTGTCCGCGATGTCGGCCATATTCAGCGTGCCGGTCAGACCATAGGTCAGGCCGATCGCGGTCAGGAAGATCATCGACGACAGCAGGTTCAGGGTGACGTACTTGATCGCCCCCTCCATCTGTGCGCGCTCCCCGCCTAGGATCAGCAGGGCGAAGGACGCGACCAGCATCACCTCGAACCACACGTAGAGGTTGAAGATGTCGCCGGTCAGGAAGGCGCCATTCACCCCCGCCAGCAGCAGGTGCAGCAGGGGGTAGTAGCCGAACTTCTCCGACATCTTGCCGATGCCGGAGAGCGAATACAGCGCGGTGGCAAAGCCGATGATCCCGGTGAGCACCACCATGATCGCGGCCAGCATGTCGGAGACCAGCACGATCCCGAACGGAGCGGGCCAGGAGCCCATCTCCATCACCACATGGCCGTGCTCCCAGGTATCCGCCAACAACCACACACTGACAGCCAGCATCGCGCCGGTGCCCAGCACGCCGAGCGAGCGCTGCGCGAAATGGGAGCGCCAGAACATCACCGACAGTGCGCCGAACAGCAGCGGCAGCACGACCGGAAGGGCTACCGACATCATCATCGATCGGTGTCCTTCATCTGATCCATGTCATCGGCCTGCACCACCTCGTACGCGCGGTGAATCAGCACCACGGCGAACGCCAGCACCCCGAATCCGATCACGATCGCGGTCAGCACCACGGCCTGGGCCAGCGGATCGGCGGACACGCCCTCGGGCACGGTGTCGCCCGGCGCGATCAGCGGCGGCGCACCGGAGGTCATTCCAGCCACGGTGAAGATCAGCAGGTTGGCGGCATTCGACAACAGCACCAGCCCGATCACCAGCTTCACGATCGAGCGGCGCAGCATCATGTAGATGGCCGCGGCATACAGGCCGCCCACCACAAAGGCCATGACGACTTCCATCAGTCTTCCGCCTCCGCGAGGTTCAGCATGATGGTCAGCACGGACCCGATGACCACCAGGTACACCCCGATATCGAAGATCAGCACGGTGGAGAGCTTCATCTCGCCGAACAGCGGCGCGGTGAACTCCCACCACTGGGCGGTGAAGAAGGCCTCCCCGCGGAACACCCCGGGGATCGCGCTGATCACGGCCAGCACCATGCCGACGCCCAGCACGTCGCGCGGGTCCACGCGCAGCACCTTGCGCGCCGACTGGATATCCATCGAGAACAGGTACAGCACGATGGCCGCCGCCGCGACCAGGCCGCCGATGAAGCCGCCGCCCGGTTCGTCATGACCGCGCAGCAGCAGGAACACGGAGAACAGCAGCAGCAGCGGCAGCAGGAAATGCCCCGCGGTGCGCAGGATCAGGGAATGCATGTTCATCGGCGGTCCTCCGCGCGGAGACGCAGCATCGCGTACACCCCGATCGCCGCCAGCGCCAGCACGAAGATCTCGCCCAGCGTATCCAACGCACGGAAGTCCACCAGGACCACGTTGACGATATTGCGGCCATAGCCGGAGGGCACCGACTCGTCGATGAAGTACTGCGAGATCGACGGGAACAGGCGCGCATCCAGAGTGCTCAGGATCAGCAGCGTGATCATGCCGCCCATCACCAGCGCGATACCGGCATCGCGCACACGCAGCGCGGTGGACGACAGATTCAAAAAGCCCGGCAGGCGGAACAGCACCAGCACCAGCAGGATCACGGTCAGGGTCTCGACCAGCACCTGGGTAATGCCGACATCCGCCGCGCTGTAAAGCACGTAGACCAGGGCCACGGTAAAGCCCAGCGAGCCCAGCGCCGCCACCGCGCCCAGTCGCGAGCGCGTCAGCACCGCGAACAGCATCGAGGCCACCAGGATCGCCAGGATCGCGACCTCATGGATCTGCAGCGCGGCCCAGTCGAGGCCGCCCACACCGACGCCGAACAGCTGCGCCGTCACCCCGACCAGGCCCGCGGTCATCGCGACGATCACGATCACGTAATAGCGCAGGTAGCCGTTCTGCAACACGCGGGTCTGCCACTCCGACAGCGCCACCAGGCCATCCATCATCTTGAAGTAGCCCTTCTCCGGGCCGTATTCGGCCGCGCGATCCACCCACGCCAGCGCGCGGCGCGCCTGCTCCCAGCGCCAATACAGCACCCCACCGGCCACCAGGCTGAACGCGGAGATCGCCAGCGGCCAGTTGATGCCGTGCCACAGCGCCAG
>JBJHBC010000165.1:0-4334 GCA_050485285.1 Thioalkalivibrio sp.
TCATCCATGCCGAGGGCGAACTGCAGGCGGCCGAGAAGCTGGTGCAGGCGGCGCAGCAGATGGAGGCCAGCCCCTCGTCGCTGCAACTGCGCTACATGCAGACCATGTCCGACATGTCGACCAACGGGAACGCCAACACCATCTTCTTCCCGCTGCCGCTGGAGCTGACCAAGGTGTTCGAGAACCTGGCGGGCAAATTCCGCGCGGAGAACCCGGATGCCCCGGGTAACGCCGGGAAGCCGGGTGGTCAGTAGCGCGTGAGCGTCGCCACGGCGACATCCCCGGCCCTCGACCGTTTCCTGGACGAGCTCTGGGCGGTCGAGGGTCTGTCCGACCACACCCTGTCGGCCTACCGGCGTGATCTGGAGGGTCTGGCGCACTGGCTGGAACCCAGGGGGGCAAGCCTGGAGTCCGCCGGTGCGGCCGATCTCCTGGGCTATATCAGCGCGCGCATGCAGGCCGGGGCACGGCCCAAGTCCATTACCCGGGCCCTGTCCAGCATTCGGCGTTTCTATCGCTATCTGGTCCATCAGGGCGAGCGCGAGGATGACCCCAGCGCCGGGATCGAGTCGCCCCGGGCCGGGCGCCCGTTGCCGGACAGCCTGTCCGAGACCCAGGTGGAGGCCCTGCTGCGGGCCCCCGATATCGACGATGCGGTCGGGCTGCGGGATCGCGCCATGCTGGAGCTGATGTACGCCACCGGGCTGCGGGTCTCCGAACTGGTGGGGCTGGAGCAGTCGGAGGTGAACAGCCGCCAGGGCGTGGTGCGCATTACCGGCAAGGGGGACAAGGAACGCCTGGTCCCGCTGGGCGAGGAGGCGGCCCACTGGCTGGCCCGCTATCAGCGCGCGGCCCGGCCGGACCTGATGGACGGTCACCCGCCCTGCGAGGCGGTGTTCGTCACCCGGCGTGGCGCCGGGCTCACGCGTCAGGCCTTCTGGTACCGCATCAAGGCCCACGCGCGCCGCGCCGGGATCGAGTCGCCGCTGTCGCCGCACACGTTGCGCCATGCGTTTGCCACGCACTTGCTGGACCACGGGGCGGACCTGCGCGTGGTGCAGATGCTGCTGGGCCACAGCAGTCTTTCGACCACGCAAATCTATACCCATGTCGCACGCGCCCGCCTGCAGAGCCTGCACGCGGAACATCATCCCCGCGGCTGACGTCTATTACCCGATCTTGCCGGATGCCCGGGGGCCGCGCCTCCGTGCTGGTAGACTGGCGCCGCTTATTTGTATCGACACGAGAGAATCCATGTCCCTGAAACGCGCTCTTCCCCTTGCCGCGGCCCTGGCCGTCATCAGTACCCCGCTCATGGCCACCGAGGCCATCGAGGAATACATGGCCCGGGTCATCCCGGATACCGAGATCGACAGCATCCGCGAGACGCCGATGGAGGGTGTCTTTGAAGTCCGCTACGGCACCGATATCCTCTATGTCTCCGAGGACGGGCGCTACCTGATCCAGGGCAGCATGGTCGACCTGGAGACCCGCGAGAACCTGACCCAGTCCGCGCTCAGCGGCGTGCGCGCGGATATGTTCGCCGCCATCGACGACAGCGAGCTGGTGGTCTACTCGCCGAATGGCGATACCAAGGGTGTCCTGAATATCTTCACCGACCCGAATTGCCCCTACTGCCGCGAGGTCCATCAGGATCTGCCGGAATACCTGGCCGCCGGCATCAAGGTGCGCTACCTGATGTTCCCGGTGCTGGGCCGCGACTCCCCCGAGATCATGGACCGAATCTGGTGCGCGGAGGATCGCGAAGAGGCGATGGACCGAGCGAAGGAAGGCGACAAGCTGAACGACATCGACGGCAGCTGCGCCACGCCGCAGGACCAGCACATGGCCATGGGCCAGCAGCTCGGGCTGCGCGGCACCCCGGCGCTGATCACCGAGAGTGGCCAGCAGATGTCCGGCTATCAGGAACCGCAGGCCGTGATCGAGCGCATCCTCGGCAGCAACTGACGCGTCGGCGCCCGGTACGAACCGGCGAGATCGTCGCCAGGCAATAGGCGTTGCCGTGGCGCACAATCCCGCCCCCTGTGGGAGCGAGCTTGCTCGCGAAGCCCCCGCCCGCGCTTGACCTGCACACCGCGGTTCCCGTCGCAGGGGACTCTCGGATCGATGGTGGCTGATCAACGCCCGATCGCCGAGGGGGCTCGGCTCCTACGGGGGTGCCGCGTGCTGCAGGAGGCCAGCCCTCTGGCCGACGGGGCGACTTCGAAGCCGTAGCCGTCTGCAAGGACGCTGTGACGGCAACCGGCGCCCGGTCAATACAGCAGAGACGCCATCTGCCGACGGAACTGCCCGACCAGCGGGTGATCGTTGCCGAGGACTTCGAAGGCGGCCAGTAGGCCCTTCTGGCCGGCACCGTCGTTGTAGGCGCGGTGCTGCTTCATCAGTTGCAGGTACAGCCCCAGCGCCTCCTCGGCGCGGCCGGACAGCATCGCGTAGGCGGCCATCTTCTCCAGTGCCTCGGGGCGCGGATCGCCTTCCTGCAGCTCCTGTGCCAGCGCCTGCGGGTCGATGCCGGCGGCCGTCCTGGCGAATACCAGGCGGGCACGCAGGGCCTTCGCCTCTTCCTTTTCGCTCTGGTCGAGCGGGAGCTTGCCGAGCTCCGCCTCGGCGGATTCCGGGTCGCCGGCCTGGGCGAGTGCGCGGGCCAGCTCGATGCGCAGGTCGCCGTTGTCCGGGTCCTCTTCCAGCGCCGCGCGCAGCGTGGCGAGGGCCGCGTCCGTGTCTCCGGCCTGGGCCTGTTCGCGGGCCTTCTCGATCAGCTTGTCGGAGGGCTTCTCCAGGTACTGGTCGATCATCGCGCGGATGTTCGGCTCCGGCTGCACGCCCATGAACTGGTCCACCGGCTTGCCGTGACGGAAGATCATCACCGTGGGCAGGCTGCGCACACCGTACTGCTGCGCCAGGGCCTGCTGCTCGTCGCTGTTGACCTTGGCCAGGCGGAACTTGCCGGCGTACTGCGCGGCCAGCTGCTGCAGCAGCGGCATCAGCTGCTGGCAGGGCCCGCACCAGGCGGCCCAGAAGTCCACCACCACCGGGCGCCGTTGCGATTCGTCCAGCACGGCCTGCTGGAAATCCTCCTGGGTCACGTCGAGGATGTCGTTGCCAGTGATGCTCGCGGCTTCTTCCATCGGAAACCTCCTGTGAAGACGGGGATACGGAATCTGTCCTGCATTGTTGGGATCGGCCCCGGGATTGCAAGCAGCCTTTCCCCCGCGGGCTTTGGTACGCTGCGCACAGTCCGGGACGAGGGGGTACGCCGGTAACGAATACCCGCCACCCTCGTCATCCCGTGGCGCGCAGCGCCATGGCGAGCTATGCGTGTGGCCCCGGCAGGGGTGGACGTCGGGGTAGCGTGGAGAGGTTGCTTCGTCGCTTCGCTCCTCGAAAAGACGGTACATGATGGCCGAGGCGATGCCTGGCGCGGGGCGCGGTCCATATCAATAAAGGGGTTCCTGTGTGAGCTATTCCGCATCCGATATCGAGGTCCTCGAGGGGCTGGACCCGGTGCGCAAGCGCCCGGGCATGTACACCGACACCACCCGCCCGAACCACCTCGCGCAGGAGGTGATCGACAACTCGGTGGACGAGGCGATCAGCGGCCACGCGAAGCGCATCGACGTGATCCTGCACAAGGACGATTCGGTCTCCGTGTCGGATGACGGCCGCGGTATGCCGGTGGATCTGCACCCGCGCGAGAACCGTCCGGGGGTCGAGGTGATCCTCTCCACCCTGCACGCGGGCGGGAAGTTTTCGGACAAGAACTACCAGTTCTCCGGCGGTCTGCACGGGGTCGGCGTGTCGGTGGTCAACGCGCTGTCGCAGCAGCTCGAGGTGCAGATCAAGCGCGACGGGCGCGAGTACCGCATGGCCTTCGCCGGCGGATACAAGACGCAGGACCTGGAGGCGGTTGGTGACGTCGGCAAGCGCAACACCGGCACCACGCTGCACTTCTGGCCCGACCCGCAGTACTTCGATTCCGCGAAGTTCTCGGTGCCGCGGCTCAAGCACATCCTGCGCGCCAAGGCCGTGCTGTGCCCGGGCCTGACCGTGACATTCCGTGACGAGACCACTGGCGAGGCCTGCGAGTGGTGCTATCAGGCGGGGCTGCGCGACTATCTGGTGGAGGCGCTGGACGGCCTGGAGCGCGTGCCGGAGGAGCCGTTCATGGGTTCGGTTTCCGGGGCCACCGAGGCCGCCGACTGGGCGGTCACCTGGCTGCCGGAGGGTGGCGAGGTGGTCAGCGAAAGCTACGTAAACCTGATCCCGACGACTCAGGGGGGCACGCACGTGAACGGCCTGCGCACCGGCCTGAC
>JBJHBC010000166.1:0-1948 GCA_050485285.1 Thioalkalivibrio sp.
GTTCGGCGGTGCGGGTGCAGCAGTTGCTGGACCGGTTGACCGATACCCTGGATAACGAGATCGGGGTGCTGGGGGACACCTGCAACGGGGATGTGCTGCAGGCCCTGGCGATGGCCCTGGCCGTGCGAACCGAGATGATCCCGGCCGACCCCGAGATGACCCAGGGACTCGCGCGCGATGTGGTCGAGCGTGCGCTGAAATCACTGGGCGAGGCGCAGCACCAGCAGACCGGGCCGGTGGGGCATGCCTGACCCGGCCGCGAATCGACAGCCAATGACCCCGCGGCGTCCGATCGTGTTCTTCGATGGCGGCTGCCCGCTGTGCCGTCGCGAGATCGGCCACTACCAGCGCCTGGATACCGCGGCGGCGGTCGACTGGTGCGACATCCACGCCGATGCGGCGCCGCTTGCCGCCTGGGGCATCACCTGGGACCAGGCCATGCAGCGCATGCATGCCGTCAGTCCCGAGGGCCGCATTCGCAGTGGCGCGTGGGCCTTCGTGCTGGTCTGGCGGCATCGGCCCTACTACCGCTGGCTCGGTGGCGTGCTGCATCGCCTCCCGCCGGTCGTCTGGCTGATGGACCGCGTCTACAACGTGATCGCCCGCTATCGCTGGCGGTCCCGCTGCGACGACGGGGTCTGCCGCCCGGGGGGATGACGACCGACGTGGCGCATCCCAAGCCGCATCGGCCACAAAAGACCTGCGCCGTGTGCGGCCGGCCATTTGCCTGGCGCAAAAAGTGGGCGCGCTGCTGGGACGAGGTGCGCTACTGTTTCGACGCCTGCCGGCGTCGTCGTACGAGGAAAGCGGCGTCATGAAACGCTCTGTATTCCCGGGGTTCTGGGCCGTGATCGTGCTGGCACTCGCTGTGCCGCTGGCGGCGGACGATCTTGCCGAAGAACGCGTCATCGTGGCGCAGTTGCAGGAGCCGCAGCGCGTCCTGCTGATGCGTCATGCCCTGGCGCCGGGGATTGGCGATCCATCGGGCTTTGATGTCGACGACTGCGCCACGCAGCGCAACCTCTCCGAGGAGGGGCGGGCTCAGGCCCGCGAGATCGGCGAGCGCCTGCGGGCCGCCGGGCTGGATGCTATACGCGTGTTCGCGGGGCCGTGGTGTCGCAATTTCGATACCGCGGAGTTGCTGGGCTACGGGGAACCGGTGGTCCTCGATGCCCTGGGCTCGGTGTTCCGCACCAATGCCCCCCATCGGGAGCGGCGTATGCGGGCGTGGCGCGAACACCTGGCGGAGGAATACCGGCAGGCGCAGGGACCTGCGGTCTACGTGACCCACAGGGCCAACATCATGGAGCTCAGCGGGCGCAGCATCGGGGCCGGGGCGATGCTCGTCGTCGAGATCGACGCCGATGGCAGTGCCCGTCCCGTGGGACAATAGGCGGGCGTCCTGAGCGGGGCGCCGGTCCTTCCACCATTCGGATTACAGGCGGATCTCCACGCGTTCGGCACCCGGGGCGTCGATGCCGCGGTGCAGCAGCAGGGTGCCGCTGGCATTGAGCAGTTCGGTGCTCAGCTGGCGAAAGCGCACCACCGTCTCGGTCAGGTTCAGGCGGCTCTCCAGTAGGTCGCGCTGGGCCTGGGCCACCGCCAGGGCGGTCCCGGCGCCGACACGAAAGCGCGTCTGTTCCACGCGCAGCAGTTCTTCCTGCAGTTCCACCGTTTCCTTCTGGGCCTGGATCTGTTCGCGCACGCGGGCGGCGTCGAACCAGGTGGCGCGCACGTCCTCGATGGCCAGCTGCTCCAGGTTGGCCAGGGTCTCCTGGATCTGCTGGCGGGTCAGGCGCGCGCGGGTGTGTTCGGCCTCGGCCGCGCGATTGCCGATGGGCATCTCGAAGCGCAGGCCGGCGGCCAGGTCGTAGCCGTCGCCCTGGCGGTCGCGCCAGGTGCGGCTGAAGCTGTCGGCGTAGCCGGACTGGCCCAGGGTGACGAAGAA
>JBJHBC010000166.1:2048-4295 GCA_050485285.1 Thioalkalivibrio sp.
GCCTGGGTGATCCCGGCCTCGCCGAAGCGGCGGGTGGCGGTCACCGTGTCGGTCTCGCCGATCTGTTCCAGCTGGCGCACGCTCTGGTCGCGGCTGATCTCCAGCTCGGCGAACAGCTCGGGGTCGAACACCGCGCGCTCCTGGGCCTCGAAGGTGCCCTGGATGGCCGTTTGCAGGCGCTCGGCGCGCAGGCCGCGGTTGTTCTCCAGGGCGCGGGCGACGGCTTCCTCCAGCGACAGGGTCTCCTCCGCCACCGCCTCGCGCTCGAACGGGCGGGTGTCGAGCAGGGCCTCGGCGGGCAGGGACAGGCGCAGGCCGTCGGGGGCATCCGGGGCATCGGGGGGATCGGCGCCCTGGGCCGGGAGGGTCAGGGCGAGCGCGATGAGGCAGGTCAGCGTCTTTCTAGGCATGTTCCGTGGCGACTCGATAGACCGGTTGCGGGTGCTCGCCCCGGCGGTGGAACAGCAGGTACAGCGTCGGGATCAGCACCAGGGTGATCAGGGTAGACGAGAGCAGCCCGCCGATCACCACCCGCGCCATCGGTGCCTGGGCCTCGCCGCCGTCGCCCATGCCGATCGCCAGGGGCGACAGTGCGAGGATGGTGGTCAGCGTGGTCATCAGGATTGGGCGCAGGCGCTCGCCGGCAGCGGCCACGATCGCCGCGGTCAGTTCCATGCCGTCGTCGCGGTGGCGCCGGGCCATGCGGTCCACCAGCAGGATCGCGTTGTTCACCACGATCCCGACCAGCAGCAGGATGCCGATCAGCGACTGCACGTTGAGCGTGGTGTTGGTGATCAAGAGTGCGGCGGTTACACCAATGAGCGCCAGCGGGATCGAGAACATCACGATCAGCGGGTCGCGCAGGGATTCGTACAGGCTGGCCATGACCATGTACACCAGCAGCGTCGCCAGCAGGGTGCCCAGCAGCAGCTCGGAGAAGGCCGCTTCCTGTTCCTCGATATCGCCGGTGATGGAGAAATCGATCTCCTCCGGCAGTGGGATGTCGGCCAGGGCCGCGCGCACGTCGGCGGCGACCTCGCCCAGCGAGCGGTCGCCGATGTTCACGAACAGCGTGCTGATGCGCGCCTGCTCGCGCCGCTGGATGCTGTCGGGGCCCATCGCGGTATCAAAGGATACGAGGCTGCGCAGGGCGACGCGCTCGCCGTCCTCGCTGCGCACGGTCAGGTTGAGGAGGTCGTCCAGCGAACTCTGGTCGGCGTCGCGCAGCTGGACCCAGATACGGGTCTCGTCTCCGCCGGCGCGCAGCTGTCCGGCGCTGGAGCCACCCAGCGCGGTCTCCAGGGTCTGGGCGATGGTGCGCACGTCCACGCCCAGGTCGGCGGCGCGGGCGCGGTCGATGCGGGTGGCGAACTCGGGCTGGCCGCCGTCGGAGCCGACGCGGGTATCGGTCACGCCGGGGATGTCGGCCAGCGCGGCCTCGAAGCGCTCGACCACGGCGTTCATCGTGGGCAGGTCGAAGCCGCGGACCTCGATGGACAGGCTCTCCTCGTCCGCGCCGCGCCCGAAACCCCGGAAGAAGATCCCGCTGGAGGCGCGTACCCGGATCTCGACCCCGGGCGGGCTGCCCAGCGCCTCGCGCAGCGCGGCGGCGATGGCATCGGAGGAGCGGTTGCGGCTTGCGCGCGAACCGACCATTACGCGCATGTTGCCGGAGGCCGGCGAGGAGGCTCGGAACGCCGAGGCGCCGGAGCTGGAGACCAGGTTTTCCAGTTCCGGGACCTCGTCGCGGATGATCGCCTCCAGCCCGGCCATAGTGGCGTACAGCTCTTCCAGCGGGGTGCCGGGTTCCATGGAGACATGCACGCGCAGCTCGCCCTCGTCGGTGGCGGGCAGGAACTCGGTGCCCACGCCCCGCAGGCCGGCGAGGGCGATCATCATCAGCAGCAGGCTGATGCCGATGACCATCCACGGCTGGGTCAGGGTGCGTTGCAGCAGGCCCTGGTAGCGATGTTCCATGCGTGCGAGTGCGCTGGTGTCGCGTTTGGGCATCGGGGCGCGGGCCATCAGCATCGGCGCCAGGGTGAGGGCAACGATCAGCGAGCCGGCCAGGGCAAAGGCGACCACGGCCGCCAGGGGCTTGAACAGCTGGCCGGCGAGTTCCTCGGCGAAGAACAGCGGCAGGAAGATCGCGACGGTGGTCAGGGTGCTGGCGATGATGGCGGGCGCGACGCGTCCGGTGCCGCTGATCGCGGCCTCGGCGGCGGTCTGCTCGGCGTGTTCTTCACG
>JBJHBC010000167.1:0-4236 GCA_050485285.1 Thioalkalivibrio sp.
ACATCACCCTGATCGTTCGGGGGCGGGAACGCGGCAGACGACGTGGCGGTGCTTGCCGTTGGGTTCCGGGGCGATGGCATCCACGACGTGGACCTCCACGTGGATCGCCTGACCCAGTGCGGCGACGATCGCGTGGCGCAGTCGCTCCGCCGCCTCGGTCGGCAATGGGGCAGCCAGATTCAGCAGAACCTCGACGCGATTCCGGTCGTGCTGGATGATCTTGTAGGCGCGCAGGCCGGGCAGGTCGCGCATCAGGTAGTTGAAGCGGCTGCCGTGGATCCAGGAACCGTCCGTCGCGATCAGTCCGTCATTGGCACGGCCGGCGATATCGCGCAGCAGCGGCAGGCCGCGTCCGCAGGGGCAGGGCCGCGGGTCCAGTGCACCCCGGTCCCCGGTGCGATAGCGGAGAAACGGGAACTCCGGCCCCGTCAGGTTGGTGACGACAATGTTCCCGGTCTCGCCGGGTAACACCGGCCGATCATCGTTGTCCAGAATTTCGACGATCAGGGCCTCGGCCGTGATGTGCATCCCGCCCGCCGGACATTCGCGGGCGATGAATCCGGCGTCGCGCGCGCCGTATTCGTTCGCGACGCCGCAGCCCATCACCTCGCCGATCACCGCGCGCCATTCCGGTCGCAAAACCTCGGAGGTCGTAAAGGCAACGCGGATCCCGAGATCGTCCAGCCGCTGCCCCTGCTCGCGCGCCCGCCAGGCCACGCGGGACAGCGCCGACGGATAGCCAAACAGCATGCGCGGGCGCCGCAGCCGGATCTGTTGGATGATCCGGTCGAGCCGCGCGGGATTCAGGTCACGGGCTCGTACCAGATACGACCGGAACAGGCGATCGCGCCAGGCCCGTACGCGATTCTGGGCCTCGTTCTCGACGGCGGATCCCCACAGGACCAGTTCGCGGTCGCCCACGTCCACACCCCACCAGCGGGTCGCCCGCCACTTTGCGGCGATATCCATGCCGATGCGATCCGCGCCCAGCCAGAACCTCAGGGGCTCGCCGGACGACCCGCTGGTGTGCTGCTCTTCGAGGTTCCTCGCACCCTCCGCGCGCCAGGCGGCGCCCTGTTCGCGGATCAGCGCCTTGTCGACGACCGGGAGGCGCTGAAGGTCCGCGATGCCGGAGAATCCGGCCGACGCCCCGTCCTGTTTCGCGAACCAGTTCCGATAGAACGGGACCTGCCGTGCGACATTTTCCAGCAGTACCTGCAAACGCTGCGCCTGCAGGTCCCGCAGGGCCTCCGGGCTCCACCACTGGCTGGCCTCCAGGGCCCTCAAGTGGCGCACGGTCGGATGGCCCTTGAGCCGTTCCTGCAAGGGGAACAGGCCATGCGCTACCCATTGCGTATACAGCCCCATGTATCCGCCGATCAGTCGGACCGGGCGGCCCCGTGGGCCGTCGCGGCATCCGCGTCCGCAATCTGTTGGAAGGCCGCGACCAGCTCAGGGATCCGTGTCTCCCAGGCATTCGCCCGCGCATGCGCCAGGATGGCCTCGCGATCCCAGTCGCGTTCAAGCGCATCCTTGAGGGCATCGCGCAGCGCGTCATGGTCGCCGTAGGGGACCACGATGCCGACCCGATCGGAGTTCACCACCTCCGCATTCCCCCCGACACGGGTCGTCACGATGGGCAGCCCGCAGGCGGAAGCCTCCAGGAAGACGTTCGCCCAGCCCTCGAACCGGGTGGCCAGGACGAACACATCGCCCGCCGAATAGACGTAGCGCAGATCGTCGGGTGCCACCTGCCCCAGGAACCACACCCGGTCCTCCAGACCCAGCGCCCGTACCTGCTCGCGCAACTCCGCCTCGTTGTTGCCCTCGGGGGTCGCGCCCCCGGCAATCACCAGATGCAGGTCGGGATCCGTTTGCAGCAATTCGGGCAGGGTCGCGATCACGCGGTGAAAGCCCTTGCGCTCGGTCAGTCCGCCCACCGACACCAGGAAACGGCCTTCCTGCGGCAACCCCAGACACCGCCGGGCCTCAGCCCGGTCCTCGGGGTGGAAACGCGCCAGGTCCGCCCCATTGCCGACCACCTGGACATGCCCGGGGGCCTGCCCCCAGGCAATGGCATCCTGGCGCAGCGAGTCCGCCACCGAGAACACCCGCGCCGCCGCGCTCATCGCCCGGTTGATCTGGCGCCGATGCAGGGCGCTGCCGGCGAAACGCGTCAGGCTGCCGCGCAGGGTGATGGTGTAGGGACAGCGCAGCCAGCGCGCCAGCCAGCGGGCGGCCACGCCATCGGGATACACAAAGTGCGTGTCGATCAGGTCGAACCCGAAATCGCGCCGCAACCGCCGCATCAACCGGACACTGCCCAGCGCCAGAAAAAACCCGTCGGTCCACTTGAGCACGCCCGGGAAGCAAAAAAAGCGCGGGTGGTAGACCGCAATGCCATCCTGCTCCTCGTAGCGCGGCAGCGGCGGGCGCGAATGCGGCCGGAGACGCCCCAGCAACCCCTGGAACGGAAACCACGGGGCCGGTGCCACGACGACCAGATCCAGGTGTCTGGCCACCCGCCGCATACGTTCGCGCACGAACAGGCCGAGGTTCGGCTGCGCGGCGTTCGGATAAACACGGGTGAAGACCACGAGCCGTGGACGTCGGCCCGGATGACGCCGATCACCGGGCATGCGCGGGCTCCACGACACCCCGCAGACGTTCGTAGATCGCCTGATAGCGGGCAACACTCCTCGCCCAGGTGCGTTCCTGCTCGACAAAGCGGCGCCCCGCGGCGCGTACCGCATCCCATTCGGGCTCGCGGGCCAGGGTGTCGAGCACCGTGTCCGCCAGCGCCCCCGGGTCGTCGGCGGGGAACAGCCAGCCGGTTTCGCCGTGCCGGATCAGTTCCTGGTGGCCACCGACATCCGAGGCTACCAGCAGTCGCCCCTGGGCCATCGCCTCCAGCGGCTTGAGCGGGGTCACCAGTTCGGTCAGCCGCATCGAGTGCCGTGGGTACACCAGCAGATCCACCAGGTCGTAGTAGCGCTGTACCTGGTCATGCGGCACCCGGCCCGCAAAGACGACCTGATCGGCGATCCCCAGGCGCCGGGCCTGCTCCTGCAGGCGTTCCGCCTGCGGGCCGCCCCCCACCAGGAGGATGCGCACATCGGGCGCCAGCTCGCGGATCCGCGGATACGCATCCAGCAGCAGGTCCAGCCCCTCGTAGGCATAGAACGAGCCGATAAAACCCAGCACGCGGGCATCGGCCAGACCCAGTTGCGCTTTCAACTCGGTGTCCGGCGCCCCGCCCAGGCGGAAGGCCTCGGCATCCACGGCATTGGGGATCACGGTGACCCGGTCCGGAGGGATGCCCCGGGCGACGATGTCCTGGCGCAGGCCTTCGCAGATGGTGGTCACGTGGTCCACCCGGTGGAACACGTGCGTCTCGAAACCGCGCGTCGTGCGGTAACGCAGGCCGTGTTCCCGGCTGGTCCCGTGATCGACCGCGGCATCCTCCCAGAAGGCCCGGACTTCGTAGACCACCGGGATGCCGAGACGTCGGCCAACCCGCAGCGCCGGCAGCGCGTTGAGGACCGGGGAATGGGCATGCAGCACATCCGGCTGCACCTGTCGCGCCACGGCCTCAAGGCGCCGGGTCAGGGCGCGCATCAAGCCCCACTCGCCAAGCCCGGGGAGCTTTCCGGGGCGGTAGCGCGTGCGGTAGAAGTGCAGGCCGTCGACATCCTCCTCGTCCGCCTCCACCGCACCCTGCTTGGGGCTGGTCAGGTGAAACGTCTCCCAGCCGAGCCGGTGCTGCTCGCGCAGGATGGCAGCCGTGCGGAAGGTATACCCGCTGTGCAGCGGGATGGAGTGATCAAGGACATGCAGGATCTTCATTGCCACCCCCGCATCAGGCCGTTGACCGGGCCAGGAAGCCCTCGAACATCAACAGCGACCACAGGGCCGGGCTGTGGTCGCGGGCGCCACTGGTGTGCTGGTTCACGAGGGTCTTGAGGAAGTCCATGTCGAAGATGCCGGAGTCGGCGATGCGCGGGCCGAGGACCTGGGCCTGCATGCGTTCGCGCAACGGGCCACGGAACCACTCGGCCACCGGCACGGAGAACCCTTTCTTGCGGCGATACAGGATCTCCTCCGGCAGGTAGGGCTCCATGGCCTTCTTGAACACGAACTTGCCCTCGGGGCCGCGTAGCTTGAGTTCCGGCGACAGCCCCGACATCCACTCGACCAGCTGGTGGTCGAGGATGGGGACCCGCACCTCCAGTGCAT
>JBJHBC010000168.1:0-4157 GCA_050485285.1 Thioalkalivibrio sp.
GACCTGCTGGAACAGGGGCTGGAAGGTCTCGCTCTGATGCGACGCCTCGTGTTCCTCGAAGCTGTTCCAGAAGGTAATGATCAGCGCTTCCTTGTCCTTCATCGGGCTCTCGACCGCCTGGCCGATCGTCGAGCCCTCGTTGGAGACCGCGCCGGAGTTCAGGGCGACAAAGCCGCCGACAAAGCCGGTATCCGAGTGGTAGGTCTTCACGTTCTCGCAGAGGACCGCGACACGCTCCTGCAGGTCGTCGATGGTGTACTCCGGCTTCAGGATCACGCGGTTGATGGTGACCACGCCGTCGGCCGGGAAGTTGTTGATCAGCTGGCTCATGACGTCCTCCTTTTGCAGGGGAAGGGTGCCCGGGGGCACGGGATAGTCATTCAGTTAGTAAGCAACTTCTAATTGAAGTTCCCGAGCACCGTACTCAGGAATTCCTGCGTTCGCCAGAATGCCCCAAAAACCGGAGGGTCCGGTCCCGCGCGGGTGCGCAAGCAGGGCTTGCATTGGGGGTGCGCGTTGGTTAGCTTATATTCCAACGAATATTGGAATGAGTGTGGTGTCCGGACGCGAACTCAAAGATCTCCTGTACGAACAGGTGGCCCGCATTGCCCGCGCGGCCGCTAGTCCCAAGCGGCTGGAGCTGATCGAGATCCTCGTACAGGGGGAGAAGAGCGTCGAACAACTGGCGGCGGACGCGGAGATCAGTGTGAAACTGGCCAGCGCCCACTTGAAGGAGCTGCGCCTGGCGCGGCTGGTGGAGGCGCGGCGCGAAGGCCGGTACATGTTCTACCGTCTGGTCGATCGGCATGTCGCCGATTTCTGGGTGATGCTGCGCAGCCTGGCGGAAGAACGCCTGCTGGAGCTTCAGGCCGCCACCCGCGAGATCGCCGAAGGCCCGGGCGAGCTGGCCCCGATGGCCGGGCCCGAGCTGCTGGAACAGGCCCGACGGGGCGAGGTCATCGTGCTCGACGTGCGGCCGGGTATGGAGTACGCGAATGCCCATCTGCCGTATGCCCGGTCCATTCCCATCCGTGAGCTGCGCCACCGGCTGGGCGAGTTGCCCAAGGATCGGCCGGTGGTGGCGTACTGCCGAGGTCCGTATTGCCTGATGGCGAGCGAGGCTGTGGCGGTTCTGGGCGAGTATGGCTTCCACGCGACCCGGCTTGAGGACGGCATTGCCGAATGGCGCTACCGGGGCCTGCCTGTCAGCGCCGACTCGGAAACCCAGGAACCCAAGTAGAGACCGATGGACGGTCCAGGAGGCGTGTCATGTTCTTTCATCAATTGCCCACCCGAGAATCGTCGCTGTCCTACCTGTTCGGCTGTGGATCGCTGGGCAAGGCCATCGCGGTGGATGTGGTGGACGGGGACCAGGAATGGTTTCTGGAGCGGGCCGCCGAGGCGGGTGTTGCCATCACGCACGTGATCGACACGCATGTGCATGCCGATCACTATTCCGGTGGCCGTGATCTGGCCCGACGTGCCGGGGCGGAGTATTGCCTGCATGCGTCCGATCGTTCGGTGGTGGAGTTCGACTTTCATGCGCTGGAGGATGGCGACCGGCTCGAGGTCGGCAACGTCGAGGTCGAGGTGATCCATACCCCGGGTCACACGGAGGACAGCCTGTGTCTTCTGGTGACCGACCAACGCCGCGGGGACCAGCCCTGGTTCGTTCTCACGGGCGATACGCTGTTCATCGGCAGTGTTGGACGCCCCGATCTGGCCGGGCGGGAGCGCGAGATGGCGGGACGGCTGTTCGACAGCCTTCACGAGCGCCTCCTGGGGCTTCCGGACGAACTGGAGATCTATCCCGGTCACTATGCCGGCAGTGCCTGCGGCGCGGGGCTGTCCGGGAAGCCGTCGTCGACGCTCGGGTTCGAAAAGCGCTTCAACCCGGGCCTTGCGATCGGTGAGCGGGAAGCGTTCGTCGATTTTCTGACCCGGAACATCCCCCCGCGGCCGGCGGGGATGGATGCCTACGTGGCTGCGAATATCGCCTCCTGATCCGAGAGCCGAGGAACTCTTCATGACGGACCATCACAAGGCCGCGGAGGCCTACGCCCATCTGACGCACGGGATTCGGGAGAACCTCGGGCAGTTCGGGCAGCAACTGATCCAGGTCTTCTTTGTGGGCCTGACCATCGGGATGATGCGCACGGTCGTGCCGGCGCTGGCGGAGAGCGAGTTCGGCGTGGCCGAGGGCTCGTTCATGCTGCTGACCGCCTTTGTCGTCGCTTTTGGGGTGGTCAAGGGGGCGCTCAACTTCGTCGCCGGGCGCCTGTCCGAGCGGCTGGGGCGCAAGACGGTCCTGATGCTGGGCTGGGTGGCGGCCATCCCGATCCCGTTCATGATCCTCTACGCACCGTCCTGGAGCTGGATCGTGGCGGCGACCGTCCTGCTGGGCGTGAATCAGGGGCTGGCGTGGTCGATGACGCAGACCGCCAAGATGGATATCACCCGCGCCGACGAGCGCGGCTTCACCATGGGCATGAACGAGTTCTCCGGGTATGTCGGGGTTGCCGTGGCGGGGATCGTGACCGGCTATATGGCGGCCGCGTTCGGGCCACGCTGGGGCCTGCTGATCTTCGGCCTGGTGGTGATCGCCCTGGCGATCGTGATGACCGCCATGTTCGTGCGCGAGACCCTCGACTGGGCAAAGGCCGAGGGTGCCCGGCATGCGGCCGGTCAGTCCGCCGGCCCGGTGCCGCGTTACCCGACGAACATCCCCGACACGGCGACGACCTGGCAGGTGTTCACCCTGATGTCCTGGCGTGACCGGCGCATGGCGGCCTTCAGCCAGGCGGGGCTGGTGGAGAAGTTCGTGGATGCGCTGGTCTGGGTGTTCTACCCGGTGTTCCTGTATCAGCAGGGGCTCAGTCTGGCGGCGATCGGCTGGGTCGTCGGGATCTACGGCTTCGTCTGGGGCGGTTCGCAGTTCCTTACCGGGCGTCTGTCCGATCACGTGGGGCGACGCCAGCCGATCATCTGGGGGATGTGGATCTGTGGCGGCGGGGTTGCCCTGACTCTGCTGGGCGAGGGCGTACTGTGGTGGTCCTTCGCGGCGGCGGTGACCGGGTTCGGCATGGCGCTGCTGTACCCGAACCTCAGTGCGGCGGTGGCGGATATTGCGCACCCGAACTGGCGTGGCTCGGCCATCGGCACCTACCGGTTCTGGCGCGATCTCGGCTACGGCGTGGGGGCCCTGGGCCTGGGCATCGTGGCCCACCTGGGCGGCTCGGTGATCTGGGGCTTCTGGTTCGTGGTGATCGCGATGTTTGCATCCGGTGCGCTGGTCTGGTGGTGGGGCGACGAGACGCATCCGCGCCTGAACCCCCGGGACGAGTAGCCATCAGGTCGTGACTCGCCCGGTACTGCGTTACCAGCGCGCCTTGTCCCACATCTCCGGGTTGGCCCAGAAGCGGGCGTTCAGCCAGTCCGGGGTCAGCTTGTAGTCGTACAGGCTGGTGCGGTAGACGGCGTGGTCCGGCGCGGCCGTCTCGGCCTCCGGATCGTGGCGAAAGCCCAGGGCCAGGAAGTCGTTCAGGCCCCAGCGGGTGTCGTCCTGCCGGTGCAGGATCAGCACCTCGTCGGCCCAGCGATCGCGCAGCCCGCCCAACAGTTGCTGTCCGGTCGTCACATCCAGCGCGCTCAGGGTGTCCGGCAGCAGGACCAGCGGCACGCGTGGCCCGGGCGGCTGCCGGAGAAATGCTTCCACCGTCTCGACCTCTGTGCCCGATGGGACTTCGCGGGTTGCCGCGTCGGTCACCAGCACGACGGCGCGTCCGTCCCGCAGGCGCCGTGGCAGGTGACGGCGCAGGGCCTCGATGTTGATCAAGCGATACCTCCCGGGGCGCAGTTCGGCCCCGTCGCGGGGTTGCGTTCGTTATACTCTAAAGGAACCTCAAAGCCATTGCGGACCCGTCAGAAGGAACCCTCTCCATGTCCAAGGAACTGCTGACCGAATTCCTCTCCAAGCACCCGATCTCCGCGTCGCTGACGCCGGCCGAGGTCGAGGTCCTGCTCGAGTATCTGGAAGTGGTGGAAACCCATCACAAACAGGTGATCGCGGACATCGGCGAGGTCGGGGAGTCGCTGTTTTTCGTGGTCAGCGGGACTGCTGCGCTGTACCACGACGATGGCAGCCAGGAGATCGAGGT
>JBJHBC010000169.1:0-4081 GCA_050485285.1 Thioalkalivibrio sp.
TTTCCGACCAAGGCGATCGCGGTCTGGGAACGGTTGTATGACTTCGAGCGCATGGGGCTGGTGCTGGATCTCTTCCTGCGCGCCGGCTTCGTGGATCTCGCGACCTTTTCCCTGCGCGGTCTGCCGCGGCCGGCGGACGACCCCTATGCCGGGTGGCTGGATCACGCCGATCCGGTGTTCGCGGTCTGGGGATGGCGGCCGTGAATGACGCCGTCCGCATCATCGGGGTCGACTGCGCGACCCAGCCGCGCAAGACGGGCCTGGCTCTGGCCCGCTGGTCCGGCGGGGTCCTGCGTCTGGAGGCGGCACGGCGCGCATCCCCGACTGAACCGCCCGCCGCGATCCTGGGCGGCTGGATGGATACGCCGGAACCCGTTCTGCTGTGCCTGGATGCGCCGCTTGGCTGGCCATCGAGCCTGGCAAGCGAGCTGGCCGGGCACCAGGCCGGTGCGGGGATCGCGGCGCACGCCGATGCGATGTTCCACCGCCATACGGACCGGGTGATCCGGGAGCGCCTGGGCAAGCGGCCTCTGGAGGTGGGAGCGAACTTCATCGCGCGTACCGCGCTGGCGGCGGTCAACCTGTTGCAGGCCCTGCGCGACCACAGCGGGCAGTCGCTTCCGCTGCCCAGGGTGGCCGGGCCGATTGCCGATTCGACCGCGATCGAGGTGTATCCGGCCGCCTTGCGCAAGGTCCGTGGCTGGGAGACTCGGGTCGATGTCCGAGCTCGGCTGCCGGGGTCCTTCGAGGCACCCGTGCCGGACCTGGACGATGTCACTGACGATGTGCTGGATGCCGTGCTGTGCGTACTCGCCGGGGCCGATTTTCTGACCGGACAGGCGGTTGCGCCGACGGCAGACGAGGCCGTGATCGCCGCGCGCGAGGGATGGATCTGGTCCGCCGATCCGGAACCGGTTCGCAGCCCGGGCCGGGCACGCCCACGAACGCCGGTTTAACCGGTAAACTGCGCGATGATTCGAGTTGCCCGCGGCGCGGGCCTGACCAGTGGGGAGTGCATGGCCGCAAGCAAGGCCAAGACCGGGGGCAAGGGCAAGAAGACGGCGGAGCCGACGGCCCCGCCGAGCCTGAGCGGGCAGCTGCTGCGCGGGCTGCGCGAGGGCGCGCTGCTGATCTTCGGCATGCTGGCGCTTTACCTGCTGGTGGCGCTGGCCAGCTATCACCCGGGCGATGCCGCCTGGTCGACTACCGGGGATGGCGAAAGCCTGCGTAACCTGGGGGGCACAACCGGCGCCTGGTTCGCGGATATCGCCTTTCACCTGCTGGGCTACCTGGCCTACCTGATCCCGCTGGCGGTCGCCGGCATTGGCTGGTGGCTGTTCCGGCATCGCCGCGAGGCGCAGATTGCCAGCCCGATGGAATTGACCGTGCGCGGCCTGGCGCTGATCGTGGCGCTGATCGCCGGGTCGGCGCTGGCCGCGCTGCACCTGATGCCGGGCGGCATGCCGGTGCATGCCGGCGGCATCCTGGGCGATCTGTTCGGCGGCTGGGCGGTCGCCGGGTTGAGCCTGGTGGGCGGCACGCTGGTCCTGCTGGCGCTGTTCCTCGCGGGGGTGACGCTGTTCACCGGATTGTCCTGGTTCCTGCTGATGGACCGTCTTGGCCAGCTGGCCGTGCGCGGCTGGGAACGGACCCGCGCGGCGATCGATTCGGCCCGTGACCGACGCATTGGCGCCCGCGAACGCGCCGAGCGCGAGACCCGCGTGGAAAAAGAGCGCAAGCGCACCGAGAAGCGGCCGCCCTCGCGGGTGGAGCCGCGCATCGAGACACCGCCGCCCAGCCCGCGGGTGCAGAAGGAGAAGCAGGTCCCACTGTTCACCGAGGGGACGGGGGCCGATCCGCACCCGCCGCTGGCGCTGCTGGACGAGCCGCCGCCCCCGCCGGATGGCTTTTCGGAAGAGTCGCTGCAGGCGCTGTCGCGTCTGGTCGAACTGAAGCTGAAGGACTTTGGCGTGGAGGTCGAGGTCGTCGCGGTGCAGCCGGGCCCGGTGATTACGCGCTTCGAGCTGCAGCCGGCGGCCGGGGTCAAGGCCTCGCGCATCTCCGGGCTGTCCACCGATCTGGCGCGCTCGCTGTCGGTGATGGCGGTGCGCATCGTCGAGGTGATCCCGGGCAAGTCCACGGTCGGATTGGAGATCCCCAACGAGAACCGCGAAATCGTCGCGCTCTCCGAGATCCTGCGCTCGGATCTGTTCGACTCGAACAAGTCGCCGCTGACCATGGCGCTCGGTAAGGACATCGGCGGTGGCCCGGTGATGGCGGATCTGGCGAAGATGCCGCACCTGCTGGTGGCCGGGACGACCGGTTCCGGGAAGTCGGTCGGCGTGAACGCGATGCTGCTGTCGCTGCTGTACAAGTCCACGCCGGACGACGTGCGCCTGATCCTGATCGACCCGAAGATGCTGGAGCTGTCGGTGTACGAGGGCATCCCGCACCTGCTGTGCCCGGTGGTCACCGACATGAAGGACGCCTCCAACGCCCTGCGCTGGGCGGTGGCGGAGATGGAACGGCGCTACAAGCTGATGTCGGCGATGGGTGTGCGCAACATCGGCGGCTTCAACAAGAAGGTGCGCGATGCCGAGGCCGCCGGCGAGCCGCTGAAGGACCCATTGTTCGACCCGGCCCAGTCGGTAACCGAGACCGAGGCGCCGGATCTCGAGCCGTTGCCGTTTATCGTGATCGTGGTCGACGAGTTCGCCGACATGATGATGGTGGTGGGCAAGAAGGTGGAGGAGCTGATCGCCCGCCTGGCGCAGAAGGCGCGCGCCGCCGGCATCCACCTGATCCTGGCCACCCAGCGCCCGTCGGTGGACGTGATCACCGGCCTGATCAAGGCGAACATCCCCAGCCGCATCGCCTTCCAGGTCTCCTCGCGGGTGGATTCGCGCACCATCCTCGACCAGATGGGGGCCGAGCACCTGCTGGGCCACGGCGACATGCTCTACCTCCCGCCGGGCAAGGCGATGCCGGAGCGCGTGCATGGGGCCTTCGTCGGCGACAACGAGGTGCATCAGGTGGTCGAGTACCTAAAGTCCACCGGCGAGCCGGACTACAACGAGGCGATCCTCGAGGAGCCCGAGGCGGGGGCGGCCAGCATCCCCGGACTGGAGTCGCCCGAGGGGGGCGAGAGCGAGTCGGATCCCCTGTATGACCAGGCGGTTCAGGTGGTGATCGAGTCGCGCAAGGCCTCGATCTCGTTCGTCCAGCGGCGGCTCAAGATCGGCTACAACCGGGCCGCGCGCATGGTCGAGGATATGGAGGCCGCCGGCCTGGTCAGCCCCGTCCAGTCGAATGGTAACCGCGAGGTCCTGGTGCCCGGCCCGAACGACTGAGCACTTTGAACCCCGGCGCAGCGACAGGGTCCATGTTCCCGATCGGTGACGGGGTGCGCCATCCCCGAACGATACATTCACGCCCGGTTAAGCGACCGGGCGCAGGATGAGGTCAACCATCCTTCCGGAGCTTGCATGAACGTTCGTCTTCTTCCCCGCTTGCTGGTGGCCGTGGTCGTCGCGACCGTGCTGTTCGCCGGCGCCGTGCAGGCGGCTGACCGCACGACCGCCGCGGATGCCCGCGCCGCGTTGGATCGGTTTGTGGACGGCCTGGAGACCTTCTCCGCCGTGTTCACCCAGACGGTGCGCGACGACACGGGGTACGTGCTGCAGGAGTCCGACGGGCGTATGCAGCTGGGCATGCCCAATCGCCTGCACTGGGAGGTGACCGAGCCGTTCCCGCAGACCATCGTCTCCGACGGCCAGGACCTGTGGATGTACGACCCCGACCTGTCGCAGGCCACCGTGCGTCCGCTGGGCGATGCCTTCGATGCGACCCCGATCGCCGCGATCACCCAGCCGGAGCGCCTGGACGAACACTTCCGCATGTCGCTGCGCCCGGTGCCGGATGGCGAGGCCCTGCGCCTGGTGCTGGTGCCGCGCAACGAGCAGGCCGACTTCACCAGCCTGGATCTGGACCTGACCGCGGAGGGGGATCTGACCCGCATGGCCTTCCGCGACATCTTCGGCCAGGAGACCGTGATCCTCTTCCACGAAACCGAACGCAACGC
>JBJHBC010000170.1:0-4027 GCA_050485285.1 Thioalkalivibrio sp.
TCTCCGCGCGCCTGGGGCTGGCCGCGGGCTGCTACGTCTTCTCCACCCGCGAGGCGTTCACGGCGGTGGGCGGGTTCAGCGAGCGCGTGTACGCCGGGGAAGAGGTGTTCCTGTCCCGCGCCCTGCGCCGCTGGGGCCGGGCACACGGCCAGCGCGTGGAAATCCTGGACACGCCGGTCCTGACCTCCGGGCGCAAGGCGGACTGGTTCAACCCCGCGCGCCACCTCCTGGTCGTGTTGCAGGTCCTGCTGTTCCCCTGGAGCCTGCGCTCCCGCCGCCTCAGCTGGTTCTGGTATACCCGTCCGGGCAGTCGCGACTGAACGATCGCGGTGCCGTCGCCCCGTCGGGTTCGGTATACTGCGCGGTCTTTCGGTTCGCGCCCTGCAGAGGAACCCCCGGACGCCATGAATCCCCGCCTCGACCGGCTCCAGCCTTACCCGTTCGAACGCCTGCGGGCCCTGTTCGCGGACCTGCGCCAGCCGGAAGGGCTGGAGCCCATCGCGCTGTCGATCGGCGAACCACGCCATGCGCTTCCGGGTTTCGTCGAACCCGCCCTGCGCGACGCCGTACAGGGTTACAACCACTACCCCACCACGCGCGGCGAACCGGCCCTGCGCGAGACGATCGCCGCCTGGCTGCAACGCCGGTTCGACTTGGATACCGTGAAGCCCGAGCGCCAGGTGCTGCCGGTCAGCGGTACCCGCGAGGCCCTGTTCGCGATCGCCCAGGCCGTCGTCGCGGAGAAGCCCGGGGCGCGCGTGCTGATGCCGAATCCCTTCTACCAGATCTACGAGGGTGCGGCCCTGCTGGCCGGGGCAGAACCGGCCTTCTACGACCTGGCGCCGGAGAACGGCTATCTACCCGACTTCTCCACGATCGACGTCGCCACCTGGGATGCGGTGCAGCTCGTCTACATCTGCAACCCGGGCAACCCGGCCGGCGCCTGCATGTCCGAGGCGGCGATGCAGGACCTGATCCGTCTGGCCGAACGCCATGACTTCGTAATTGCGGCCGACGAGTGCTACTCCGAGATCTATCACCCGGAGGCCACCCCACCCGCCGGCCTGCTGGGTGCCGCGGCGCGTATGGGCAATACCGGGTTCGAGCGCTGCATCGTGTTCCACAGCCTGTCCAAGCGCTCCAACCTCCCGGGGCTGCGCTCCGGATTCGTGGCGGGCGATGCCGAGCTGCTGGACCGCTTCGCGCTGTACCGTACCTACCATGGCTGCACCCTGCCGCCGCCCACCCAGGCCGTTAGTCGCGTGGCCTGGGCGGACGAGGCCCATGTCGCGCACAATCGGGCCCTGTACGCGGAGAAGTTCGCGGCGGTCGTCCCGCGGCTGCAGGCCATACTCGACGTCACCACACCGGCCGCCGGCTTTTACCTCTGGCCACGGGTTCCCGAAGGCGACGACGAGGCCTTTGCCCGCCGCCTGTACGCCGAGGCCGGAGTGACGGTGCTGCCCGGGCGCTACCTCTCGCGCAGCGACCCGAACTCCGGGCACAACCCCGGTGCCGGGCATGTCCGCATGGCCCTGGTCGCCGAGCCGGCCGCCTGTGTCGAGGCCGCCGAGCGCATTGCCAGCCTGTATGAATCCATTACCTATTAATACGTTGCAAGGAAAATCTGATGTCCGATATCCAGAGCACCATCGAAACCGCCTTTGAACGCCGCGCCGAGATCAACCCGCGCAACGTGGAGACCAATGTCCGCGATGCGGTGAACGAGGCGCTGGAGATGCTGGACACCGGCCGTGCCCGAGTCGCCGAGAAGAAGGGCGGCGAATGGGTGGTGAACGAATGGCTGAAGAAGGCCGTGCTGCTGTCGTTCCGCATCTCGGAGAACGAGTTCATCAAGGGCGGCTTCACCAACTACTACGACAAGGTGCCCTCCAAGTACGCCGACACCTCCAGCCGTGACTTCCGCGAGGCCGGTGTGCGCGTCGTGCCGCCGGCCACCGCGCGCCGCGGGAGCTTCATCGCCCCCAACACGGTGCTGATGCCGTCCTACGTGAACATCGGTGCCTATGTGGATGAGGGCACCATGGTCGATACCTGGGCCACGGTCGGCTCCTGCGCCCAGATCGGCAAGAACGTGCACCTCTCCGGCGGCGTCGGGATCGGCGGCGTGCTGGAGCCGCTGCAGGCGGCCCCGACCATCATCGAAGACAACTGCTTCATCGGCGCCCGCTCCGAGGTGGTCGAGGGCGTGATCGTCGAGGAAGGCGCGGTGATTTCCATGGGCGTGTATCTCGGCCAGTCCACCCGGATCTACGATCGCGAGAACGACGAGATCCTCTACGGCCGCGTACCGGCCGGGTCCGTGGTGGTCTCCGGCACCCTGCCCTCCAAGGACGGCAAGTACTCGCTGTACTGCGCGGTGATCGTGAAGCGCGTGGACGAGAAGACCAAGGCCAAGGTGGGCCTGAATGCCCTGCTGCGCGATGTCTGAGATCGCGCTCTTCGGGATCGCCAACTGCGATACCGTCCGCAAGGCCCGCCGGGCGCTGGATGCGGCCGGCGTGGATGTTCGCTTCGTCGACGTTCGCAAAGACGGGCTGGAGGAAGCCCGGCTGCGTAACTGGGTCGATGCGCTTGGCTGGGAGGCCCTGATCAACCGGCGCGGCACGACCTGGCGCCAGCTGCCGCAGGATCAACGCGAAGCACTGGACGCCGAACGGGCCGTCGCATTGATGGTTGAACACCCGACGCTCATCAAGCGACCGGTCATCGAACAGGACGGCATAGTCACCGTAGGATGGACGGCCGATACCGCCGCGCGGTGGGGGGCTGCCTGAACCGTTCACGGTCATGCTGAGACGGGCCAGCATCCGGTGGCGGGCCTTGCGCTGGCGCGCCCACAACTGGCTGGCCCGCCATCCTCGCCTGCATTCCGGTCTGCATGCGGCCGGGAGCATGAAGAGCGGACCGGAGGCCATGGCCCGCGGGGTCGCCATCGGGCTGTTCATTGGCCTGACGCCCACGGTCGGCTTTCAGACCGTATTGATGATCATCCTCTGCATCGCGCTGGCCGGGAACTTCCCGACGGCCTTCGTGGCCTCGTTCGTCAGCAACCCCCTGACCACGGCCCCCCTGTACTGGGGCTACCACTCCCTGGGCGAGGCGGTCTTTCGCTACATGCCCCTGCTCACCCACGACCCGGACGCCTGGTACCTGCAGGGGATCGGCGACGAGATCACCTTCACCTTGCTGGGCAGTCTGCTGATCGCCACGCCCACCGCCATGGCCGGCTACTGGACCTCCCACCAACTGTCCGCCGCCTGGCAGCGCCACCGGGACCGGCGGCGCGCCGAGCGGGCCCGGCGCCGCGGCCCCTGAGCCGCATCAATCGGACGTGTTCTCCACGCCCCCTTCCCCTGCCGGCGCGCCACTGGGTTCCGGCCATTCCAGCCGGACATCCAGCAACTCCACCGCGCCACTGTCGCGCTCCAGGGGCGGTACGTCGGCGTAGGGGTCCGGATCCAGCCGGCCGTCGTGCCACACCCACACGAAGTACCCCAGGTTCAGCAGCGCGAGCGCCAGGATCAGCCAGCGCATCCGGCATCCTCCGCGCGCGACAGGGCCCATAGCCCGTCCAGAACCAGGTTGGGCACGATCCGAGATTCCTCGCGCAACAGCGGCGCCAGCCAGTAGGCATCCCCCCCGGTCAGCCAGCAGGGAGCGTCCTCGCCCAGCACGTCGCGCGAGCGCGCGATCAGCCCGTCCAGCGCCCCGGCCAGCCCCAGACCCCAGCCACGCTCCAGCGCATCCGCACTGTTCAGCCCGGGCGACGGGTCCAGGTCCTCGGGCCACTGCGTCGCCTCGCGCGGCGCGATACGATCGGCCAGACGGGGCTGCAGCGCCTCCCAGCCGAGCTGGCGCCCCGGCAGTATGTAGCCGCCTGCATGACACCCGTCCGCCTGCAACACATCGACGGTAACCGCGGTTCCGGCATCCACCAGGATGACCGGCGTGGCACAGCAGGCGCGCGCCGCGACCAGCGCGCAGTACCGGTCCACCCCCAGCT
>JBJHBC010000171.1:0-3988 GCA_050485285.1 Thioalkalivibrio sp.
TAGGGCTCCATGGCCTTCTTGAACACGAACTTGCCCTCGGGGCCGCGTAGCTTGAGTTCCGGCGACAGCCCCGACATCCACTCGACCAGCTGGTGGTCGAGGATGGGGACCCGCACCTCCAGTGCATGCGCCATGCTGGCGCGGTCGACCTTGGTCAGGATGTCGCCCGGCAGGTAGGTCTTCATGTCCAGGTACTGCACCAGGGACAGCGGGTGTTCGGTGGGCGCGCGTTCCGCATGCCGGCGCAGGACTTCCAGCGCGCCGTAGCCCTGCAGCGAGCGCCGGAATGCCGGGGAGAACAGGTGCGCGCGCAGGTCGTCGCGCAGGATGGACACACCCTGGAAATAGCCTTCGACCGAATCCCTGGCCAGCGCCTGAAAGGTGGCCTTGGCGCGCAGCGGGCGCGGCGCCCAGTCGGCCTTCGGATAGAGCTTCGCAAGGGTGCCAAACAGCGGGCGCCTCAGTCCGAGGGGCAGGGGCGACCGCAGGCGTTCCTCGGCCAGGTGGTGGCGGTAGCGGCGGTACCCGGCGAGGTTCTCGTCGCCGCCGTCCCCGGAGAGCGCCACCACCACCTGCCGGCGGGCCTGTTCGCAGACGCGGTAGGTCGGCAGCGCGGAGCTGTCGGCAAACGGTTCGTCGTACATCCCGCTCAGCCGATCCAGCAGCGCGAAGTCGTCGGGGTCGACCTCCTGCGTCTGGTGATCGGTGTGGTAACGCTCGGCCACCAGGCGGGCATAGCGGGACTCGTCATAGGCGGGATCGGCGAAGCCGATGGAGCTGGTGCGGACGGGGTCGTCGGACAGGCCCGCCATCATGGCGACCACCGCGCTGGAGTCGACCCCGCCGGAGAGAAACGCGCCCAGCGGGACATCGGCCACCATGCGGATGTCCACCGCTTCGCGCAGGCGGGCAGTGAGTTCCTCGGCGGCCGTGTCCAGGTGCTTGACGCCGTTTTCTGCGAACGGAACGTCCCAGTATGCGCGTGGTTCGCTCAGGTTGCCCTGCCCGCGATGCACGGTCAGCGTGTGGCCGGGCGGCAGCTTGTGCACGCCACGAAAGATGCTGCGCGGCTCCGGCACGTAGCCAAAGGCGAAGTAGTCCTCCACCGCATGCGGATCCATGCGCCGGGGCAGCCCCGGATGCGCCATCAGTGCCTTGAGCTCCGAGCCGAAGATCAGCTGCCCGTCCGCCAGCGCGCTGTAATAAAGGGGCTTGATCCCGAGACGATCGCGGGCCAGGAACAGGGTATCCCGGTTGCGGTCCCAGACGGCGAAGGCAAACATGCCGCGAAAGCGCTGCACACAGGCCTCGCCCCACTCCTCCCAGGCATGCACGATCACCTCGGTATCGCAGTGGGAGCGGAAGCGATGGCCCGCCTGCTGCAGCTCGGCGGTCAGCTCCGGGAAGTTGTAGATCTCGCCGTTGTAGGTCACGACGACGGTCTCGTCCTCGTTGAACAGCGGCTGCTGCCCGCCGGAGAGGTCGATGATCGACAGGCGCCGATGCGCCAGCCCCACACCCGGCTCCAGATGCACGCCACCCTCGTCCGGGCCCCGGTGAAACTGGGTCTCGTTCATCGCCTCCAGCAGGGACCGGTTTACCGGTCGCCGGTCGCGCAGATCGAAGATGCCGGTAATACCGCACATGTAGGGATCCTGATTGCTTCCTTGCCTGGGCGTCGGTCGAATTCGGGCGATCTACGGCCCGGTCGACACTGGGCGGTGCCGCCGGGCGGACACCGGTTCGAGCCGGGCCCTCGCACCATCACGGAAAATCCAGAATAAACGACAACCCCGCCACCGAGCGCCCGCGATTCGCGCCGCGGGGCGGCTGGCGTTAGCGCCACAACTAACGCCGGGCCAGTACCCGGTCGTATACCGCCATGTAGCCCGTGACCATCGCCTCCATGCTGAACGCCGCCTCGGCCCGGGCGCGGGCGGCCTGTCCCTCGCGTGCGGTCCGCGCGGGATCGCCGGGATAGGCCATCAGCGCGCGGGCCATCGCGTCGGGGTCCCCCGCCGGCACCAGTGCCCCGGTCACCCCGGGCTGCACCAGATCGGGGTTGCCCCCGACATCCGTCGCGACCACCGGCAGGCCGGTCGCCATCGCCTCGAGGATGGTGTTGCAGATCCCCTCGGCCAGCGACGGCAGCACGAACAGGTCCAGCGCCCGCAGGCAGTCGGCGACGTCTTCCCGGGCTCCGGGGAGCCAGGCCTGGTCTGCGACCCCGGCCTGCTCCAGGAATTGATCGACCTCGGCGCGCAGGGGGCCGTCCCCGATCATCACCAGACGCAGGCGCGGAAAGGCCTCGGGCAGGAGCTCGCGCAGCGCGACAAAGGCCCGCGCCAGATCCAGCGGCGCCTTGACCGCCTGCATGCGCATGACCGAGCCGATCACGAACGTGCCGGGGTCCCGGAATCCCTGCGGCAGCGGGGACGCAAAGCCCTCATGCGGCGGCGCGAAGCGGCCGGTATCCACACCATTGAAGATGTGCGACAGACGCGCCGCCGGTACCGCGATGGCCTCCCGCAAATAGCCCGTCTGGTGCTGCGACAGGGCGATGTAATGCCCCACCAATGGCCGCACCAGGCGGCGCAGGCGGCGGTTGCGGTCACGCGTGCCGTCGAGGTCCCCGACATCCCAGCCATGCTCGCCGTGCACCCGCGCCCGCACCCCGGCGAGCGCGGCGGTCACCTGCGTCTCCAGCGTGCCGAAGTTGCGGGTATGCACGATGTCCGGTTGCAGACGGCGCAGCAGCCGCCACAGACGGAGGTGCACCCGCGGATCCTTGCCTTCGCGCTTGTGCAGGGCGTACAGGCTGACATCATCCCGCTGCAGGCGTAGGCGAAAGTCGGTGTGGTCCGTCATGCAGATGATCGCGTGGCGGAAGCGATCGGCCGGCATGTGATTGATCAGGTTGACCAGCCCGTTCTCCATCCCGCCGATATCCAGGCGATGGATAATGTGCGCCACACAGGGGCGCTGATCACCCTCCCGGGCCACGGGTACGGAGGCGCCCGTCACTGTCGCGCGACGTGGCCGAGCTGTTCGAGCAGCTCGGGCAGGGCATCCGCGGCGTAGGCCCGCAATGCCGCCTCCGCCGCATCGGTGCCGTTGTCGAACCCGAGCGGCGCATAGAGCACCACCAGCGCGGCATCATCCCGACCACCGAACAACCGGTTCAGCGCCTCCCGCGCCTTGACCTCATGCGGGCGGGTCGTCAGGCGGCCATCCACCCAGTACCAGCGCCACACCAGGAACCGCTGCCCGGGGCCGTTCAGCAGGAAGCGCTCCGGGTTGGGATACCCCTCGAGCGTGGCGCGGCCGCGACGCGACTGCGACCATTCCAGCGCCCGATCGCGCCCGGCCAGGGTATTGCTCCAGCCGACCATGTTCCCGTACCGGTACTGCTCGCGGTAGAACAGCACATGCATGCCCACCGCCGCGCCACCGTCAGCGGCCGTCACCAGGCCGCCGCGGCCGAAGCGGGCGCCGCGATAGCCTGGCTCCCAGGCGCCGGCCTGATCCTCCAGGACCTGCCAGCCGGACGGGGCCAGCGGGCCCGTCCCCAGGCCCGCCACCGGCCCGAGATCACGCTGGTTCATCCAGTCGGCATACAGCGGCGCCGCACTGGCCAGGATGACCGTCAGCAGCGCGGCGGCGGCGAACGAACCCGCCTGCGCGGAGCGCCCGGGTTGCGCCGGGGGCGCCGTCGGGATCGGCGCCGGATCCATGTCCTCGCGCCACAACGCACCGATCGCGAACATCAGCGCGATGACCACGCCGAAAAAGATCCAGCCATAGATCAGGTGATCAACCCCGGCCGCATGCTCCATGTCGCTCAGGTGGCCGATCATCACGATCATGTAGGCGCGCAGGCCGTTGGCAACGATCGGGACCACGATGGACACGCCGACAAACACGACCCGCCGCCAGGGACTGCGGTACATGAGATAGGCATACAGGGTGCCCAGCGCGACCGACGCGA
>JBJHBC010000172.1:0-3950 GCA_050485285.1 Thioalkalivibrio sp.
CGGCAAGCCGGGCGGCGGTGCCCGCAATGGCGCCCCGCGAAACGCCCGCGGTGGCAAGCCCGGCGGCGGTCGCGGCGGCAACGGCCGCCCGTCCGCCAACGGCAACCGGGCGGCGCGCAGCCGCTAGTCCGACGCGCCAGCGCGAAACCGCGAACCCGCGGTCCCGATCTCCGGGGCCGCGGGTTTTTTCGTTCCGGGCGTTGGCAGAAGGGCTTTATTCACCACGAAGCTCACGAAGGCACGAAGAAGGGCCAGGTCAAGGGCGAAAAGCGATTACAGGAAGTCTGGAAGACGAGAAGGGATCTGTGTTGCGCGGCAGGTGTCTGCCCCAGCGCAAGGCTGATCACACCGTATGTGGTTCCCCGAGGGCCCATAAGCACTTCCATACTTCGCGTCTTCCTGTGGAACGCTCTTGACCTGGCCCTTCTTCGTGCCTCCGTGTGCTTCGTGGTGAAACAGTTTTTCGACTTGGGGTGGCACCTGGGGTTGAGCCGGATCAAGACGATAGGGGCGGGACGGATGGATACTGTGGCGGGCTCAAGGGCCGGGCCGGGTGGTCGTTAAGGGATGGAAAGGAGGACGTCGATGAAGATTGGGAAGCTGGGTGGTCTGCGGCTGAAGCTGGTGATCCTGGTGATCGTGGTGAGCACGGTGCCACTGTCCATTATGGGCGGCGTGACGTTCCACACCATGAAGGGCGATCTCGCCGCGGGGGTGGACGATGCCCTGGTGACGCAGCTGTGGTGGTTGCTGTGGGCGCTGTGGGTGGTCGCGTTCGTGGTGGCGCTGGGGATCGGCTGGTTCTATGCCAATGTGCTGACGCGGCCGCTGGAGCGTCTGGCCGAGGGATTGGAGGCGATCGGCGAGGGGCGTGCGGATCTCGGGCACCGGGTGGAGGTCACCACGGACGACGAGATCGGCCGCACCGGTACGGCCTTCAACACGGTGATGGGTCGGCTCTCCGGGCTGATCCGGCAGGTCGCGGATGCGGCCGACGGCATCGCCGCCTCCGCGCGGCAGCTGGAGGGTCGCAGCAACGAACTGACCCGGGCGACCCACGAGCAGCGCGGCGACGTGGAGCAGGTGGTCACCGCGATGAACCAGATGTCCGCTACCGTGCAGGAGGTGGCCAACAACACCCAGAGCACGGCCGAGAGCGCCGGTCAGGCGACCCGGGCGGCGGAAGGCGGGCGCACCGTGGTGCAGGCCACGCAGGGCGCGATCAACACCCTGGCCGGCGAGATCCGCCAGGCGAGCCACGTGATCAGTGAGCTGAAGGGTGACAGCGACAACATCGGCACCATCCTGCAGGTGATCGAGGAGATCGCCGAGAAGACCAACCTGCTGGCGCTCAATGCGGCAATCGAGGCCGCCCGTGCCGGCGAGGCGGGACGCGGCTTCGCGGTGGTGGCCGACGAGGTGCGCCATCTGGCCCAGCGTACCAACGACTCGACCGGGGAGATCCGCGAGATCATCGAACGGCTGCAGGGCGGGGCGACCCGCGCGGTACAGGCGATGGAGGTGAGCCAGCAGCATGCCGAGACCTCGGTGGAGAAGGCCGGCGAGGCGGGCGAGACCCTGGAGTACATCCATGATTCGGTGACCACCATCGACGACATGACCCGCCAGGTGGCCAGTGCGACCGAGGAGCAAAGCCAGGTGGCGGAGGAGATTAACCGCAACATCCACCACATCAACGACATCGCGGTGCGCAACGCCGACGGGGCCAACGAGATGCAGCAGGCGGTGGAGGCCCTGGAAGGGCTGGCGCAGCAGCTACAGAACGAGGTCGCGGGCTTCCGTCAGCAGGGCTGATCCCGGCCGGTTTCAGAAACCCCGGCGCAGGGCGTCGAAGCCCAGGGCAACGTCGTCGGGATCCGCGCCGGGCTCGATGCGCAGGCGGTCGCGCACGGTGTCGCGGTCGATATGGGACGCCTCGATCGCGTCGTCCGGCAGGCGGTACAGCCACCAGGCGAGCGCGGCCTGGGTGCGGGTCTCCGACCAGGGCTCCAGATCCGTTCCGATCCGCTCGGCATGGGTGCCCAGCTCCGCGTCGAAGAAGGGCTCCAGTCGATCCAGTGCGGCGACGGGGTCGGGCAGGTCCGGGCGTTCGCCATCCAGTGCCTCCACGGCGCGCGCCAGTTCCTGGCGGGCGATCTCCGGCCAGATCTGCGAGGGCAGGTAGCCCTCCATCGCCGGCCGCCCGCCGGCGGTGATGCCGTGCAGGTAGCCGCTGCGGGTGAGGAGATAGCGGTCGAGCGCCTCCAGCGCCTCGCGGGCCCAGTCGAGCGTCTCGCGGTCTTCCAGTACGCGCGCCAGGTTGGCGAGCGCGGCGATGGCCTGTCCCGAGGTGTCGGCATAGGTGTTGCGGTCGACCCGGGGCGGGTCGGTCTGCGTGCGGGTCTCCGGATCCAGCTGATAGTAGTCGCGGTCGGCGTACTGGCTGTTGCCGAAGCGTAGCTGACGGGCGTCCCACAGGTGGTTGCGCAGATAGTCACGAATGCCGCGCGCGATCTCCGCGTAGTGTTCGTCGCCGATGCGCTCGTAGGCCTCGGAGAACAGCCACAGAAACGCGGCGTTCTGATCCAGGCGCTTGGAGGTCTCCAGGGCCAGGACCGGATCGCGCTGGTCCGGGTCGTGGAAGAAGAAGAAGCCGCCCTCGACCTCGTCGTAGAGATCCTCCGCGATCTGGTCCAGCAGGCCGGGCATGCGTTCCTCCCAGTCGTCACTGGCCAGCAGGTAGCGGTAGGTCCAGGGTTGCGGGCGCTTGCTGAGCGTGCCGAAGGTGGCGGACCCGCTCAGGCGGTCCGCGCGGGCGTCATAGACCTCGTCGAGCATCTCCATGAAGGCGTCGAGGCCGTCGATCGCCGCGTCGTCCGGTGTGATCTCGCGGCCGGTGACCGAGAACATGTCGCGCTGCGCCTGGAGGATGCTCTCGAGGTCGCGGGCATTCACGTGGCCGGTGAAGCGGGTGAGCATCTCGTCTTCGTGGTTCACGATGACCACGAAGGGCAGGCCGCGCCCGCCGTAGCGCCGGAACAGATCGGCGCGTTCATCCAGGTCGACGAGCACGGGGATGTAGTGCTCGTCGATGACATCCACGACCGAGGGGTTCTCCAGGGATTCGTCCTGGAAGTCGCGGCACCAGGTGCACCACTGGCCGTGGAAGTAGAAGAAGATCGGACGTTCGCGCGCCTCCGACTCGGCGAACAGTTCGCTGTCCCAGCTTTGCCACTGGATGCTGGAGTCGGCCGGATAGTCCTCCGCGGCCGCGGGCATGGCGAGGGCCAGCAGGGCGGCGCCCGCAAGGAGCCCGCGCGCGGCGCCATGAAGGACGGTGGCAACGGAAGGGCGTGGGTTGTAGAAGGGTCCGGTCATCGCGGGCACTTTCCGGGCTTGTGTCTAATGGTATAGACCAGTTGAAGGATTGCGCGTTCGGCCCCCGGCGGTGTGGCAGGATGCCCGCTTGATCACTGCTCGAGGATCTGGGGGCGGTCGGATTGGGGACGGATCTGCCATGCGCGTCGTAGAATGGCGACATTTTGCACGCCGGCTTTGGTTACCCGATGCGCGCGATCTGCGCCTTGCGACAGCGGATCTAAACGGGCTCGCGCTTCTGCCGCGCTCGCGGCGAATATCCAGATCCGACAGGCCCCGAGGAAACACTGATCCATGTACAGGCTTGCATTCCTGCCCATCTTTTTCCTCCACCCGACGTGTTGCGGGGGGGCTTCATGACGGGAGACCGGACCGACCGGCGGGTGACGTACCTGCTCCCCGGCCTGTGGGCGGCACCGGCGGCCACCGCGGATGAGCCATCGCACCCGGTGCGGCGTCTGGCTCGCTGGCTGGGGCGCGCGCGGGTTTCCGGCGATTCCGGTGCGGCGCCGGGCTGGGAGGCGGTGCTGGCCGAAACGCTGGGATATCGGCCGCAGGGCGAGGGCGCACGG
>JBJHBC010000173.1:0-3941 GCA_050485285.1 Thioalkalivibrio sp.
CACGACCGTGCCTGGGTCCGGCAGCAGAATGTCGCCCTCAGTGATCAGGTCTTCCGGACCGCCATCGCCGCCGGCGTGCGCCACCTCGTGTTCCTGTCCAGCGCCGCGGTCTACGGCCCCTGGCCGGACAGCCCGCAGCCCCTGACCGAAGACCACCCGACCCGGCCGCGCTTCCCCTATGCGGAGGACAAGGTGGCCGTGGAGCAGGCCCTGCGCGCCCTCGTCCGCGAGCACCCCGAATGCCGCGTGACTATCCTGCGCCCCCCCGCGATCGTCGGGCCGCATGCGCACCCGCTGCTGCTGCAGATCGCCCGCGGACGCCTCTATCCCGCCGGGGGCGAGCAACCGGTGCAGATCCTGTGGGAGGACGATGCCGCGGCGGCGATCGCCCGCAGCGTGACCACCCGCACACAGGGCACCTTCAATCTGGGGGCCGAACCTGCCTGGTCACTGCGGGCCATGGCACGCCACCGGCGGCGCTGGGGGGTGCCGGTCCCCCTGGGGCTGATCCGCGCCCTGCACCCGCTGGCCTGGCGCCTGAGCGCCCGCGCGGGCGACCCCGGGTGGGTGCGCGGGCTGGACGGCCCGCTGGTGCTGGACTGTACCCGCGCCCGCGAGCAGCTCGGCTGGACCCCGCGGGTCAGCACCGCCGCGTGCCTGGAGCGCCTGCGCCACTGACACAGTGCCCCAATCCGCTACAATCGCGGCCTGACCGTTCGGGACCCGTCTGCCCCATGGCCCTACCCATCGTCGCCGTCATCGTCGGCCTGATCCTGCTGACCTGGAGTGCCGACCGCTTCGTGTTCGGCGCCTCCGCCTTTGCCCGCGGGGTCGGCGTGAGCCCGCTGGTCATTGGCCTGACCATTGTTGCCTTCGGCACTTCGGCCCCGGAGCTCGTGGTCTCGGTCCTCGCGAGCCTGCAGGGCAACCCGGGCATGGCCGTGGGCAACGCGATCGGCTCGAACATCGCTAACATCGCACTGGTGCTGGGGGCCGCCGCGGTGGTCGCACCGCTGGTGATCGGCCGCGGCATGGTTCGCCGCGAACTGCCGATCCTGTTGCTGGTCAGCTTCGGCGTGCTGCTCCTGCTGGTCGGCGGCGAGCTGGGCCGGATGGAGGGCATCGCCCTGCTCGCGGGCCTGACCGCATTCACCGCCTGGATGGCGTTGACCGCCCGCCGCGCGCAACAGGCCCCGGGCGAGGATGCCCCCGAAGTCGTGCGCGGCATGGTGGAGACCATCCCGGACAGCGATCGCCTCGGTCCCGCGATCGCCTGGCTGGTGTTCGGGCTGCTGCTCCTGCTGGCCAGCAGCCAGGCCCTGGTCTGGGGCGCGGTGGAAATCGCCGAACAACTGGGGGTCAGCGATCTGGTCATCGGCCTGACCATCGTCGCGATCGGCACCAGCCTGCCCGAGCTGGCCACCTCGGTGGTCGCCGCCTTCCGCCGCGAGGCGGGGCTGGCGATCGGCAACGTGGTCGGCTCCAACCTGTTCAACCTGCTCGCGGTGCTGGCGGTTCCGGCCCTGATCGCGCCGCTGGCAATCGACGCCGACGTGCTCGCGCGCGACTATCCCGTGATGCTGGCACTGACGGTGGCCCTGTTCCTGATCGCGCTAAGCCGCCGCGGCCAAATCCTGCGCTGGCAGGGCGCCCTTCTCCTCGTCGCCTTCGCAAGCTACCTTGTCTATTTGGGAATTACGGCAACTGCATGAACTTCAACCCCGAAACCACCCGCAACCTGGCTCTGGCCGTCCTCAACGACGAGGCCGAGGCCGTGCGCAACCTCGCCCGGCGCATCGACGACAGCTTCCTCGAGGCCTGCCGCTGCATCCTTGAGTGCAAGGGTCGCGTGATCGTCACCGGCATGGGCAAGTCCGGGCATATCGGCAGCAAACTGGCCGCGACCCTGGCCTCCACCGGCACCCCGGCCTTCTTCGTGCACCCGGGCGAGGCCAGCCACGGCGACCTGGGCATGATCACCCGCGAGGACGTGGTGATCGCGCTGTCGAACTCCGGCGAGACCGACGAGATCATCACCATCCTGCCGCTGATCCGGCGCCTGGGCGTGCCGTTGATCGCGATGACCGGCAACCCCGGCTCGCGCCTGGGCGCCGACGCCACCGTGCACCTCGACGTCAGCGTCGAGCGCGAGGCCTGCCCGCTGGGCCTGGCGCCCACCTCCAGCACCACCGCGGCGCTGGCGATGGGCGACGCCCTGGCGATCGCGGTGCTGGATGCACGCGGCTTCACCGCCAACGACTTCGCCCGCTCGCACCCTGGCGGCCGGCTGGGGCGACGGTTGCTGGTGCATGTCGCCGACATCATGCACACCGGCGACGCGATCCCGCGCATCACGCCGGAGGCCCCGCTGAAGGACGCCCTGTTCGAGATCACCCGCAAGGGCCTCGGGCTGGTGATCGTGGCCGGTGCCGACGACCGTATCCAGGGCGTGTTCACCGATGGCGACCTGCGCCGCACCCTGGACGCCGGGCACAGCCTGGACGGCCTGACCATCGGCGAGGCGATGACCACCGGCGGCCACACCGCGCAGCCCGACTGGCTGGCGGTGGAGGCCCTGGAGACCATGGAGAGCCGGCGCATCAACGCCCTGCCGGTCACCGACGCCGACCAGCGGCTGGTCGGCGTGATCAACATGCACGACCTGCTGCGCGCCGGGGTGGCCTGATGAACCTGGATGCCGCGACCCTGCGCACCCGCCAGCAGGCCGTACGCCTGCTGATCCTCGACGTGGACGGCGTGCTGACCGACGGCAGCCTGTTCCTGGGCGATGGCGGCGAGCAGTACAAGGCCTTCAACAGTCGCGACGGCCACGGGATCCGCCTGGCCCTGGACGGCGGCCTCGACATCGCCATCCTGACCGGGCGCACCTCCGGGGTGGTCGAACACCGTATGCGCGACCTGGGCGTGGAACACCTGATCCAGGGCCGCCGCGACAAGGGCGAGGCCCTGCACGAGTTGCTGCAGCGCACCGGCCACACCCCGGCGGAAGCCGCCTTCATGGGCGACGACATCGTCGATCTGCCGGCCATGCAGCGGGTCGGGCTCGGGATCGCGGTCGGGGACGCCCATCCACTGGTATGCCGCCACGCCCAGTGGGTCACCGAGGCCCACGGCGGGCGCGGCGCCGTGCGCGAGGCCTGCGAGGGGTTGCTGGCCGCGCAGGACCGACTGGACGCCCTGCTCGAGACCTACCTGAACGGATGAGCCGGCGGATACGCAACCGGTACGGCCTGGCGCTGCCGTTGGTCCTGTTTGCGCTGGCGGGCGCAAGCCCCGCAACCGCCGAGGTCACCCCGCCCGAGGGCGAGGTGACCCTGCAGATCGACGGATTCACGCTACACGCCACCGGCGACAACGGTGAGCGGACCCACCGGCTGCAGGGCACCCGACTGCGCGAATTCGGCCGCGACGGGCCGCAGTGGGTGGATGACCCGGAACTCGACCTGTTCGCCGATGGCGGCATCGAATGGCGCTGGACCGCCCCGGCGGCCCTGCACCGCCCGGCTGAAGAGACCCTGGACCTGGTCGGCCCCACCCACGGCGTACAACCGGCCCGCGGCGAACGCGTGCAAACAGTCGTCGACTCGCGGGATGTACGCATCGCCACGGACACCATGGTCGCCACCTCGGAGGCCCTCTCCACGCTGAACCAGCCCGGACTGTTCCAACGCGGCACCGGCCTGCGCGTGGACTCGCGAGCGGATACCATAGAACTGTTCCATGACGTGTACTCGCTCTACAGCGAGGCGAGCGAGGAGGACCCCGCGCATGACCCCGATCCCGAATAGCCGCCGCCTGCCGGGCCTGCTTGCGGCGGCCGGCCTCCTGTCCGCCCTGCTGGCGACGCCAGCCCTGGGCCAGCCGGGGTCGGGGCCCTCGCTGCCGGTGGAGATCACCGCCGACCACGCGGAGATGGACGA
>JBJHBC010000174.1:0-3931 GCA_050485285.1 Thioalkalivibrio sp.
GCCCAGCATGCCTCCGGCCGGCGGATCCCGGTCGTGATCCTGACCGAACGCCCGGAAGCGGAACGCGTGGATGACTACGAGGCCGGTGCGTACGCGGTGGTGGATCACGAACTGCACGAACTGGCCAGCCTCCTCACCATTCGCGCCGCCGAACAGTTCCAGCTGCGCCAGCGACTGGGCCGCATGGACGCGTCGCTGCAGGAGTCCGAGCGCCGCTGCCAGCTGTTGCTGGATAACTCGCGCGATGCCATCGCCTACGTCCACGAGGGCATGCACATCTACGCCAACGCCTCCTGGCGCGAACGCTTTGGCATTGGCGACCCGGAGGAGGTCGACGGCCTGCCGCTGATGGATCTGGTCGCGCCGGAGAGCCGCGACGAACTGAAAGGGCTGCTGCGCCGCTTCCAGAACGGCGAGGAGGGCGACCAGACCCATCAGGCCTTCCAGCTTCAGGCCTTCGACGGCACCCCGTTCGAGGCCAACCTGCGCCTCTCCACCGCCAGCGTCGAGGGCGAGGCCTGTACCCAGGTCCTGCTGGATTCGGCCCAGGAGGACCCGGAACTGGCGGAGAAGATCGACTACCTGTCGCAACGCGACCTGGTCACCGGCCTCTACAATCGCCAGCACTTCACCGGCATGATCGAGACCGCGCAGGGCCAGGCCGCGCAGTCGGAGAAGCCGTTCGCCCTGATCACGCTGGCGGTGGACCGCTTCGCGGAGATCCGCGCCAACGTCGGCATGTCCGCCAGCGACCTGCTGCTGGCCGACATCGGCAAGCTGATCGAGGATCAATTCCCCGATCCGGCCATCACCGCGCGCCTGGAAGCCGAGCATTTCGGCATCCTGGTGCCGGATACCCGCCGCAACGAGGTGGAGAGCCGCGTCCACGGTCTGATGGAGGCGGTCACCGGGCGCGTGTTCGAACTCGGCAACGCCTCCACCAACTGCACCCTGTCCGCCGGCATCGTGATCGCCGACGAGACCGCGGTGGATACCGAGGAGCTACTGTCGCAGGCCGACCGCGCACTGCAGGAAGCGGTGGAAGCCGGCGGCGGGACCCACAGCTTCTTCCGCCCGGCCGAGGGCGAGATGACCCAGGCCCAGGCCGACCAGCAGTGGCGGCTGCGCATCCAGGACGCCCTCGATCACGACCGCCTGGAGCTGCTGTACCAGCCGATCGTGAACCTGCACGGGGCCGACCGGGCGCGCTATTCGGTGTTCGTGCGGCTGCGCGATGCCGAGGGTCATGTCCACGAACCGGAGGCCTTCCTGCCCAGCGCCGAGCGCACGGAGATGGCCCAGCCCATCGACCGCTGGATCCTGAAGACCGCGCTGGGCGTCCTGGCGGACCAACTGAAGAAGGACCCCGGTACCCAGTTCTTCCTCAAGCTGACCAACGGGTCGCTCGGCGATCCCTCGGTGGTCAGCTGGCTGCACGACGACCTGCACGCCCTGCGCATCCCCGCCGACAACGTGGTGGTGGAGCTGAAGGAACCGACCGTGGTCACCCACCTGAAACCGGCGATCCACGTGGCCCGGGGCCTGCAGGAGATGCACGGCCACCTGTGCATCGACGACTTCGGCAATGGCCTGAACCCGTTCCAGCTGCTGCAGCACATGGAGGCGGACCACATCAAGCTGGACCCGTCGTACGTGAAGAACCTGGCCGAGAGCGAGGAGAACCAGCAGCTGATTCGCGAGCATACCGAGGCCGCGCACGCCAAGGGCAAGCAGGTCATCGTCCCGTATGTCGAGGACGCCAGCGTGCTCGCCGTGCTCTACAGCCTGAACGTCAACCTCGTGCAGGGCTACTTCCTGCAGGCGCCGATGCCGGCCCCCACCTTCGACTTCGCCTCGACCTGAGCCCCGCGCGCCCGCACCCCATTTTTCACCACAAAGCACACAGAAAAAGGGGGGGGGCCAAGGGCGATTTACAGGAAGTTTGGAAGACAGGAAGATTTTTTGGGGTGAAAGGACGGGAACAGTGACCGTCGCGAAGCCAACGCTAACCGTGCCTGTGCGGCCGGCCACATTATCCCCCTTCCAATCTTCCCGTCTTCCTGTGAATCGCTTTTTTCTGGGGTGCAACCAGCACGAGTGGTCACGGGCACGAGTATGGCGGGGTTACTTGGACCAGAAGTTCAGGTCCTCGAAGAAGCCCTTCACCCCGTCCACCCAGGACTGCGCCTGCGGGCTGTGCTTGGTCCCGCCGGCCTGGGTGGATTCCTCGAACTGGCGCAGGAGCTGTTTCTGCTCCTTGGTCAGATTGATCGGCGTCTCCACCACCACGCGGCAGATCAGGTCGCCGACCGCGCCGCCGTGCACCGACTTCACGCCCTTGCCGCTGACCCGGAACTGCTTGCCGGTCTGCGTCTCCGCGGGGACCTTCAACTTGACCCGGCCATCCAGCGACGGGACCTCCAGTTCGCCCCCGAGGGCGGCGGTCGCGAACGACACCGGAACCTCGCAGTGCAGGTCCGAGCCCTCGCGCCGGAACAGCTTGTGCGGCTTGACCCGCACCTGCACGTAGAGATCACCCGGCGGGCCACCATTCATGCCGGCCTCGCCCTGACCGGCCAGGCGGATGCGGTCGCCCGAATCCACACCGGCCGGGATCTTCACGTCCAGGGTGTTCTGCTCCTGTACCCGGCCCTTGCCGTGACAGGACTTGCAGGGGCTGGAGACGATCTTGCCGGAGCCCTCGCAGCGCGGGCAGGTCTGTTGCACGGAGAAGAAGCCCTGCTGGATGCGCACCTGTCCCACGCCGTTGCAGGTCGGGCAGGTCTCCGGCGAGGTCCCCGGTTCGGCGCCGGAGCCGTCGCAGGCCTCGCAGGAGACGGTCGTCGGGATGCGGATCTTGACCTCGGTGCCGAACACGGCCTCCTCGAGCGTCAGGTCCAGGTTGTACTGCAGGTCGGAGCCCCGGTAGGCGCGCTGACCGCGGCCACCTCCGCCACCCCCGAAGATATCGCCAAAGATGTCCTCGAAGATGTCGCTGAAGTTGGAGGCCCCGGCCCCACCGCCGAAGCCACCGGCCGAACCGTCCACGCCGGCATGGCCGTAGCGGTCGTAGGCCGCCCGCTTTTGATCGTCGCTGAGGACGTCATAGGCGGCGCGCGCCTCCTTGAACTTGGCCTCGGCCTCCTCGTCCCCCGGGTTGCGGTCGGGGTGGTACTTCATCGCCAGGCGGCGAAAGGCCTTCTTGATATCGGCGGCCGAGGCGTCCTTGGAGACACCCAGCACCTCGTAGTAGTCGCGTTGTGACATGGTCATTTCCAGGTAGATCGTTCGCGCGAACGCGGAATGCCTTCACGCAAACGCCCGGAGGTACCGTGTACCCCGGGCGTGGCATGTGATCGAAGTCCGGCGGCGCCAAGGCGCCGCCGGACGGGCATCAGCCCTGCTTCTTCTGGTCGTCGTCGACTTCCTCGAACTCGGCGTCCACGACATCGTCGCCTTGCTGGCCGCTATCGGCCTGCTCGGCGCCGGGCTCGCCCGCGGCATCGGCGCCCTGGGCATAGGCCTTCTCGGCCAGTTTGCCGGAGGCCTCGGCCAGCTTCTGCGTGGCCTGCTCGATGGCGTCGGCGTCCTCGCCTTCCATCGCGGTCTTGACCTCGGCCACCGCCGACTCGATCGCGGAGCGCTCGTCGTCGGAGACCTGGTCGCCCAGATCCTTCAGCGACTTCTCGGCGGAGTGCACCAGGGCGTCGGCCTGGTTGCGCGCCTGGACCAGCTGCTGGAACTTCTTGTCTTCCTCGGCATGCGCCTCGGCGTCCTTGACCATCTGTTCGACTTCCTCGTCGGACAGACCGGAGGAGGCCTTGATGACGATCTTGTTCTCCTTGCCGGTGGCCTTGTCCTTGGCCGACACGTTCAGGATGCCGTTGGAGTCGATGTCGAAGGTGACCTCGATCTGCGGCACACCGCGCGG
>JBJHBC010000175.1:0-3818 GCA_050485285.1 Thioalkalivibrio sp.
CCGAAGGCGCAGCGAGTTCAGCGCCGCCGGCCCAGCACGTCCGGAGCGAGGTTCCCGGGCGGAATCCGGGTGCCCTTCTTTGGGTCCTTTCTTGGGCAAGCAAGAAAGGACCTCGCGGCGCGCTGGCGAGTCAGCGCCGGGCAGTATGCGGACCGAAGGCACGTAAACACCGGATGCCGAACCAGGACCAGCCACCACAGGGCAGGCGGCCGGACGAAGGCACCTTAAACTCCGGAGGCCGAACCAGGGCCAGCCACAAAAAGGCAAGCAGCCGAATCGGAAGCTACTGCACACCCGCGGCGGAACCGGTGCCAGCCGGTCCGCGGTGAGTAAAACACCGATAGCGGTCAGGCCGGGCGGTGGGGACAGGCGTGGTCGTTACAGTCGCCGTACAGGACTAGGGCATGATCCTTGATGGAAAAACCGTGGTGCTGGGCCACCTCGCGCTGGCGCCGCTCGATCGTCTCGTCGAAAAACTCCTCGACCCGCCCGCACTGGTTGCAGACGATATGATCATGGTGGCCACCACGCTCCAGCTCGAACACCGCCTGATTGCCCTCCAGGTGCAGACGACAGACCAGCCCGGCCGCCTCGAACTGGGTCAGCACGCGATACACCGTGGCCAGGCCGATCTCCTCGCCGGATTCGAGCAGCTCGCGATAGATCGCCTCGGCCGTCAGATGCCGGGTCTCCGAGGTCTCGAGGATCTCGAGGATCTTCATCCGCGGCAGCGTGACCTTGAGTCCCGCCTTCTTGAGATTACTGGTTTCCATTGCCTGTTTTCCCGGTCCGATCCGCTTGAGAGCGGCGGGACGCTTTGGTGTACCATGCGCGTTCACGGCCCACCAGACGCCGAGGACCGCCCGCTCAGATGATCAAGATTCTCATTTCTATCGCCGTGGCCGCAAGCCTGCTGAGCGCCTGCGGCGGCCTCAACCAGTTCCGTCTGGATGTACAACAGGGCAACGTGATCGACCCCGTCCAGGTGGCGCAGATCCAGCCCGGCATGACACCACAGCAGGTCCGCTTCCTGATGGGGTCGCCCCAGCTGGAGCCCGCCTTCCGCGCCGATGATCGCTGGGACTACGTCTACTACCGCCGCCCGGGCTTCGGGGCGACCGAGCGCCAGCGGGTCACGGTGCACTTTGCGAACGGCGTGGTCAGCCATGTGGATGCCGACATCCCGCAGCCGGTCGCGCTGGACGAGCACCCGGTGGACATGGACAACGACTGACGCTCGCCCGCATCCCCGAAGTGCCGCAGGCTCACAGGGCGCTCGCTATTCCTCCGCGTTCCCCGTCCCTGCGTCCTTCTTCGATTCGCCCCCGGCTTCCGCATCGCCCTTGCCCGGCTTCTTCTTGCGTCCCTTCCCGGCACGCTGGCGGCGCACCTCTTTCGGGTCCGCGATCAGTGGACGGTAGATCTCGATGCGGTCACGCGGCCGCAGCACGGTGTCGCGCCGGGTGATCTTGCCGAAGATCCCGACCTTCGCATTCTCCAGATCGATCTCCGGAAACTGCAGCTCGATCTCGGACTGGCGCAGCGCGGTATCCACCGTGGTGCCCTCGGGCACCACCAGTGGCAGGATCACCTGGCGGTCGGGCCGCGCATAGGCCACCTCCACACGGATCATGCCGTCCGCGGCGGCCGGGGCCACGGGACTATCCGGCACCGTGGACCTCGCGCGCGCGCTGGACAAAGGCATCCACCAGCGAATTGGCAATCTGGTTGAACACCGGCCCGATCGCGAAGGCCATAATGCGGTTGGCGAACTCGAATTCCAGCTCCAGGGCGATACGGGTCTTGCCGCCCTCCACCTGGCTGAAGGTCCAGGTCCCGTGCAGTCGCCGGAACGGCCCGGAGACCAGGCGCATGTCGATGCTCTCCGGGCGCTTCAGGGTATTGCGGGTGGTAAACGACTTGTGCAGGGCGCCCTTGGCCAGTTCGATCGTGCCCTCCACCTCGTGCTCGCCGCGCGGACGCGCCGACGCACTGCGACAGCCCGGCAGGAATTCCGGATAGGCATCGACGTCGTTCACGAGATTGAACATCTGCTCCTGGGTGTAGGGCACATCCGCGTAGCGGCGAATCTTCGAGGCCATCAAATCAACTCCACCGCACGCAGGAAGACGAACAGGATCGCGACCGGTGCAACGAAACGCACCAGGAAGTACCAGACCTGATACAGCGCCGGGTGCTTCATGCGCAGCTCGGACTGTACCGAGCGCTCGGTCATCCGCCAGCCCACGAAGATCGCGATCAGGAAGCCGCCCAGCGGCAGCAGGATGTTGGCCGTCACGTAGTCCAGCAGGTCCAGGATCCCCATATCGAACAGGGTGTAGTCGGACCAGACATTCAGCGACAGCAGCGCGCCAATCCCCAGGAACCAGGCCCCGATGGCAATCATCGCGGTCGCCATCACCCGGGTCAGACCCATGTTCTCGACCAGGAAGGCGACCGCCGGCTCGATGATGGAGATCGCCGAGGTCCAGGCCGCGAACACCAGCAGCACGAAGAACATGGTGCCGAAGTACAGGCCGCCCGGCATATCGGCGAACGCCAGCGGCAGGGTCACGAAGATCAGCCCCGGCCCCTGTTCGGCCGACAGCCCGGCCCCGAGCACGATGGGGAAGATCGCCAGCCCGGCCATGATCGCGACCAGGGTGTCCGCCCCGACTACCGCCGCCGAGGTGCGTGCGATGGACGCCTCGCTCTGCAGGTAGCTGCCGTAGATCATGATCGCGCCCATGCCGAGACTGAGCGTGAAGAAGGCCTGTCCCATCGCCAGCAGCACCGCATTCGCCGACAGCGCGGAGAAGTCGGGGTACAGCAGGAACGCCAGTCCGGCGAAGAACTGCCCCTCGACCATCGCATAGCCGACCATCACCAGGAGCATCACGAACAGCAGCGGCATCAGGATCGTCACCGCCTTCTCGAGGCCCGACTGCACCCCGCGCGCGACCACCATCGCCGTCATCACCATGAAGATGGTGTGCCAGGCCAGCAGGGCCTCCGGGTCGGCCAGCATGTTGCCGAACATCGACTCCGAGCCGTCCGCATCCAGCCCGAGGAAGCCGCCGGTCCCCGACTTGAAGACATACGACAGCGACCAGCCGGCCACCACGCTGTAGAACGACAGGATCAGGAACCCGGCCAGCACCCCGATCCAGCCGATCATCCCCCAGGCGCGTGTGAGCCCCTCCTCGCGCGCCAGGGCGGACATCGTATTGATCGGGCTCTGGCGCCCGCGCCGCCCCAGCAGGATCTCCGCCATCATCACCGGCAGGCCGATCAGCAGGATGCAGCCCAGATACACCAGCACGAAGGCTCCGCCGCCGTTCTCGCCGGCGATATAGGGGAAGCGCCAGATATTGCCGAGGCCGACGGCCGAACCGGTGGCCGCCAGGATAAAGGCCAGGCGGGTCGTCCATTGCCCGTGGATCGAGGTCGTGGCAGGCATCAGTGGCTCCTTTGTGAGCGGAGACGGAACACGCGTGCGCGGCCATTGCGCCCGGCATCACCCGGGCCGGGTCGCAGCAACACGCCGCCGAGTCCGCCGGAATTGTGGGGCAGCGGGTCCTCAGGCTCAACTTTCACCACGGGCGAAGGCCCATGTGCACTGCTTCGCCGGGCCGGCTGCAGTACACTGCGCGGGTTATGGGAAAGAAGAAGAAACAAGGCGGCGACAACTCCAGCACCATCGCGCTCAACCGCAAGGCGCGTCACGATTTCTTTATCGAGGATCGTCTGGAAGCGGGGCTGGAACTGGAAGGCTGGGAGGTCAAGTCCATGCGCGCCGGGCGCGCACAGCTGAGCGA
>JBJHBC010000176.1:0-3782 GCA_050485285.1 Thioalkalivibrio sp.
ACGACGATGATCGCCTCCGGTCCGAGCGCCCGCATCAGACGCTGGCGGCGCCGGGCAAACTCGCCCTGGGGGATCTCCGGCATCCGGCCCGGCCGGGGGGCTTGTCGCGTTCGCGTCATTGCATCGGGATCCGTTTCGGGTCGTCCGGGGCCAGCTCATCGGCGATCAGCAGCACGCCCACGCGCACGTATTCGTTCAGCTCCTCGAAGGCGGCCGCGTTTTCCTCGTCGTCGTCCGGCTCCAGCTCGATGCGCGCGATCTCCGCGAAATCGCGCAGGATCTCGCTGGCCTCGGCCGAGGGCTTGAGCTTGCCCAGGCGCGGCATCTGCCCCAGCCCGGCGATGAAACCGTCCACCCATTCCGACAGGGCCTGCGCCTGCGCCTCGATGGCTTCGTCCTCCGGCAGCAGCGGGCCGAAGCCCAGCTCCACGTCATACAACTGGGCCAGCAGCGCGCGGCGGATGGCCTCCACGGTCTTGCCGAAGTTCTCCCCGGCGCCCTCGGTCAAAGGCAACGCCTCGCCCAGGCTGCGCTCCAGGGCGTCGACGTCGGCGCCCGGGTCCGCCACCAGGCATCCGGTGAACAGCCCGTGGGCGGAGGCCGGCGTCTGGGCATAGCCCATGCTGCGCAGCCCATGTTCCAGTTGTTCGCGCAGGGCCTCGGGATCACGTTCCAGGCCGTCCTGCGCCTTGGCATTGCCGCTGTACGGGGTGCGGGGCATCAGAAGCTCTCCAGCCGCGCTTCGTAAGGAAACAGCAGGAAGCGGTAGAGGTCATCCCCCACCTGCAGATGCGTGAACTGCGGCTCGCCCAGCTTGATCGCACTGGAGCCGGTGGAGGACAGCATGTTGAGGCCGAAGCGCTTCTCCTCGATCAGGGCGTTCAGCAACTGCTCCAGCTCCGCGTGCGGCACGGTCCCCGTATTGTCGACAATCCGGCACGGCTTTCCGTTATGGGCCATGCCCTCGATCACGGTGGCCTCGGGGCCGGGTTCGGGGGGCTGGGTCATGGGCAGCAACACTTTCTGGAAACGAGATTCGCCGTATTGTGGCCAGCGCGGGCACCGGGCCGCAACAAACCCCGGAACGGCAGGTATGCGACCCGCAAAAAGTGAAGGTGTTCCAGCAAGAAGATGACCCAAGTTGACGCTTCGCGCGAAGCCCTCCTAGACTCCATGGATCACACGCCCTGCGGCGAAGGCCGCCTGCCAACCGGGACCGAGGCCATGCAGCCGAACGATGATTCCGCGATCGACCCGACCGAACGCCTGGAGGCCGCGATCACGCGCCTGCTGGAGGAGCACGCGGCCCTGCGCGAGGAAAACCACCTCCTGCAGGAACAGGTCCGCCAGCTCAAGGGCGAGCGCGCGGCCTTCAAGGAACGCAACGAGCAGGCCCGCCACCGGGTCGAGAACATGATCGCGCGCCTGCGCTCGATGGAGCACAGCGAATGAGCCAGTCCGAACCTGTCCGCGTCTCCATCATGGGCAAGGAGTACCAGATCGCCTGCCCGCCGGACGAGCGCGCCGACCTGTTTGCCTCCGCATCCCTGATTGACGAACGCATGCGGGAGCTGCGGGACGGCGGCCGCGTGGTCGGCGCCGAGCGGATCGCGGTGATGGTGGCGCTGAATCTGGCGCACGAGCTGCTGGAATGCCAGCAGCAGCAGAAGGCCGGTGGCGACTCCGCCGGCAGTTCGGCGCGGCTGGTCGCCCTCGCCGACCGCATCGAGCAAAGCCTCGGCTCCTCGCGCTAGCGCCATCGGCGGCGCCCCGCCACCCTCCCCTTCTCCCGGTCATGCCCAGCCCGGGGACGGCCCGCCACCCGCTACCCCATATTCACCATCCGGTGTTTACAGTGGCTTTGGTCTGCCACCTGCCTGGTGGTGGCTGGTGGTGGCTGGTCCTGGTTCGTCATCTGGTGTTTACGTGCCTCCGTCTGACCGCCTGCCACGCGCTCTCTCGCGAGCGCACCGCGAGGTACTTCTTTGCTCGTGCAAAGAAGTACCCAAGAAACACGCCCGACTGCCGCGACCCCGGCCCGCTGCGCGGGCCGGGGTTTCCCTCGCTCCGAGGCTTTTCGCGGGCGGCGCTGAACTCGCTACGCTGCGCTCCGCTCAGACATCCAGCGCCTTGAATCCCGCGAAAAGCCTCTCCACTCGGCGCGACGACAACGGGGAGGTAGGTCAAAACAACAGCTATCCCGGCGTTCTCGCCAGTGGACGATGGCTAGGTCTTCGAATATCTCGGGCACGCTCGGCCTGCGGCCATAGCGTGCCGCGCCCGCGGAGCGGGCGCCAGGGGCTCTCGGACGGCAGTGCGCATTGTGATGTCGTGGCGTTTGAATAGCTGGTGTTTTGACCTTCGCCTCCCCGTATGGAGCCCCTCGCGGAGGGCGTGATGGGCCGGGAGAAGGCGCTGGATGTCTGAGCGGAGCCGAAGGCGTAGCGAGTTCAGCGCCGCCGGCCCAGCGCGTCCGGAGCGAGGTTCCCGGGCGGAATCCGGGTGCCCTTCTTTGGGTCCTTTCTTGGGCAAGCAAGAAAGGACCTCGCGGCGCGCTGGCGAGTCAGCGCACGGCAGTATGTGGACCGGAGCCACCGTAAACACCGGATGCCGAACCAGGGCCAGCCACAACAAGGCAGGCGTCCAGGCGAAGCCCCCGAAACTCGAACGACGGAAAATACTGCGCCTGTAACGCCTGTCGGCGCCGCTGGTTAGAGGTCCCGCAACCCCAGCACATCCTGCATATCGAACAGCCCATTGCCGGCACCAGCCAGCCAGACGGCGGCCCGTACCGCACCGGAGGCGAACACCGTCCGGCTGGAGGCCTTGTGGGTGATCTCCACGCGCTCGCCATCGCCCGCGAACAGCGTCGTGTGTTCCCCCACGATGTCGCCACCACGTACCGTGGCGAAGCCAATGGTACGACGGTCACGCGCCCCGGTCTGGCCCTCGCGGCCGTACACGGCATCGTGCTCCAGGTCCCGTCCCAGGGTCTCCGCGACCACACGCCCCAGCTTCAGCGCGGTACCGGAGGGCGCATCGACCTTGTGACGGTGGTGCGCCTCCAGAATCTCCACGTCCACGCTGTCACCCAGCGCCCGCGCGGCCAGCTCCACCAGCTTGAAGGTCAGGTTCACCCCGACACTCATGTTCGGCGCGTACACGATCGGCATGGTGGCCGCCGCGTCGCGCAGGCGCTGTTCCTGATCCGCGTCGAGACCCGTGGTCCCGATCACCAGGGCCTTGCCGGCGCGCGCGCACAAATCGAGGTGCTGCATGGTGGCCTGCGGCGCGGTGAAGTCGATCAGCACGTCGAAATCGTCGGTCACGGTTGCCAGATCCTCGACCAGACGCACCTGGCCCTCCTGACCGACGGGCGCGCCAATGGTCTCGCTGCCGGGTCGTTCGCTGGCCGCGCCCAGCCGCGCCTCGGGGTGTTCGTCCACCGCCTGCACCAGGTTCTGGCCCATGCGCCCGCCGGCGCCCGCAATCGCAATTCGAATCATCGTTTGTTCCATCCGGTTCTGTCGTTCCATCGGGGTATGCGCACCCTACGAAGCTTTGCCGCAACGTGCCAGTTACAGGGTTCGCACCGGGGTGCGGAAGCGCCATTCGCCGTACACCGAGGCGATCACCCCGGCCGCCGCCAGGAATGCCGCGAATACGTACACCGAGGCGGGGCTGATGCCGTCCCACAGATAGCCGGCCACCAGCGAGCCCATCGCGCCGCCCAGCCCGAAGGCCAGCGACGAGTACAACGCCTGTCCACGCCCCTGCAACCG
>JBJHBC010000177.1:0-1128 GCA_050485285.1 Thioalkalivibrio sp.
GGGCCGCGAATTCGCCGACCGCGCCCTCGACCACCTGCTGCGCCCGGCCGGCATGCGCGCACTGCAGGCCCACCAGGCTGCGGGTCACGACTGTGTACTGGTCTCCGCCTCGCTGGATGTCTGGCTACAGCCCTGGGCCGAGCGCCACGGAGTCACCGGCGTGGTCAGCTCGCGCCTCGCGGTGGATGACGCCGGTCGCGTCACCGGGCGCCTGGACGGCACCAACTGCCGGGGCGCCGCCAAGCCGGCGGCGGTCGCCGCCTGGCTGGCCACCCTGCCCCCGGACGAGCCGGTGGACCTGATCGCGGCCTACGGCGACAGCGCAGCCGACCAGCCGCTGCTGGAGATGGCCGGCAGCGGCTACCGCCTGCGCCGGGGTCGCTTCCGGCGTGTCCACGGACCGTCGGTAGAGGGGGCCCCCGAGTGAACCCCACAACCACAACCTGGCCCTGGCTCGCCCGTCACTACGGCGCGATCCTGCTGGCCGTCCTGCTGGTCAAGATCGGCATGGCCTGGGCGTTGCCAATCACCGGCGACGAAGCCTATTTCCTGATCTGGGGGCACAACCCGGATCTGGGCTATTACGACCACCCGCCGATGATCGGCTGGTGGCTGACCGCAGTGCTGGCGCTGACGGACCACCCGCTCGCGATCCGCGCGTTGGGGATCTTTGCCTCCATGGCGCCAGCGCTCGCGATCTTCCTCTGGTGGCGACACACCGATCCGGTCCGCGCGCGCCTCGTGTCGCTGCTGGCGCTGTTCATGCCGCTGTTCTTCATCGCGGTCATCACCGCGACGGACACCCCGCTGATCCTGTTCAGCCTGCTGGCTACGGGCCTTGCCTGGCAGGCCCTGCGGACCGGCGCGGCGCACTGGTTCCTGCTCGCCGGCCTGGCGCTGGGGCTGGCGTTCCTGTCCAAGTACTTCGCGGTGCTCCTGGGCATCGCACTGGGGCTGCATATCCTGCTGTTCGCGCGGCAGCACTGGCGCGGCCTCCTGCTGATCCTCCTCGGCGTGGTGCCGGCGGTGGCGCTCAATCTGTACTGGAACTGGGGCAACTGCTGGTACAACGTGATGTTCAACATCGTGAACCGGCACGGCGACGGCGGCTTCGATCCCGGCAACTGG
>JBJHBC010000177.1:1228-3774 GCA_050485285.1 Thioalkalivibrio sp.
CGAACCGGGAATAAGACCCTGCGTTGACCAGGGAATCGTCCCCCCGGATACTGTTGTCCGTGAGCCATCGACTTCATCCAGGGAGGGGCGAGCGATGATCGCACCCGGAGCGGCGATCCCTGCCCGCCAGCGTCAAGCGAGCGCACGCACCCGCTGGCGCTGTGGTCTCGCCGTGGTCGTTCTGCTGCTGCCGCTGTTGTTGCTCGGCTGTGGTGGCTCCCAGGAGACCCCGCTGCGGGTGGCCACCATCGAGTGGATCGGCTACCAGCCCCTCCACCTGGCCGCCTCCGAGGGCCGGTTTCCCACCGACGAGATCCGCCTCGCCCGCTTCGGCTCGAACGTGGAGTCACTGCGCGCCTTTCGCAACGGCAATGTCGATGCCGCCGCCCTGACCCTCGACGAGGCGCTGCTGCTGCGCGCCGACGGCCACGATATCCGCGTCATCCTGCTGCTGGACTACTCGCATGGCGGCGACACCATCCTGGCGCAGCCCGGCATCACCCGCATGGCCGACCTGGAGGGCCGCCGCATCGGGGTCGAGAATGACGCCGCCACCGCCTACCTGCTCGCTCGCGGCCTGGAACACGGCGGCCTCGACCGCGAGAGAGTCGATATCGTGCGTGTGGATGCCGGGCGCCACGAGGAGGCCTTCCGCGACGGGGAGGTCGACGCCCTGGCGACCTTCGAACCGACCCGCACCCGGCTGCTGAATGCCGGTGCCGAGGAGTTGTTCGACAGCACCCGGATCCCGGGCGAAATCGTCGATGTACTGGTAGTTCAGCGCCAAGCGCTCGACGACCACCCGCGACATCTCCGGCAGCTGGTGGATGCCTGGTTTGGCACGCTCGAGTATCTGAATGCCGAGCCGGAACCGGCCAGGGCCACCATGGCCCGGTACAGCGACCTCAGCGCGGAGGAACTGGAGGGTGCGCTGGCCGGGGTCCGCTTCCCCTCGCGAGCGGAAAACTGCACAGCCCTGGCCGACGGCGGCGAGGCCCTGCGCGCCAGCAGCGAGCACCTGGCCACCCTGATGCAGCAGCAGGGACTGCTGGAGCGCGAGGTGAACCTCGATCGTCTGTTCGATGACCGCGTCCTGCAGGCGGCGGGCTGCCCGCCATCGGAAGACGGCTGATGTGGCAGGGCCTGTTCCGCTATCCGATCAACACCACGCTGCCGCTTTTCCTGCTGGTGGTGGCACTCATTCTCGGCACCCTCTACACCCTGACCCTGATCCACAACCAGCAGCGCAGCATTCTCGCGAACGCCGAACGCGAACTGGCGACCGAGATCAGCCGCATGCAGCGCATTGTCCAGAACCACCTGGCAAACAACGGCACGCAGGCCATTCAGGACGAGATCGCGGCGCTCAATGTCGATATCCGGGTTCGCCTGGCCGGGGTGGTCGATGAACGCCAGCACTACGTTGCCGCCCTGAACCGCGGCGAGCGCGAACGTCCGCTCGCGGAGACCCTGGACACCGAACCCATGGCCGCGCTCGCCGACCCGCTGCGCACGCTGCTGGCCGACGCCCGCGAACGCCGCGCGGCCAAGGTGCGCCATGTCGCGGCCGAGAACACCCTGATCGCGGCGGCGCCGCTGCAGTTCACCGGCCCCGTGGTGGACCTGGGGCGCAGCCCCTCGGGCGCGGTCATCCTCGCCTGGGATCTGTCGCTCCCCTTTCGGCAGGCACGCAACGCGGCCCTGAACTCGGCGCTGCTGCTCGCGCCGGTCCTGATCGCGGCACTCGCCGCGCTGTGGTGGCTGATCTACCAGGCTCTGGGGCGCCGCCTGAGCCGCCTGAGCCGGACCGCGGCGCAGATCGCCGGGGGCGAGCACCACCAGCGTGCCGGGGTCACCGGGCGCGACGAGATCGGCCGCCTGGCACGCGCCTTCAACCGCATGGCGGATGGCCTGGTGCAGGAACAGGCGCGCCTGCGCGAGAGCGAGCAGCGGCTGTATCTGGCCCAGGCCTTCTCCGGGGTTGGCACCTGGGAATGGGATATCGCCAGCGGTGACCTGGTCTGGACCCGTCCGACCTACCAGCTCTTCAACCTGCCGGAGGACACCACCGAGGTCACCTTCGAGCATTACCTGGAGCGGATCCATCCCGACGACCGCGCGCGGGTCCAGGCCGCGGTAGAACAGACCCTCGAGCAGGGTACCGCATACAGCATCGAGCACCGCGTACTCACGCCGGACGGCGACGAACGCTGGCTGCTCGGGAGTGGCGACGTGCTGCGCGACGAGAACGGCGAGCCTCGGCGCATGTACGGCATCGTGCAGGACATCACCGCGACCAAACGGGCCGAGGCGGCGCTCTTCCGCGAGAAGGAGTATGCCCAGGTCACCCTGGCCTCCATCGGCGACGGCGTGATCACCACCGATACCCGGGGCCGGGTCACGTTCCTGAACCCGATCGCGGAATACCTGACCGGCTGGACCACCGACGCCGCCGCCGGCGAACCGCTGACGCGGGTCTTCAACATCCTCAACGAGATCACGCGCAAGCCAGCGGTCAACCCCGTCGAACGCTGCCTCAAGGAAGG
>JBJHBC010000178.1:0-3755 GCA_050485285.1 Thioalkalivibrio sp.
TCGCCAAAGGCGAGCACCGTGGCCTGGCGCGGGAGCGGATCGAAGTCGCCCGGGACGCCGCCCCCGCAGGCCGCCAGCATGGTTAGCAGCCCCAGGAGGAAGCCCGTGCGCAGCCAGGCCATCATGTCTGGCGCCCCATGCGATAAAGCGCCACCAGCGCCAGGATCAGGAACAGCACGACCGGCAGGCTGGCCGCGACGAAGGGCGGCAGGTTGTAGACCAGCCCCAGGTGGGTCATCGCGCGCATCACGATGGCGAACGAAACACCGATGGCGATGCCGATGAACAGCCGCCGGCCGGCCCCGCCCTCGCGCTGGGAACCGAACAGGAACGGGATGGCCAGCAGCAACATCACGAAGGTGCTGGCCGGCAGGGTCAGGCGTTGCCAGAACGCGACCTCATAGGGGGCCGAGTCCAGGCGATTCTCCTGCAGGTAGCCGATATAGCGCGCCAGGTTCTGCGCCGCCATCTGGCCCGGCTCGACCACCAGCACGTCGAAGTATTCCGGCGCAATCAGGCGCTCGATGGTCTCGGTCTCCAGACGCTCCGACTCGACACGTTCCAGCGACAGCCGTGAGCGTTCCACCTCCTGCAGCCGCCAGGCCCCGCCCTCGTACTGTGCGCTCTGGGCGCGCGTGATCTCGCGCGGCTCGCGATTTGCGTCCACCTCGATGATGCGCACCCCGATCAACCGATTGCCCGGCAAGACGGTATCCGCCTGCACCATGCGCCGGCCATCGCGTGCCCACAGACCGATCGGGCTCACGCTCAGCTGTTCGTCGAAGGCCGTCGCCTTCAGGTTCTGCGCCCGACTCTCGGCGGCCGGGGCAAAGAACTCGCCCACCACCACCATCGCCACCACGACCACCAGGCCGGCCTGCATCACCCATCCGATGAAGCGGCCCAGTGTCATCCCGGCCGCGCGCATCGCGGTCAGCTCGCTGTTTGCCGCCAGATTGCCCAGCCACAGCAGACCACCCAGCAACGCCGCCGACGGCAGCATGTCGTACATCCGCCGCGGCAGGGTCAGCGCCACGTACAAAAGCGCCTCGGTCAGCCCGTAGTTGCCTCGCCCGGTGTCGCGCAGCTCGTCGATCAGCGCGAACACCGCATCCAGCGCCACCAGCAGGACCACGGCCAGCGCGGTCCCGATGAGGACCTGGCGCATGATGTAGCGCCCCAGCACCGTCGTCATGACGTCACCTCGTCACGCTCCATGGCCCGACCGAGGCCCAGCATGCCCTTGCGCCAGGCGAGCACCAGCCACAGCGCCAGCATCGAGCCATGCGTCCACCACAGGCCCACAACCAGGGGCGTGCGCCCGTCCGCCAGCTGGCCCTGCCCCAGGATCAGCAGGTTGGCATACAGCACGTAGACCCCGATCGCCGCCGGGATGCGCGCGTAACGGCCGGTGCGTGGTGGCACCTGCGCCAGCGGCAGCGCGATCAGGCTCAGGACCAGGATCGACAGCGGCATTGCGAGGCGCCATTCCAGCTCCGCACGGTGGTCGGGGCGATGCCGCTGTTCCCAGAGGTCCAGGGTCGACATCGCGTTCAGCGAGCGGCGCCCCGCCCCGGCGTCCGGTTCGGTGATCTGGGTCCGCAGGCGCTCGAACTCGAGCATGCGGAAGCTGCTTTCGCCCGGCACGCCGACGTGGCGATAGCCGTTCTCGAGGATCAGAAAGCCGCTACCCTCCGCCCCGGGATCCGGGATCGCGCGTTCGGCCACGGTCACCTGCGCCTCCCCCTCCACCTCGCGGTAGATGAAGACCTCCAGCAGGGCCTCGCGGTCCTCGCTCAGGCGCTCGGCGAAGAAGACCTGCTCGCCCACCCGCGAGCGCAGGAAACGCCCGGGCGTAATCCCGACCAGGTCGGAGCGCTGCTCGGCCAGGTCGCGGAACTGATCGATCTGGGCCTCGGTGCGCGGCACCACCAGCGTCATCAGCACCAGCAGCAGCAGCGAAGCGGGCACGGCCACCCACAAAAGCGCGCGATAAAGCGCGGCGAAGGACATACCGCTGGCCTGCAGCGCGACCAGTTCGCTGTCGCGCTGCAACCGGCCCAGCACCAGCATGAAGGCCAGAAACAACGCCACTGGCCAGAGGAAGACAATGCCCTTGAAGGCACCGAAGGCCACCAGCGGCGGCAGAAAATCCACCGGGATGGTGCCCTCGGCGACGTCCCGCAGCACCCGCGCCAGCACGCCACCAATGATGACCAGCAGCAGGACGATGGTGACCGCGGTCTGGGTAACCAGCAGCTCGCGGGCGATGAAGCGTTCGGCACGGCGCAGGATCATGCGCGCATTACCCCGCGTCCTGCGCGGCGCGTGGTCGGTCGCCGCGTGGCGCTGGTACCATAATGGAACTCATTTTCGGGAGGCATTCATGCAATTCTCCGTCACCACCTCGACCCTCGACAAACCCCGCGCCGGCATCCGCGCCGCCGGGATTAATCACAAGCGCAAGCCGGCCGCGGGTGCCACGGCGCTGGATGCCGCGCGCGATGGCGAGATCGCAGCCCTTTTAAAGGCCGGCGAGATGGATGGCGAGGCCGGCAGCCGGCTGCTGCTCCCCGGCAGTGGAAGCAAGGGTAGCGCACTCCTGATCGGCCTGGGCGCGAAAAAGGACTTCGACGCCCGCGCCGCGCGCAAGGCGGCGCAGACTCTGGCGAGCGCGCTGGTCGAACGCCCGGCCACCAGCGCGGCGATCGCGGTCGCGGACTTCCAGCCGCGCGGCAAGGACATCGCCTGGGTGGTGCACACCCTGGTCGCGGCGATCTCGGATGCCGCCTACCGCTTCACCCCGTTCAAGGGCAAGGAGAAGACCACCCCGGTGAAGCTGGACAAGATCCAGCTGTGCGTGGAGCGCAAGGACGCCGAGGCCGCAAAGAAGGCCTGCACCGAGGCCGCGGCGATCGCCACCGGCGTGAACCGCGCGAAGGACCTGGGCAACACCCCACCGAATGTCTGCTACCCGGAGAGCCTGGCCGACACCGCCCGCGAGATGGCGAAGCAGTACAAGTCGCTGAAGGCCACGGTGCTGGACGAGAAGGACCTGGAGAAGCTCGGCGCCGGGGCGATCCTGGCGGTGGGCAAGGGTTCCGAGCGCCCGCCGCGCCTGATCGCGATGGAGTACTCCGGCGGCAAGAAGGGCGATGCCCCGGTGGTGCTGGTCGGCAAGGGCATCACCTTCGACACCGGTGGCATCTCGCTGAAACCCGGTGCCGAGATGGACGAGATGAAGTACGACATGTGCGGCGCAGCCAGCGTGTTCGGGGTGATCGAGGCCTGCTGCGAACTGGGCCTGCCGATCAACGTCGTCGGCGTGGTCACCAGTGCCGAGAACATGCCCGACGGCCGCGCGACGCGCCCCGGCGACATCGTCACCACCCTGTCCGGGCAGACGGTAGAGATCCTGAACACCGACGCCGAGGGCCGCCTGGTGCTGGCCGATGCCCTGACCTGGGTCGAGCGCTACAAGCCGAAGGCGGTGATCGACATCGCCACGCTGACCGGCGCCTGCATCATCGCCCTGGGCCACCAGGGCGCGGCCGTGCTCGGCAACAACGAGCGCCTGGCGAAGAGCCTCCTGGCCGCCGGCGAGGAGACCGGCGATCGCGGCTGGCAGCTCCCGCTGTGGCCGGAGTACCAGGAACAGCTGAAGAGCAATTTCGCCGACATGGCCAATATCGGCGGGCGCCCGGCCGGCACCATCACCGCCGCCTGCTTCCTGTCGCGCTATACCGAGGACTACA
>JBJHBC010000179.1:0-2117 GCA_050485285.1 Thioalkalivibrio sp.
GTGGCCGGCCCGGAGCGGGCTCATATGACCCCGTCGAGCCGCAGGTAGCCGATCAGGAACAGCACGGCCAGTACGCCGGCCAGCACATAGAGCCAGTTGGACAGCGTGGGGTTGTTGGGGCGGCTGAAGAAGGCGGCCCACAACGCCAGCAGGATCAGGACGAAAAAGAAGAACAGGAAGCGCATGCGTCAGGCTCCTTCCGGGACGGTGTAGGGCAACTCGACCACCTCGGCCGTTGCGCCGTCCGGGGCACCCCAGCGCAGTTCGCCTTCCGCGGCCGCCACCTGCACGACCGCAAGGGCGGAGTAGAGCCCGTCCGGATGGAGCTCGGCCGCGACGATCTCGCCATCCGACTGTTCCGGTTTGCCGTCCGCGCGAAAGACCGGCGAGCCCGGTTGCGGCGGGGTCTGGGTATGGATGGCCAGGCGGAACATGCGCCGCTTGAGCTTGCCCAGGTAGTGCATGCGCGCCACCACCTCCTGCCCCGGGTAGCAGCCCTTCTCGAAACTGATCGCGCCGAGGGCGTGCAGGTTCAGCATCTGCGGGACGAACATCTCGGTGGTGTCCTCCACCACCGTGGGGACGCCGGCAAGGATGTCCAGCAGTGCCCAGTCGCGCGGGCCTACCGGGGCCGCGTGGACGTTCAGGCTGTCCCAGGCGCGGCGCATGGCGTCGATCTCCCCGAACAGTTCGAAGCGCGGGTGCAGCCCGGGTACCCGGACGACGGTCACGCCATTCTTCTCGATCACCTCTTCCGGCGCGCCGGGACACACACCCAGGGCGTTGGTCAGCTCCTTTTCGGCATCCGGCCCGGAAAAGCCGAAGTGGATGCGGGAGTCCCCGGCGTGCTCGATGATCACGTTCGCGCGCAGCACGAACATCTGCAGGCGCTTGGCGACCGGCTCGATCCGGTCCGCCGGCATCTCGAGCAGGTAGCCGTCCGTCGTGCGCAGCACGCGGAACACGGCATAGGCCCGCCCCTTGGGGCTGGAGTAGCTGGAGAGCTGGCTGTGCTGCGCGTCCACCGCGTGGATGTCGTTGCCGAACTGCCCCTGCAGGAAGTCGGTGGCGTCATCGCCGCGCACCTCCAGCAGACCGCGGTGGGAGAGGTCGCAGATCACCTCGCCGTTGACGGCCATGCGGCGCTCGCGCTCCGGGTTGCCGTAGTGCAGGAGGTCGTCCTCCTCGAACTCGGCGCCGGCGTCGATCAAGTGGTGTTTCCAGTCTTCGCGCATCGGGATTCTCCTGTGGCAGTGCTCGCCGCCGCGCGCCGCCGGACCGATTCGCCATCGGTGGCCGGGACGCCCGGGAAGGCAGCGCTGCACTGGATTGAGGTGGTAAGCTGAACCAAGCGGCTCGATAGTAGACGAACCTTTCACAGGGTGTCAGCCCTGGATTCTTTATCGCTGTTCAAGGGGGTGGCATGACTCGGCAGGGACGTCCCGTCTTTCTGGATTTGCGCAAGATCCGACTGCCGCTGAATGCCGTGGTCTCCATTCTGCACCGGATTACCGGTGTGTTCCTGATTCTGTCGATTCCCGTGCTGCTTTGGCTGCTGGATCGCTCCCTGGCCAGCCCTGCGGGCTTCGCACAGGTGGTCGCGATCATCCACCATCCGCTCGGCCTGGCGGCGCTGGCGCTCGGGCTGTGGTGGCTGTTGCATCACCTGTTCGCCGGCATTCGCTACCTGCTGATGGAATTCGGTATCGGGGAGGATCGCGAGGGCTCGCTGCGCACGGCGCGTGATGCCCTGTACGCCGGCCTTCTGGCCACTGCGCTGGTTTGGCTGGGGCTGGTGCTGTGAAGTTGTTGAGCGGACAGCGCGCCTGGCTGCTGCAACGCATCACGGCGGTCTATGTGGGCGTGTACGTGATCCTCGCCCTGGGGTTCTTCGTGCTGGCCGCGCCGGCGGACCATGCGGCCTGGCTGGCGGTGATGGGACACCCGGTGGTGGGGCTGCTGACAGCGGTGTTCGTGTTGCTGCTCTGGCTGCATGCGTGGATCGGCCTGCGCGACGTGGCGATGGACTACGTGCACGCCCCCGGTTCCCGGCTTGTGGTGTTCGTGCTCGGTGGCGGCGGGTTGCTCCTGACGGGCCTGTGGGCGTTATTCATTCT
>JBJHBC010000179.1:2217-3688 GCA_050485285.1 Thioalkalivibrio sp.
CCGCGGGCGAAGGACCTGGCCTCGCGCGACGTGGTCAGCCGCTCCATCGCTACCGAGGTGCGCGAGGGCCGCGGCTGCGGGCGCAACGCCGACCACGTGCTGCTGGACCTGCGCCATCTGGGCGCGGACACGATCATGCAGCGCCTGCCGGGCATCCGCGAGACGAGCATGACCTTCCTCGGCGTGGACCCGATCGAGGCGCCGATCCCGATCTTCCCGACCTGCCACTACAGCATGGGCGGGATCCCGACCAACCGCTTCGGCCAGGTGGTGGCGCCGGTCAAGGACACCCCGGAGGATCCGGTGCCGGGGCTGTACGCGGCCGGGGAGGCCGCCTGTGTCTCGGTGCACGGGGCCAACCGCCTGGGCGGCAACTCGCTGCTGGATATCCTGGTGTTCGGCCGCGCGGCGGCCAACCATATCCTCGAATACCTGGCCGAGAACCGCTATCACCGGCCGCTGGACGAGACCGCGGTGGAACAGGCGATGGCGCGACTGACGCGCTGGGACCGCAAGGCCCCGGACGATGGCTCCGCCGAGCAGGTCGAGCCGCTGAAGCGCGAGCTGCGCAAGGTGATGGAGGACCACTGCTCGGTGTTCCGCACCGACGAGGTGATGCGCGAGGGGGTGGAGAAGGTCCGCGCGCTGCGCGAGCGCCTGAACCACGCGGTGATCGCGGACCACTCGGCCACCTTCAACACCGCCCGGGTGGAGGCGATGGAGCTGGAGAACCTGATGGACTGCGCGATCGCGACCATCCGCTCCGCGCTGGGACGCGAGGAGAGCCGCGGGGCGCATTCGCGTATCGACTTCCCCGAGCGCGACGACCAGCACTGGCTCAAGCACAGCCTGTACTCGCTGGCGGACGACAGCCTCGACTACAAGCCGGTGCGCACCCAGCCGAACACCGTGGCCTCGTTCCCGCCGAAGGAGCGGGTGTACTGATGGCCCGCCGGGAATGCACAGCGGCGCGGGATGCGGTTCGCGCGGCGAATCGCAGCGACACGCGCTGAAGGAACAGACGGATGGACTTCTCGATCTACCGCTTCAACCCGGAGACGGACACGCTGCCGAAGATGCAGCGCTTCACCCTGCCCGACGATCAGGTCGAGCCGGGGATGATGTTGCTGGACGCCTTGCTGCTGCTGAAGGAGCAGGACGACTCGCTGGGCTTTCGCCGCTCCTGCCAGCACGGGGTCTGCGGCTCCGACGGCATGAACATCAATGGCATGAACGGCCTGGCCTGCATCACGCCGCTGGCGGATCTGGAGGCGCCGGTCACGCTGCGCCCGTTCCCGGGGATGCCGGTGATCCGTGACCTGATCGTGGACATGGGCAACTTCTGGGACCAGTACCGAAGAGCCGAGCCCTGGCTGGTCAACGACAGCCCGGAGCCCGAGGTCGAGCGCAAGCAGAGCCCGGAGGATCGCGACCAGCTGGACGGCCTGTACGAGTGCATCCTGTGCGGCTG
>JBJHBC010000180.1:0-3663 GCA_050485285.1 Thioalkalivibrio sp.
GACAAGGCACGTCGCGCAGCGGGTAGTGGTTCTACCCGCAAGCGGCGCAACGCAGGATCGGGGAACCTGGGGTGCCAACCCCGCAACCTAATCAACGAAGGGGCTCGGCCGCTTTTGCGCGCGAACGGCGTTGCGGTTCCCTTGTGCAGAATGACTGCACGGCAGTCACCGCGCCTTGCTCGCACGCAAAAGCGACTCGAGCGCGAGTGTGTACATCAATCAGTGTTTCCCTAGCGATCATGGCGCAACGTCACCGGATTCCGGCCCGAACCCTGCATCGCGTCTGGGGCCCCTTCTCCAAGGGCATCCAGACGCGCCTCGAGACCTTTCTGGGCGAACTCGACGACCGCCTGATGGAGGCCTCCGAGCGCGCGATTGACTCCCAGCGCGCGGCCCAGAACCTCGCCCTGTCGCGCCAGATCCGCATGGCCAGCGCCGCCATCCTCCAGCATTTTCGTGACCGGCTTCACAATGCAGTCACACCCGAGGACGCCGACCACACCGAGGCGGCGGGCGAGCACGAACTGAGCCTGATGGACGCCGCCGATACCGAGCGCGAGGTGGCCCTGCGCAAGCTGGTCACCGGCGCGCGCTCGGTGATGGCGGCGGAGATCGATGCTCTGGAGACCGTCACGCGGGACTACCACCTGGCGCCCGCGCCCGAGGACGCCCCGTGGCACCCGCATGCCCTGGGCGAGGCCTTCCTGGAAGCGCTGGAGGCCGTACCCCTGCCACCGGAAGACTGCCTGCTCCTGCTGCACTGGTTCGACCGCGACGTGATCCGGGAACTGCAGCCGGAAATGCAGGCGCTGCTGCAGGCCTTCCGCGATGCGGGTTTCACGGTGCCCGAGGCACGGGCCGGCGCACGCGCCCATCCGGGCGCGACCACGGCGGCCGGCCCCGCGCCGCAGGGTGCTCCCGGCGGTGACGGACCCCCTCCCGCGGGCGCGGCCGCCACAGGCGCCGCGGGCAACTGGGCGCAGTTCGGCTACCAGGTCCCGGTCGCCGGCCAGGTCGTCGCGGCCGCCGGAGGGGCACCAGCGGCCGGGGCCGGTTACGGCTCTCCGGCGGATGCGGTCACCACCGTGCTGAACAGTGCCTCGCCCAGCACCCTGGAACCCTTCGTGATGGACCTGCTTCAGGGCCTGTTCGACATGATCCTGAAGCGCGACGACCTCAATCCCGCGTTGCGCGAACCGCTGTCGGATCTCCAGCTCCCGCTGGTCCGGATCGCCATGCGCGAGACGCACTTTTTCCGTGACCGCGGCCACCCCGCGCGGCAAATGACCGGGCTACTGCTGAACATCGCCCTGCGCATCGATCCCGACCTGCCGCTGGACGAGGCCCGCCAGTTGCCGCTCAGCCGTCTGGTCTTCGAGAACGTGGAGCGCGTGCGCAACGAGGGCCTTGGCGACAGCGACGCCTACGACCAGGCGCTGGCGCGGCTGCGGGACGATCTCGCCGAAGTCGAGGCGCAGATCGCCCATCAGGCAGCCAGTGAACAGGCCGAGGCGCAACAGGAAGAACGCACGCTGGAGATCACCTACAGCGTGGAATCCACGGTCGAGCGCACCGTGATCTCCATGGGGCAGGACATCCCGGACGAGGCCCGCGAGCAGCTGATGGATGCCTGGGTCCCGCTGATGACCGCGCAAAAGACGGCGGAGGCAGATGCCGGGGATGGGAGCGAAAGCACCGGAGCCGAAGCCGCGGGCGACACGGAGGCCGACAACGACGGCATGGCCCTGCTGCACGAACTCCTGGCCCTGATGCAGGCCGAGCCGGATTTTCAGGCCTCGGCCCCCCTCCTGGCCCGCATCCGCGCCTTTCTCGACAAGGCCCCTCTGTCCAAGGAGGAACGGGCCCGCATCAAGCAGGACCTGGTCAGTGCCCACCTGGTGGCCGCCGGAAAACGCCGCTCCACGCCCGCCGAGCCGACCAAGCCCGACACCAGTCCCGCGACCGGGTCGTCCGACGAACCGGCAGCCGCAGACGAGCGCATGGAACAGGCCCGGAAACGGGCCGGCAGCCGGTCGAGCTCGGTGTTCGGCACCTCGCCGCGTCATGCCGACGACGACCCGTCCCTGATGCGCGATCACGACGACGAGCACGTCGAATACGCCGATAACCTGGTCGCCGGCACCTGGATCCAGTTCACCTCCCCGGCCGGGACCCGGGTCACCCGGATGAAGCTGGTCTGGCGCGGCAGTCACGCCGGACGGTTGCTGTTCACCGATGCCGCCGGCCGCGCCAAGCGCCAGCACAGCATTCAGGGCCTGGCCCACGAGTTCCGCAGCGGGCGCGCCCAGATCATCCCCGAGGATTCCCTGTTCGACCACCTGATGGACCAGCGCCTCGGCCAGACCGCCTGAGGCCCGGCCCACCGGGCAATCCGAACCCCGGCCCGGACCTTTTTCCCCCGCCCGCGGTCCATCTCCCGACACCATTCGGGAAAACAACCAATGACACGCTCACTGGCGGCCCTTTGCGCGGGCCTGGTACTGGGGATCCTGATGACCGGATGCAGCACCCCGCAGAAGATGCCCACCGTGGATCACGTGGACCTCGACCGCTACATGGGCGACTGGTACGTGATCGCCAACATCCCGACCTTCCTCGAGCGCGACGCCTACAACGCCCTGGAGCAGTACGCCCTGAACGAGGACGGCACGATTGCCACCACCTTCTCGTTCAACAAGGGCGGGTTCGACGGCCCGCGCCGCGAATACAACCCCACCGGCTTCGTGAAGAGCGAGGACAACGCCGAATGGGGCATGCGCTTTCTGTGGCCCTTCAAGGCCGAGTTCCTGATCGTCTACCTCGACGAGGACTACAGCCAGACCGTGATCGGCCGCAGCAAGCGCGACTACGTCTGGATCATGGCGCGCGAACCGGAGATGGCCGAGGAGGACTACCAGGCCATCCTCGCCCGCCTCGACGAACTGGGCTACGACACCGACGCGATCCAGCGCGTCCCGCAGCGCTGGGACGACTGACGGTCCCGCTCAGGACTCGCCCGGCTCGGAATCCCCGGGCCGGCCATAACCGCCCCCGCCGGGGGTGCGGATCTCCACCGCATCCCCGGGACCCACCGCGCGGCGGTCGCAGCCCGCCATCGGTTCACGGCGGCCATCGGCGCGCAGGATCACATCCTCGCCCGGCGCCCCGGTCTCGCCCCCGGCCAGCCCGAACGGCGGCACGCGGCGCCGGTTGGCCAGCAGCACCACCTCCATCGGCGCATCGAAGCCCAATCGGCGGATCACGCCATCGCCGCCGCGGTACTGCCCGCCGCCACCGGAGCCCCGGCGATAGCCGAACCGCTCGACCCGCACCGGGAACCGACTCTCCAGAACCTCGGGGTCGGTCAGGCGGGAGTTGGTCATATGCGTCTGTACGGCGCTGGCCCCTTCGTACCCGGGACCGGCCCCGGCACCGCCGGCGATCGTCTCGTAGTACTGCCGCGTGGCATCGCCAAAGGTCAGGTTGTTCATCGTGCCCTGGGCAGCGGCCTGCACGCCCAGGGCCCCGAACAGCGCATCGGTCACCACCTGCGAGGTCTCGACGTTCCCGGCGACCACGGCGGCAGGCGGCAACGGATTCAGCAGGCAGCCCTCCGGGATCGCCAGGTCCACCGGCGCCAGGCAGCCATCATTCAGCGGGATC
>JBJHBC010000181.1:0-3661 GCA_050485285.1 Thioalkalivibrio sp.
GACCCCGAGAACAACGTGAACTGGGTGCTGGGCCCGGGCGGTCAGGTCCAGGAGTGGATGCATCCGGTCGCGTGGCTGGGCGTGGTGATGGCTTTTTGTGCCGGGGTCTGGTGGTTGACCCATCTTCTGTTCGGCTGGTTGCTGGGACCGCGCGGTATCGCGCGCAGACGGGCGGATTGATAGGCTGGCGGCCTTTTGTCAGGGGTCCTTCGGAGGCGGAACAGGAGATGATCAAGACCAGTCCAGTGGAACGGGTTGGGGCCGTCGAACCGGATGCGTTCCTGCGCCAGTACAAGGCGACCGGTCAGCCGGTGATTCTGGAAGAGGTCACCCGCGAGTGGCCGGCACGCGAACGCTGGACCGTCGACTATTTCCGCGAGGTGGCCGGAGATGCCATGGTACCGCTGTACGACAGCCGGCCGGCGCGCGACAACCAGCACCAGCATGCCGCGTCCCGGCACATGCCGCTGGCGGAATACCTGGACCGGCTGGCGGCGGGTGAGCGCGATCTGCGCCTGTTCTTCTTCAACCTGTTCGCCGCGCGGCCGGCGTTGACGCGGGACTTTCAGTTTCCCGAGATCGGGCTGCCCCTGTTCCGCAAGTTGCCGGTCCTGTTCATGGGCGGCAAGGACGCGCGGGTGCAGATGCACTTCGATATCGACCGCCCGGACATCCTGTTGTGCCACTTTGGCGGACCGAAGCGCGTGCTGCTGGTCGCCCCCGAGTACACGCCCTACATGTACCACGTGCCGTTTTCGTTCAGCGCCCTGGCCTCGGTGGACTTCGAGAACCCCGACTATGGGCGGTATCCGGGCCTGCGCCACGTGCGCGGCCACCTCGCCGAATTGCGCCACGGCGACGTGCTCTACATCCCGCCCGGGTTCTGGCACTACGTGCTCTACGACGACATCAGCTTTTCCATGGCCCTGCGGGCCTTCCCGCGGGATCTTCCGAACGCCGCGCGCATGCTGACCAATCTTCTGGTGACACGGACCATCGAGGGGACTATGCGCAAACTGGTCGGGCAGCCGTGGAATGACCGCAACGAACGGCGCGCCGTAGAGCGCACCGAACACTTCCTGGCGCGGCATCATCCCGCCTGAGCGGTCAAGGGGCGCGGTTGTGGACTAAGATGCGGGTACGGATAGTTCCCGCGTCAGTCGTGAGCGAGGTGTCGCCGTGAGTGAAGCCCTGCATGTGGTGTGTCCGCATTGCGATGCGGTCAATCGAATCCCCGCCGCGCGCCTTGGCGCGGGCCCGAAGTGCGGTCAGTGTCACCGGCCGTTGTTCACCGGCGAACCGCTGGAACTGACGAGCGCGAATTTCCGGCGGCACGTCGAGCGCAACGATATCCCGCTGCTGGTCGATTTCTGGGCGCCGTGGTGTGGCCCCTGCAAGATGATGGCGCCGCAGTTCCGGCAGGCGGCGGGGGAGCTGGAGCCCACCGTGCGGCTGGCCAAGGTGAACACCGAAGCAGCACCCGACCTGGGGCAGCAGTTCGGGATTCGCAGCATCCCGACCCTGGCGCTGTTCCGCGGTGGCCGCGAGCTGGCCCGCCAGGCGGGAGCCATGGGCGCGGCGGATATCGTGCGCTGGACGCAGGGGCAGATGTAGCCGCCCGCCGGTACAAGCGGCCCGGGTGTTTCCTTAACGCAGGCGGCGCCACGCCTCGTGGCCGCAGCTCATGCACTGGTACTGGGCCTCGAAGTGTCCCGGTTCGTCCGGGCGTTCGCGCATGGTGCCGTCCTGGAAGGTGAAGCTGCGCAGGGTGCAGCGCGGGCATTTCTCTACCGGGTCGCGCGGCGGACGGGGTTCGCCGGATGTCGGCGCGGGCCCGCCGTCCGTGGAGCCGGAGGCCTCCTCCAGCGCCTGATTGAGCTCTCGCGTCAGTTCGGCGGCGAGGCGGTGGGCGGCCTCCGCTCGATCCTCCCGGGCCATGGCTTTCAGTTCGGCGAGGCGGTCGCGGATGGACTTCAGGCGGGACGCGAGTACGGTCATGGGGATCTCCGGGGGGGGCTGTCCGCGAGCATAGCCGGTTCGAGGTGGCCCGGGGATATCACCGGGGATATCAGGAGTCGCCAGCGACTTGCGGATCCAGGCGCACTACCGTGCGTCCCCGAATCTGTCCCGCGAGGATCGGCTCGCCGTAATGCGGCAGGTCGTCCAGCCCGATCTCGGTGGTCATCGCCTCCAGATCGTGGCCGGGGAGCAATGCGGCCAGGCGTTCCCAGGTCGCTCGCCGTCGTTCGGCGGGGCACAGCACCGAGTCGATCCCCAGCAGGTTGATGCCGCGCAGCAGGAACGGCAGGACCGTGGTCCTGAGCTGTGGCCCCCCGGCCAGGCCGCAGGCCGCCACCGAGGTTCCATAGCGCATGCCGGCGAGTACATGGGCCAGCATGTCGCCCCCCACCGTGTCCACGCAGCCGGCCCAGCGTTCGCGCAGCAAGGGCTTGGTCGGGGCATCGGCCAGGTCGGCGCGGGGCAGGATCGTCGACGCACCCAGCCGGTGCAGGTAGTCGGCGTTCTCCGCGCGGCCGGTGACGGCGGTGACCGTGTAGCCCAGGCGGGCCAGCAGACGTACGGCGATGCTGCCCACGCCCCCGGAGGCCCCCGTGACCAGGACCTCGCCGGCGTCCGGGTGCAGGCCGTGGTGCTCCAGGGCCTGGATGGCCAGCATGGCGGTGAATCCGGCCGTGCCCGCGGCCATGGCCTGGCGGTCGTTGTAGCCCACAGGCAGCGGGACGAGCCAATCCGCCTGCACCCGGGCGCGCTCGGCGTAGCCACCCCAGTGGGTCTCGCCCACCCGGTAGCCGGTCAGCACAACGGGGTCACCCGGGCGGTAGCGTGGGTCCACGGACTCGAGGACCGTCCCGGCCAGGTCGATGCCCGGCACGTGCGGATAGTCCCGGACCAGGTTGCCGAGTCCCTGCAGGATCATGCCGTCCTTGTAGTTCAGCCCGGAGTAGTGCACCCGCAGCAGGACCTCGCCGGCGGGCAGGTCATCGAGTTGGAGTGGGCGGATTGCCGCCCGCGGTCCATCGGACGTGTGTTCGAGGATCAGGGCCTTGAAGGTATCGGTCATGGGGTCTGGCGTGGCGTACGGATGGGACGGAGAGCCTAACAAAGGTGCGAGCGCGGGACCCGCGCGGCAGAAATGTTGCTACCCTCCAAGCTATGGGCGGGCATCACGGACGCGCTTCGCCGAGCAATTGCGCGGTGCGTGCGGACGGTTTCCCTGTGCGAGGATGGCCATGGCGGACGATCTCCACACGCGTTTCCACACGCGGATCATCGAGTACGCCCCGGTGTGGGTGAACACCCTGGACACCGAGGGGCGGGTCACGCTATGGAATCGCGCGGCGGAGCGGATCAGCGGCTATCGGCGCGAGGACGTCGTGGGGCATGCCGGGATCTGGGAATGGCTTTACCCCGACGCCGACTATCGCGCGGTGATCCAGCGGGAGGTGGAGGCCATCCTTCGCGACGGGCGCGAGATTGCGGGTCTGGAGACCACGATCCGGACGCGCATCGGCGAGGCGCGCACGCTGACGTGGTCGGCCCAGCGATTTTTCGATGATGACGGCTCGCTCATCGGGGCCAGTGTGATCGCCGAGGACATCACCCGGCGCAAGCAACTGGAGGCTAGAGCTCAGCGCCAGCA
>JBJHBC010000182.1:0-3588 GCA_050485285.1 Thioalkalivibrio sp.
TCCGGCTTGGTGGGGCGGTCGGCCGGGTCCGGCTCCACCTGGGCGTTCAGGCCCAGCAGGTAGATGAGCATGCCGCTGTTGTCGGCGTCCGGGCTGGGGAGCACGCTGATGCCGAGGGCGATGGTCAGGTGCGCGAGCGCACGATGGATGTCCAGCGCCTGCTGGTGGAAGCGCGGCTCGTACAGGTCCCCCTCGACGATGTAGACCACCTGCTGGTGGTTGGCCTTCAGCTTGGCGGCGTTTTCCCACAGGGTCTTGTCGACCACGCTCAGCACCATGTCGGTGGCGGACTTGCGCTCGACCACGACGCCGTTGGGCAGCAGGTAGTCGCCGACATCGAGGTCGGTGAATTCCAGTTCCACCCCTTCCAGGCGTTCGATGCGCTGAATGATCTTGCCCTGTTCGCGGCGGTCGACGCGGATCGGCAGGTGCACGTTGTCCATGGGGGCTCCATTGGTTGACGGGTTGCGGGCACTCTAGGGCGTGGGGCCAGGCTCGCCAAATGGCCGGATGCGGGGCGGGGCGAGACGCATTCGGGAGACAGTGTGCAGGGGCGGTGCGAATCGCCTACAGTCAGGGGGCACGTTTCGCGGGTGGCGCCTGCGGGGTGTGTTTGAAGACAACAACAAGACCAACAGGATGGAGTGTTTATGTCGATTCAGATTGCAGTCGTGGGGCTTGGCCGGGTGGGCGGCCGTTTCCTGGAGATGTTGCTCGATTCCGGCCTGCCGGGGATGACGCTTTGTGCGGTCTCGGAGAAGGGCGAGACGGAGGGCCGCCGGCTGGCCGAGGAGAAGGGTATCCCGCTGGAGTCGGTGGCGGATATCGTGGCGCGCGGTGACCAGGTGGACGTGATCTTTGACCTGAGCGGGCAGCCGCAGGTGCGCCAGGAGCTGCGCGAGGGCATGCAGAACACCGGCAATCGCCATACGGTGGTGGCGCCGGAGGTGATGGCCCACCTGACCTGGGCAATGCTGACCCGTGAGGCGCCGCCGGACGTACACGGCAGCACCGGGTACTGACGGGCACCCGCGCCGTCGAGACGGGCGGCGTGGTGATCGACCCGTGCTTGCAAAGGCTGCCTTCGGGCGGCCTTTCTTCTTTCTGGTTCCGGCAAGTCCTGGGAGGTGGGCCCGCGTGTCGGCCACCCGGCCGATGCGGGGGTTGGTCGGGCCCGAGCCCGGGCCCCTGGGAGGGTGCGCCCGCGCATGAGCGGGCTGTCGGCCCCGTTAGACGCGCCTCCGGGGCGACCCGGTCAGGCGTAGCGAGTATCGGTGGAGCGGGTTTCGCCCGGAACCGGGCAGGGTTCCAGGGGTTCCGGCAGGTGCAGCCCGAAGCCCTGGGCGTAGTCGATGCCGATCGCCCGCAGGGGTGGCAGCAGGTCTTCGTGGGAGACACACTCGGCGACCGTCTTGATGCCCATGACCTGGCCGATGTGGTGGATGCTCTCGACCATGGCATGGCTGACCGGGTCGTCGTTCATGTCGCGCACGAAGCTGCCGTCGATCTTCAGGTAGTCCACGCGCAGGGTCTTGAGGTAGCCGAAGGACGCCATCCCGGTCCCGAAGTCGTCGAGCGAGAAGCAGCAGCCCATGGCGCGCAGGGTGTTCACGAAGCGGCTGGCCTGGTTGAGATTGGCGATCGCGGCGGTCTCGGTGATCTCGAAGCACAGGCGGTCAGGCGCCACGCCGCTGGTCCGGATGCGCTCGACGATGTAGTCCAGCATGCCGCGCTCGCACAGCGACTGACCCGACAGGTTGATCGCGAAATGGCCGTCCGTGGGCGCGGTGTGGCGGGCGACCTGCAATACCCGGTCGATGACCCAGCGGTCGATGGCCGCCATCAGGCCGTAGCGTTCCGCGGCCGGGATGAAGGTACTTGGTGGTGTGATCGCACCCTCGTCGTTGATCATCCGCAGCAGCACCTCGATGTGCCGGGGACCGCCACCGGCGATCGGCTCGATATGCTGGCCGTACAGCCAGAACTGGTCGTTTTCCAGGGCGTGATTGATGCGCTGCAGGCAGTTCATCTCGCCCTGATGGTGGCAAAGGGCCGCGTCGTCGGGGCGCGAGACATGGATGCGGTTGCGCCCGCGTTCCTTGGCCAGGTAGCAGGCGGCGTCGGCTTCGCTCATGAACTGCGCCGCGTCCCCGTGCTCGCCACGGACCGGGACGACCCCGATGCTGATACCGATCCGGAACATGCGGCCGTCCCAGTCGAAGCGGAACTGTTCCATTGCGCGCCGCAGTTTCTCCGCGATCTCTTCGGCGCGTTGTAGCGGGCAGCTTTCCAGGAGTACGCCGAATTCGTCGCCGCCGAGGCGGGCGAGGGTGTCGCTTTCGCGCAGCTGGGCCTGCATGTGCGAGGTCAACTGGCACAGCAGGTCGTCGCCGGCTCCGTGCCCGCAGGTATCGTTGACCAGCTTGAACTGGTCCAGGTCCATGTACAGCAGGGCATGTTCGCGCCCGTCGTGATGGGCGCTGGTGACGAGTTGACGCAGGCGGCGCTCGAACTCCAGCCGGTTGGCCAGCGAGGTCAGGCAGTCGTGGGTGGCGGCCCAGGACAGGTCGCGTGCCATTTCGCGCGCCCGGGAGACGTCCCGGAATACCAGGGCCGCGCCGATGATGGCACCCGAGCGATCGCGGATGGGTGCGGAGACCTCCTCGATCGCGTACTCGCGGCCGTCGCGGGCCACCAGGATCGCGTCCTGATCCAGGCTGCAGGCGGTGCCGTCGGGGACGGCCTCCACCAGGGGGTGGGGGAGCAGCTGGCCGTCACCCTCCCGGATGGTGCGGAACACCCGGTCCAGTTGTTCGTCGCGGGCCTCGGCATCGCTCCAGCCGGTCAAGTGTTCGGCCACCGGGTTGAGGTAGTCGATGCGCCCGTCCGTGTCGACGGTGATGACCGCGTCGCCGATGGCGTGCAAGGTGACCTGGGCGCGTTCCTTCTCGCGGAACAGTTCGGCCTCGATATCACGGCTGCGGCGCAGGACGGCCACCGCCACGACGATGCCGATCAGCAGGGCGGCGGTCCCCAGCAGGGACATGAACTGCACCGCATTCCGGTACTGCTCCGCCGTATCCCGCGCAGCGGCTTCGGAGGCCTCCTGTTGCAGTTCCAGGAGGGTGCCGAGATTCGCCAGGACCTCGTTCTGCATCGGGATCGCCTGTTCGAGCAGCCAGCTTGTGGCGGCCTCCAGATCCTCATCCAGGATCTTGTCGAGTACACGTTCCTGGACCTCGACCGCGCTCGATGTCAGCTCGCGGCCTTCGGTCAGCAGGGCCTGTTCGCGTGCCGTGAGGGGCATGGCCTCGAGCTGGTTGCGGTTGACCATGAAGTCCGAGGCGTGGGCGCGGAACTCCATGATCCCCGCGTCGAGATCGAAGGGGTCGTCGGTGATCGACAGGCGCAGCAGGGTGACCGAGCGTTCGCGCGCGGCCGTGCGCATGTTGTTGAGGAGTTCGGTCTTGACGTTGTGCTCGTGGACGATCACGTCCAGGCGATCGTGTACCTGACCGATGCGCTCGAGGCCGATCATGACCATCACCATCATCAACAGCAGGACGACCGCAAATCCCGCTGCGATCG
>JBJHBC010000183.1:0-3571 GCA_050485285.1 Thioalkalivibrio sp.
CTCAGAAGAGCAGGTTGATGACGATCAGCGAGATGACCATGAACAGCAGCGTCACGCCGGCCCCGGCGCGCAGGTAGTCGGCCACACGGTAGCCGCCCGGGTCCATGATCAGGGCATTGACCTGGTGGGTGGGCAGGATGAAGGAGTTGGAGGCCGCGATCGCGACGATGAGCGCGAATACCCGCGGATCGGCGTCGATGCCCATGCTCTGGGCGACGCTCGCAAAGCTGACCGCCAATGGCACCAGCAGCACGGTGGCCCCGACGTTGGACATCACCAGCGTGAAGAAGGTGGTCAGCAGGAAGACCGCGACCTGCAGCACCCATACTGGCATGCCCTGTAGCTGTTGCATGCCATTGGTCGCGATCCACTCGCCAGCCCCGGAGTTCTCCACTGCCAGACCCAGCGGGATCAGCGAGGCCAGCAGGAACACCGTCTTCCAGCTGATGCCGCGATAGGCCTCGTCCATGCTGATGACGCCGGTGAAGATCATCCCCAGCGCACCGCCCAGCAGGGCGAGCGCCAGCGGCAGGTCAGTGAACAGCACCAGCCCCAGCCCCAGCGCGAGCGAGCCGAGCGCCGCCAGCGGCCGGTGGGTCTTCGACGCCTCTTGCTTGCGCCGCGGATAGTGACTGGTGACCACGACGAAGTCGCGGTCGTCCTCCAGTGCCTGGAGGTTCTCCCACGGAGTGTGCACGACCAGGGTGTCACCGGCCTTCAGCGGGGTATCCGGGACTTTGTCGATGATCAGGTCGTCGCCGCGCTGGATGCGCAGGACCGAGATGCCGTAGGTGCGGCGCATGCCCTTGTCGCGAACGGTCTGCCCGATCAGGTCGGAGCCGGGCGGGATGATGACCTCGGCGATGCCGCCATGGCGGGCGGACAGGGCGCGCGCGAACACGTCCAGCTCGTCCTTCAGCATCAGGCCGGTCTGTTCGCAGGTCGTCTCGATCGTGGTCACCGGGCCGAGGATCGCCAGATGCGCGCCGCGTTCCAGCTCCACGTCCCGGTTCGGCTCGATGCGGGTCTCGTCGGCCGTGGTGACGCCGACGACATGCACGCCGAAGGCCGCTTCGAAGTCACCGACGCTGAGTCCGGTCAGCGAGCTGTCCTCGCCGAGGCGCGCCTCGCGTACCCCGAAGTCCATGCCGTACACATCACGGAACCAGGCCGAGGTGGTCTGCACGCGGCTCTCGTCCGGGTCCTCGCCCTGTGGATCGCGGGCGGGCAGGACCCATTTCCCGAACAGGGCGAAATACAGGATCAGCATGGCCAGCAGGGCCAGCCCGATCGGTGTTACGTCAAACAGCCCGAAACCGTCGACATGTTCCGGCAGCAGGTCGTTCAGCAGGATCAGCGGGCTGGAGGCGACCAGGGTGAGGGTGCCGCCGACGATCGCGGCGAAGCCCATCGGCATCAGCAGACGCGAGCGCGGGATGCGCGCCGCGGCCCCGATGCGGTTGATCACGGGCATGAACAGCGCGGCCGCCCCGATGTTCTGCATGAAGCTGGTGATAATGCCCACCGCGCCGGAGGTGGTGGCCATCACCCGGCGCTCGGTATGCCCGCCAAAGCGCAGGATCAGGTCGGCCAGGCGGTTCATGACCCCGGAGCGGTCCAGCCCGGTGCCGATGATCATCACGGCGATGATCGCGATCACCGCATTCGAGGCGAAGCCGGAGAACAGCGCCTCGCCCTCGACGATCGGGGCGACCCCCGGTACCAGCGCCACCATCCCCAGCAGGAACAGCACGCTCAGCGCCGCCAGGTCGATCCGGATCACCTCCGTCACGAACAGCAGGATCGTCAGCCCCAGCAGGCCGAACACGATCCCCATCTCAAATGTGAAACTTATGCTGTCAATGACGAGACTTCGAACCTAGTTAGGATGAGAGATTGAACGCTGCCGTGTGGGCGGTGCTGCACGACTAACCCGAGGTTCAGCAACGCACATAGTAGCCATGTTCCGTGGGCCCTTCCTGGTCGAAGCACCCCGCGATTTCTCGGAATAACTCGCTGTCCTGGTGTTCATGGTGGCGGTAAATGGCATGGGCGACCAGATCGGCAAGCTGAATCAGGCGCGAGGCCTGAGAGTCCAGAAATACAGGTACCTCTGCATAGTTCCGAGTGCGTCCCCAAGTATGCCCTGTGTGCTTGAAATCACGCGCGAGAGTCTGAATCCGTGTTTCCGTGGATGACTTGTCCAGCAGGATGAGTCCGCGTTGTGCGTCGTCATGCTTTGTGTACAACCGCCGCAGGAACAGGTCGAAACGGTTGCAAAGCTGTTCAAACAGATGTTCTACCGGGTCTTCGTCCGGAATGGCGGATTTTTTCACCACTCCCCCGAATAGCCGGACACCCCGGGAGGTCCGTCCGGGTATGACCCGAAGGGCGTCGATCAGGGCGGCGTGACGCATCTCCTTGGGGAAACGGCGCCAGTTGTTCTTCCCGCTGCGCATCGGGGAACCGTGGAGTTCGATCTCGTAGGGTGTGTCGGGATTGAAGCGGGCGGCAATCGAGTTGAGATCCTGTTCGATGTAATGGGCCTGGCGCTCGAACACACTAATGCCTGCAAGAACAAAGTACTTGTCGTTCTTGTTGGTAACGCTCCCGGATTCATCGAGATAAAGAAGATGCATGACCTGATCCTTCCCTGGATACAGAAAAGGCTACCCGGAGGTAGCCTTGGAAAAATGAAGGGAGCCGGGGAAGTAACGACTTCGCACACCGCGAGAGGCAGCGTACCCGACTCACTCGCTAGAGATTAGCACATGGCTGTTGTTGGGGGTCAAGTTTGAATCTCCTTTTGACATCAGGGGCTTCCGGGTTGCTCGGGTCATAGTCCGAAGCGTTGGCGCAGGGCGTCGAGCAGGTTGTCCAGCGGGAGGTGTTCGGCCTCGCTGGCGGTGCGCGCCTGGTATTCGAGCTCGCCGGCGTCCAGGCCGCGTTCGCCGATGACCAGGCGGTGCGGGATGCCGATCAGCTCCATGTCGGCGAACATCACGCCGGGGCGCTGTTCGCGGTCGTCCAGCAGGACCTGGAAGCCGGCGGCCTCGAGGTCGTCGTGCAGTTTCTCGGCCGCCTCGCGCACGCGCTGGGATTTCTTCGCGCCGATCGGGCACAGGGCGATATCGAAAGGCGCGATGGCGCTGGGCCAGCAGATGCCGCGTTCGTCGGAGTTCTGCTCGATCGCGGCGGCGACCACGCGCGAGACCCCGATGCCGTAGCAGCCCATCGTCACCACCTGTTCGCGGCCGTCCTCGTCCAGTACGCGGGCGCCCAGGGCCTGGCTGTACTTGTCGCCGAGCTGGAAGATATGGCCGACCTCGATGCCGCGGCGGATCTCGATCGCCCCGGAGCCGTCCGGGGCCGGCTCGCCCTCGGTGATGTTGCGCAGGTCGGCGGTCTCCGGCTGCGGCAGGTCGCGGCCCCAGTTCACGCCGGTCAGGTGGTAGCCGTCCTCGTTGGCGCCGACCACGAAGTCCGCCATGCCCAGCATGGCCTGATCGGCCAGCACCGGGATCGGGCTGTCCACCGGCCCCAGCGAGCCGGGGTCGGCACCGAAGGCGGC
>JBJHBC010000184.1:0-3569 GCA_050485285.1 Thioalkalivibrio sp.
CCCCGCAACCCTGCCTCGTCGACGCGATCCGCAACCGGAGGTCACGCCATCAGCAAGCCGCTGTTCAGACTGGGTGTCTCGCCCACTCTGCGCCTGCTCGCGGTCATCCTGCTGGGCCTGGCGCTGATGGCGCTGGACCACCGCGTCAATGAACTGCAGTTTGTCCGCAGCACCCTGGCCACCGTGACCTACCCGCTGCAGGTCGCGGTGGACGCACCGGTCCGCGCGGTCAGCCGGATGTTCGAGTCGTTCACCCGCCGCGAAGACCTGATCACCGAGAACCGCATCCTGCGCAGCGAGAACGCGGAACTGCGCGCCCGCCAGCTGCGCTTCGAGGCCCTGCAGCAGGAGAACGACCGCCTGCGCGCCCTGCTCAATACCGCGCAGCAGGCCGAGGAACGCGTCGAGATCGCCAAACTGCTGGCCGTGGACCTGGACCCCTTCCGCCAGCAGATCGTGCTCAACAAGGGGCGCACCGACGACGTCTATGCCGGTCAGCCGGTCATCAATGCCGACGGCGTGATCGGTCAGGTCCTGTCCACCCGCCTGACCAGTTCCGTGGCCCTGCTCATCTCCGATCCCAGTCATGCCCTGCCGGTGCTCAGCGCGCGCACCGGCCTGCGCGGGCTGGTCGTCGGCACTGGCAATCCGCAACGCCTGGAGATGCGCCACGTCCCGCTGCAGGAAGACGTGGAGCCCGGCGATCTGTTGCTGACCTCCGGGCTGGGCGGCCGCTTCCCGGCCGACTATCCGGTCGCCCGGGTCACTTCCGTCGAGCGCCCGCAGGGCCAGCCCTTTCTGAGCATCCAGGCCGAGCCGCTGGCGGCGCTGGACCGTTCCCGCGAGGTCCTGCTGCTGTGGACCGAGGGCATCATGCCGGGCATCGCCCCCCTTGAACTGGATGAGGATGCGGAGGCAAGGCCGGGCGCATTCACGCCGGAACCCGAGCCGGACGACAACGCGCCGGCAACGCCATGACCCGCGCCATCGGCATTCCCTGGCCGGTGGCGCTGACCCTGCTGGCGGCCCTGGCCCTGGCCATCGTGCCAATCCCCGAGACCCTGCGGCCCGCGCGGCCGGAGTGGCTGGCACTGGTCCTGATCTACTGGGCCATGGCCTTTCCGACCCGCGTGGGCATCCTGACCGCCTTTGTTGCCGGCTTGCTGCTGGATACCCTGATGGGGCAACTGCTGGGGCAGAACGCCATCGCCCTGGCGGTGATCATCTACATCGTGCTGCAGATCCATCCGCGCCTGCGGGTATACCCGGTCTGGCAGCAGATGATCGTGGTCGCGATCCTGATCGCCCTGTACAAGCTGCTGGCCCTGTGGCCTCAGGGGATTACCGGTTTTCCACCGGACCGGATTACGTACTGGGCCCCGGTCATCACCAGCGCCCTGCTCTGGCCGCTGATCTTTTTCCTGCTGCGCGACGTGCGCCGGCGCTGGCTCCTGCACCTGACCTGAGGGAGACGCCGATTCGTGCACATACCCGCGCCCGGCTCGAAGCAGCGGGAACGGTCACGCATACTGTGCCCCGCCAACCCGAAACAAGGAGCCCTGCCATGGACACGAACAAGCAAACCGAGATCGAGGCCGCGGTATTCCGCCGCCTGCTGCAGCATCTGGACGAGCGCAAGGATGTGCAGAACATCGACCTGATGAACCTGGCCGGCTTCTGCCGCAACTGCCTGTCCAAATGGTACGTGGCCGCCGCCGAGGAACGCGGCGAGTCGATCGACTACGAAGGGGCGCGCAAGATCGTCTACGGCATGCCCTACAGCGAGTGGAAGGAACGCTACCAGAAAGAGGCCAGCCCCGAGCAGAAGGCGGCCTTCGAGGCCAGTCAGAAGTCGCACGATGCATGATCACGGCCTGATCGAAACCCCGGAGGCCCTGCAGGGCTTCCTGGACACCATCGCCGGGACCGACTGGATCGCGCTGGACACCGAGTTCATGCGCGAGAAGACCTACTACCCGCGCCTGTGTCTGATCCAGCTGGCGACCCTGGACCAGATCGCCTGCGTCGACCCGCTGCGGCTGGATATGGGCCTGCTTGAGCCCCTGCTGTTCGATGCCGGCGTGACCAAGGTCTTCCATTCGGCATCGCAGGATCTCGAGGTGCTGTATCGCGAGCTCGGGCGCGTCCCCGCCCCGGTATTCGATACCCAGATCGCCGCCAGCATGCTCGGCTACGGGGAGCAGATCGGGTACGCCAACCTGGTCAAGGCAATCCTCGACCGCGACCTCGACAAGAGCCAGACCCGCACCGACTGGTCCCGTCGCCCCCTGAGCGAGCAGCAGATCCGCTACGCCGCGGACGACGTGCGCTTTCTGGCCACGGTGTTCATGCGCCTGCTGCACGAACTGGAGAGCCATGACCGCATGCACTGGCTGCGCCCGGAGATGGAGGCGCTGAGCAACCCGGCCCTGTACGAGCCGGACCCCGAAGGGGCCTGGCAGCGCGTCTCCGGCGTCAAGCGGCTCAAGCCGCGCGAGCGCGGCGTGCTCAAGGCCGTGGCCGCCTGGCGCGAACGCGCGGCACAGGCGAGCGACCGCCCGCGACGCTGGATCCTGGCCGACGATATCCTGATCGACATTGCCCGACGCACCCCAGAGGACACCGACGCCCTGCACCAGCTGCGCGGCTTCCCCGACGGCATGAAGCCACCGCGTCAGGAAGAACTGCTGGAGGCGATCCGAGAAGGCCAGGCCCTGCCGCGCGAGGAATGGCCACAGCTCCCGGAGAAGGCGAAGCTCACCGAGGCCGAGGAGGTCCTGGCCGACATTGGCATGGCCCTGCTGCGCGAATGCGCGCGGCGGAACCAGATCACCGCCGCCGCGATCGCCCAGCGCAAGGATGTCATCGAGCTGCTGAAGGGGGACGGCACAACCGGCCGCCTCGGCAGCGGCTGGCGCCACGAGATCGCCGGAAAGACCATCGCCCGCTGGTTTGCGGGCGATGGCGAACTGACGCGTACGGAGGAAGGGTTGCAGATTCGCCCGTGAGCATCGAACGGGCGGATCCGCAGGGCGGTCAGGCCGCCTTGTAGATCCCGCGGCGCGGCGAGGTCAGCCGGCCCTGGCGCTTCAGGTAGGCCAGGGTCTGGCTGATATTCTTGGTATCCAGACCGATCTTCTCGGCCTCGGCCTTGATCTCCTTGATACCCATCTCCGGCTTTTTCGCGACAATCTCGCACAGCTTCTGGCTGATCGACTCGCCACCGGCCCGACGCCCGCGACGCCCCCCGCCACTGCCAGCGGTACGGCCCACACGCCCGCCCAGTTCGCGGATCTGGCGCTCCAGCTCGTTGAGCTCCTTGCGATGGCGCGCCAGCATCTCCTTGCGCTTCTCCATCAGCTTCTCGCGCTTCTCGCGGCGTTCGACCTCCTTGCGCTCGGCCTCTTCCTTTTCCCGCTGGCGCGCGAGGGCGTACAGTTCTTCGGCCGACAGATCGGAGGCCTTCTTGTTATCCATGCTCATGCGGTACTCCCGGATGCTGAAAATCGATTCAATGACAGGTTTGGACGGCAGGGGTTCATAACCCCGCCCCATTCTCTAAAACTAGG
>JBJHBC010000185.1:0-3507 GCA_050485285.1 Thioalkalivibrio sp.
ACGACCTCGCGCATCTCCGGCGCCTCGGCCGAAAAGGTATCCATCGCCGCCCGCATGTCGTCATGGACCTCCTTGAACGTCCGCTGACGACCGGAAGAGTCCCCCATGCCGCGAAAGTCGAAGCGGAACACCGGGATACCCTGCGCCGCCAGGAGGCGGGCCAGGAGCAGGAACTGGCGGTGGCTGCCCACGCGGTACTGCGGCCCGCCCACGGCAATCAGCACACCACGCCGGGCGCCCTCCGCGCCGGGGTGCAGGATACCCAGCAGTTCCTCCCCCCCCACCCGGAAGACGACGGCGCGCTCGGTCATGCCAGGGCCTCCAGGCGCTGCGTGGTCGCCTCCAGCAATTGCGGCACCTCGAGGATGTCCTGGGTGGACCAGAAGGCGTCACCACCCACGACCGTTGCGGTCACTGTCGCCCTCTCCTCCCGCCAGCGCTCGATCAGGCGTTCACTCGCCGGCGGTAGCGCTGCGGTGTCCTGCGCGGCCACCTCGAACCACTCGACCGCGTCCGCCTGCGGTCGCTGCAGACGGGCCGCCGCCAGACGGGCAGCGAGGCCGGGCGCCAGGGTGTACCCGGCGATCTCCAGCGGCTCGCCCGCATCCAGCCGGGCCCGCAACTGAGCCGTTCCTTCCTTCTGCCCTTCCATCATCCCGGCGGCCATGCGCAGACGCAGGAACTGGGTCAGGTGTTGTTCGCCATTCGTGACGGGCGACCAGTAGATCGCGGCGGCGGCCGGTTGCGCACGTGCGGCCAGGAAATCGCCCGCCAGCAGACAGCCAGCACGCAACCCCCAGACCAGAAAGGGGGCCGGGCAGCAGGCCTCAAGGTGGTCGCTGCAGCGGGCGAGGTCGTCCAGCCACAGGTCCCAGTCGGCATCGCCGAAGTCACCGCCACTGTCGCCGCATCCGTAGAGATCCGGGATCAGCACAGCATACCCGGCCTGCGCCATGCGGCGGGCCTGCAGGTTCACCATGCGGCGGGACTTGTTGAGTTCCTCGGCGAACGGCGGGAAAAACAGCACACGGCCACGGACGGAAGGGCCGTCCGGTCGATGCAGCACATGGAACACCGGCCCGGCCTTGCCCTCCAGGAACCCGGCTTCCATGACCGACCTAGTCGAGCTTGGCGTCGATGAAATCGGCGAGGGTGCCGACCGTCTCGAAGGTCTCGGCGCTGACGTCGTCGTCATCGATCACGATGTCGAAGTGGCTCTCGATCGCGGTGATCAGCGAGACCACCGCCATGGAGTCCAGTTCGGGGACGCCGCCCAGCAGCGTGGTGTTGCGGTCGAACTGCTGAGCGCGTCCGTTCAGGCTCAGGGCACTGTCCAGCAGATTCCGGGTGTGATCGAGGGTCGACATATGAAGGTTCCTGAAGGCGGGTATCCGTGCCCGGCCGGAGATGCGGGTTACCCGGCAGGTTACCGTATCTGCACAGGCTGTCCAGATCGTCGCTGACAAGCCGCGGGCCCCGCGTGATCGGCTCGTTAACCCCCTGCACCCGGCACGCCTTCGAACGCCCGACCCCGGACGTAGAATGGTGACCATACGGCACGGATTGCCGGGCCCACGCCCGGGTGCGTACATCAACCAGCGTTTCCCTGGACCGACCAGGCAACAGGCGGACGGATGGCGGGACTTTGTGGATGGTTCGCGGTCAATGCCGCATCCCCGGGCGACGCCCTCGAGGCCCAGGGAGCGGCCCTCACGGGGCTCCCCGGGTCGCCTGAATCCCGGTGCACGAACCGTCTGGGTGGCTGCCTTGTACGGGGCGGCTGGACCGCGCAGGAGGGGGACGTCATCGCCGCGATCACCGGCCATCCGCAGTGGCGCAACCCCTCGCTCGCGGAATGCGCGCGCGAACGCGACCCCGCGCAGTCCCTGCTGGAGGCCTGGCGACAACACGGCACCGGTCTCTTCGACCAGATAAGCGGCGACTATGCGCTGGTCATCGTGGATGCCGGACGGGGCCGTCTGGTGGCCGGCACCGATCGCCTGGGCCAGACGCCGCTCCACTTTGCACGGCTGAATGGCGGCGTGGCGTTTGGCACCAGTGCCGGGTGTGTGGCTGCCCACCCGGCGGTCGCCACCGAGGTGACCCGCGAGGGCCTCTACCACTACTGCTTCTTCCACATGCTTCCGGCTCCGGTCAGCCTGTTCGCCGGGCTGGAGAAACTACCGGCCGCCCACTGCCTGTCCCACAATGGCGACCGGGCCGAAGTGACCCGCTACTGGAGCCCGCACTTCGAGGAAGACCGCAACGCCACGCCCGAGGCCCTGGAAAAGGCCCTGCGCGAACACGTGCAAGCGGCAGTGGACCGCCGGGCGGACACGCCACACCCCGGCGCCTTCCTGAGCGGCGGCCTGGACAGTTCCACGGTCGCCGGGATGCTCGCCGGCAAACGTCCCGGGGCGGACACCTTCAGCATCGGCTTCCATGCGCCCGGTTATGACGAGATGGAGTATGCGCGCATCGCCGCACAGCACTTCGGCACCGAGGCCCACGAGTACTACGTGACGCCGGAGGACGTCGTCGACGCCGTGCCCCGGATCGCCCGGAACTACGACGAGCCCTTCGGCAACTCCTCGGCGCTGCCGGCCTATTTCTGCGCGCGCATGGCGGCCGACGCCGGCATCACCCGGCTACTGGCTGGTGATGGCGGCGACGAGCTCTTCGCCGGGAATGCGCGCTATGCCAAGCAAGGGGTATTCGAACACTGGGGCCGGATCCCCGCGCCGCTACGCCACCACCTGCTGGATCCGCTGTTCACCCGCCTGCCGCGCGGCCTGCCGCTGGCCGGCAAGGCCCGCAGCTACGTGGAACAGGCCCGCATCCCGCTGCCGGACCGACTGCAAACCTACAACTACCTGCACCGCCTGGCGCCGGAGGCGATGTTCGAGCCGGAGTTCCTCGCGGCGGTGGACACCGACGCCCCCTGGGAGCTCATGCGGCGGATCTACTCGGAGCCGGAATCGGCGTCGTCCCTCAACCGCATGATGTATCTGGACTGGCAGCAGACCCTGGCCGACAACGACCTGCGCAAGGTCGCGGAAATGTGCCAGCTGGCCGGGGTGGACGTCGCCTTCCCGATGCTGGACGACGACCTGGTGGAGTTCTCCTGTCGCGTGCCGTCGGACCTCAAGCTGAAAAACGGCCGGCTGCGCCACTTTTACAAGGAGGCGTTCACCGGCTTCCTGCCCGACGCCATCATCGACAAGAAGAAACACGGCTTCGGCCTGCCGTTCGGCGTCTGGATGCAGGAGCACACCCCATTACAGGAACTCGCCTACGACAGTCTGCTGCGTCTGAAGGGCCGCGACTTCCTGCGGGACGACTTCGTCGACGAACTGATCCGCCTGCACCGCGAAGGGCACGCGGCCTATTACGGCGATTTCGTCTGGATCCTGATGATGCTCGACCTCTGGCTCGAGTCCCACCCTGCCGCCCGCTAGCCGCCTGCGCTCGCTATGTGTTCACCACGAAGGGCACGAAGACACGAAG
>JBJHBC010000186.1:0-3459 GCA_050485285.1 Thioalkalivibrio sp.
CCGGCCATCGCCAGCATGATGATCCCGGCCAGCAGCGCCAGGCCGCCGCCCACGGTAACGAACAGGCCCTGCAGGGCGTATTTCCGGGCGTCCGCGTTCTCGTGGTTGTAACCGATCAGCAGGTAGGACGTGATGCTGGTCAGTTCCCAGAACACGAACATCGCGACCAGATTGTCCGCCAGCACCAGCCCCAGCATGGAGCCCATGAAGGCGAGGATGATCACGTAGAAACGCCCGAGGTCGCGATCGCCCTCGAGGTAGCGCCCGGCATAGGTGACGATGAAGAAGCCGATGCCCGAGATCAGCAGCGCGAACAGCAGCGACAGCCCGTCCACCAGGAACGAGAGCTGGATATCCAGCCCCGGCAGCCACGGCCAGGCCAGCACGATGGACTCGCCACTGGAGACCGCCGGCAGAAAGCTCAGGAAATAGATGAACAACGCCGCCGGCAGCAGACCCAGCACCCAGCCGCTGGCACGGCCGGTCAGGCGGTGCACCGCGGGGGCGGCCGCCGCCAGCAGGAACGTTGAAAGAATTGCGTAGAGCATCCGGCCAGCTCAGTCCTTTTGGTTCCGGGCCAAGGACGCGGCCAGCGGCCACGCGTACAAATCGTTCCGTCGCACCCGAGACCGGCCGGCACCGACCGGTGCATGCCCGTCTCGAGGTGCATGCCCGTCTCGAACGGTCGCGGAAGCCTACTGACTTGGTTGGGACCGCGCAAGGAACGCGATGTTCCTCGCGCGGACCCTTCCGGGAAACACGCTGTCGCGTCAGACCCAATCGCTGCGCCGCCGACGCGTGGGGATGCGCGTCAGAATAATGCCCAGGATTACCGAACCCACCGTGACCAGGGCCCCGGTCATGAACCACTTGCGCTGGCTGTCGGCCTGCATCACCTCGACCTGACGCCGATACTCGTCGGCCGAATCACGGGACTCGATCAGTTCCTGCTCCAGCCGGCGGTTCTCGCGTTGAATCTCCTGCGGCCGCTCCGCGATATCCCGCAGTTCTTCCAGTTCCGACTCCATGTCCGCGATCCGGGCCTGGAGTTCATCACGCTCGGTCGTCAGTTCGTTGCGCCGGTCCAGCAACTCCGCGATCCGGCCCTCCTGATCATCCGCACCGGAACGGATCTCGGCCAGCTCGGCCTCGACCTCGGCCAGGCGCTCGCGGGAGTGCGGCTCGTCCTGCAGGTAGCGGGTCAGGATCCACGCCTCGTTGCCACTGGGCAGCCGCACCCGGCTCCAGCCATCGCCGGAGTCCTCCATCACTGTGAGCGGCTGCCCGGCGCGCACCGCACTGACAATGCGGTTCTGGTTCGAGGGACCGCCCCGCACGCCGACCTCGAGTTCCTCACTGACATAGCGGGTCTGCTGCGCGGCCGCCCCGCTCCAGGCCACCAGCATCACGCTCCCCAGGATCAGCGCCATCGAGCGCATCGACCACCCTTTCATTGTCATCTCTGCTGCCATCTCTTGAATCGCCGTGATCTCCGGCGCCGCATTCTACAGGGGGCAGAAAGCCGCGCACGCAAAGCCGTACCGGGGGTTGATCGAGTTCACATTCCGGCCGCTGGGCCCCAGGGAAACACGGATTAATGTTTCCTTAGACAAACCGCTCGCGCACGGCCCGCGAGGGAAATGTGATCAGATCAAATGCCACCGGCAGCAGACGCCGCACCTGCGCCGCCGCGACCGCCAGTAGGTACAGGACCCCCGCCAGCACCGCCAGGACGAGGGTCAGCAGGCCGCCCAGCATGACGCGGGTCGCCTGCAGCACCCCCACCAGCCAGATCGGCGCCAGCGCAACGATCAGGGGTACCAGAAGGCCCAGAACGGCACCCACCGACTGCTCGAACAGGTTCAGGGTCGGCGGTAGCGCCTCGCCCCCGGCCAGCAGGGTATCCATCAACTCCTGACGGTACGCCACCCACTCCAGATGAAAGCCGCCCAGCGCGGAGATCAGCGCAAGCACGGCCAGCGCAACGCCTGCCACCACCACCAACGCCCGGCGCACGCCCTCACCACCATCCATCATCGCCTGCGGCAGCAGACGGGACACGCCGCGGGCCTCGGCCAGCAGCCAGCCGGAGACCGCCGCGGCCCCCAGCAGGGTCGCCACCACCAGATCCGGGAAGGCCACCCCGCCGGCCTCCAGCGAGGCCGGAAACTGCGCCCCCAGGGCCGGATCGAACAGCCGCTGGTACACCACCACGGCCACCGCGGTCAGCACCAGCCCGGCCGCGCCCAGCAGCCACTGACTGCCGGCCTGGGCATACGCGGGCAGGTGCCGGTGCGCCGGATGGTCCCGGTTCTCGCAGTTCGCCAGACCGTTATCCAGGCGCTCGCCCTGGCGTTGCAGGTCGGCCAGGCGCCGGTGCACCTGCTCCAGGCGCCCGGTCAGTTCGTGCAACGGGGCTTCCAGGCGTCGCCGCGCCGACAGCAGGCCACGCGCCATCTGTCGGTGCTCCTCCATGCCGAGCCGCGCGATCCGCAACACGGTTTCCTGCATGTCCTGCGCCAGGCGCTGACTCTGCGGGCTGTCGCCCACCGGCGTGCTCGCGAGGGCCTCCAGACGGCTAACCCAGCCGGGCTCGGCGGAAAGACGCCCCTCGTCACGGGCATAGGCATCCTCCAGCTGGCGCAGGGTCTCGTGAACCTGCTGGCGCAGATCGGGGATCTCGGCCAGATCGTGGCCCACCAGGCGGGCGTAGCGTCGCTCCAGGGCATGGACCGCCACATGAATGCGTTCCGCCTCCAGCCGTGCGAGGTGGGCGTGATGCCAGCGCTGGGTCGCGTCGCGCAGATGCAGCACCTGCCGCCGCAGGGCACACGTCAGGCGCGTCACGCCGCCCGTCAGCCCCACCAGCAGGCGCCGCAAGGGCCGCCGTGCCAGGTCCAGCACCACGATTGCGACCACGATCCCCAGCACCCACAGCATTACAGTGACGGCCACGACTCCCCCTCGCTTGTTGTTCTTTCAGGCATGGTCCGCGCCCGCCACCTCGGGCGCAACTCCGGGCCCCACCAACCGGCTGCCTGATTATGTCGAATCGTTCCGGTTCCCGTCTCCACGCCGGGCCAATCACGCTCAAGTTTGCCGCGCCCGCGCCGATACCCGGATTAAATCCCCGGAGACCTCGCGATGCTCAGCCTCGACCTCATGCCGGCACCCGAACCGGCCCGCACCGAGAACCCCGCCTGGCTCGACGCCGGCTTCACCGCCGGCTGGCTCCCGGCCTTCCGCAACCGCCGCACCGGCGAGGTCCGCGCCAGCCACCTGGAAGACGGGCGCCTGGCCTGTACCCACATCCTGGATACGGTCCCGACCGCGTGGGTGGCCGAGCACGACGATCAGGGCCGTCCCGGCGCCCTGATCGCCGACATCCAGGCCGGCTACCTGCGCGGCGACCGCTTCTTCACCCTCGCCGAACTGCTACGGTATCCCTCCGACGCCTGA
>JBJHBC010000187.1:0-3124 GCA_050485285.1 Thioalkalivibrio sp.
AAAGCCTCGGAGCGAGGGAAACCCCGGCCCGCGCAGCGGGCCGGGGTCGCGGCAGTCGGGCGTGTTTCTTGGGTACTTCTTTGCACGAGCAAAGAAGTACCTCGCGGCGCGCTGGCGAGTCAGCGCCGGGCAGTATGCGGACCAAAGGCACCGTAAACACCGGATGCAGAACCAGGACCCGCCACAACTAGGCAGGCGGCTGGATGACAGCGTCGAGTGCCTGGAAGGCGGTGTGCGGTAGCGGGTGGGTCAGGCGGGGCAGGGCGTCTGCCAGGTGGTGACGCGTGCCGGGTCGCCGTCGGTGTGATCGAGGCGGGCAAGCGTCATACAGTTGCCCCAGACACAGCCACTGTCCAGCGCCAGCCAGTCGGCTCCCACCCGGTGTCCCAGCGCGGCCCAGTGTCCGAACACGATCGGGTGCCCGGCGGAGGCTCGTTCCGGCATCCGGAACCAGGGCCGGAGATCAGAGGGCGCCTCTTCGGGCGGGCCGTTGCCGGCGAACTCCAGGCCGCCGTCCGCGGTGAGATAGCGCATGCGGGTACAGGCATTGATGGTGTAGCGCAGGCGCTCGTATCCGTCGAGATCGGGACTCCAGTGGCGGGGTTCGTCGCCGTACATGACCTCGAACAGCGCGTGGCGTCGTGCCGGGTCGCGCAGCTCGGCCTCCACGCGCCGGGTCTCGCCTGCGGCCTTGTCCGGGTCCCAGGCGGGCGGGAGTCCGGCATGCACCAGGGTCCAGCCGCTGGCGGTGTCGCGGTGCAGCAACGGGCGCTGGGCCAGCCAGTCGAGCAGGTCCGCGGCATCCGGGGCATCCAGCACCGGGCGCAGGGTGTCCTTGCCGCCGGGCGTGCGGACACCCTGTGCGGTGGCGAGCAGGTGGAGGTCGTGGTTGCCGAGGACCGTCGTGGCGGCATCGCCCAGGTCCATGACTCGGCGCAGGCAGCCCAGCGAGTCCGGGCCGCGGTTGACGAGGTCGCCGACCAGCCACAGGTGATCCTCCGCCGGGTCGAATCGTACCTGCTCCAGGAGTCGATCCAGCGGGTCCAGGCAGCCCTGGAGATCGCCAACGGCGTACAGTGCCATCGTGTCCGTCCGGCCTAGTGCAGGGTGCGCGGGACGGAGAGGGTGAACGGCGGGATCGGGGCGTCGAAGGTGTTGCCGCGTTCGTCGCGCATGCCGTAGGAGCCCTCCATGGTGCCGACCGGGGTCTCGATGACCGTGCCGCTGGTGTATTCGAAGCTGTCGCCGGGCGCGATGCTCGGCTGTTCGCCGACCACCCCCTCGCCGCGGACCTCCTGGGTCTGGTCGCGGCCGTCGCGGATGATCCAGTGGCGGTTGAGCAGTTGCACGGTCAGCGCGCCGGCGTTGCGAATGACCACGTGATAGGCGAACACGTAGCGGTCGTCATCCGGTTCGGACTGGTCCTCCACGTAGGCGGTGGAGACCTCGATCTCGATGGTATGGGCTTCGGCGTCGTGCTCTTGGGGCGGGTTCATGCGGTTGTGGCTCCAGGTTTGAGCGGGAGACCCGGCATCAGGGGGTCGCGGACCGACTGGCGCAGACGGCGGCGCCCAGCAGGCCCGGTTCGGGGTGCATGATAAGGGCCACGGGCAATTGCTCAAGCAAGTGGGTCATCGGTGGGCGATTCCGGAAGGCGCAGCGAAAGCGCGGGCCACGGAAGGCGTCGACCCAGCGGGGCGCGATCCCGCCGGCCAGATAGATGCCACCGGTAGGCAGCGCGGTCAGGGCCATGTCGGCCAGCTGCCCGGCATACAGCCCGACGAAGCGGTCGATCACATTCTCGGCGGCCGGGTGGCCCGCCCGGGCCAGTTCGCCGATGGCGGCCGCCGGGTCCCGCGCGGAAAGGGCCTCGGTCAGCTCGGGATCCGCTTGGCGGTCGAGCTCGAACTGGCCGATGCGAGCAATCCCGCGCCCGCTCAGCAGGTGTTCGCGCGTGCAGTAACCCAGTTCGCGGGTAACGAAGTCGCCCAGCGCGGCCTCTTCGGGCCCGGCGGGCGAGAAGCGCGCGTGTCCGCCCTCGCCGGGATAGATGGCGGGTCGGTCGGGTGGGCCCACCAGACAGGTGCCCAGCCCGGTACCGGCCCCCGCGACCAGGCGCAGGCCCGCCGGATCGGGTGTCGCGTGCTGGAGCGTCTCGCAGTCGCCGGGTTGCAGCGCGTCGAGGCTCGCGCCGATGGCGGCGAAGTCGTTGAGTAGCGTGACCGGCATACCCAGGCGTTCGCCGAGGCTGGCGGCCTCCAGGACGGGCCAGTCCAGGTTGGTCACGCGTGCCCGGCCTTGATGGACCGGGCCGGCCACCGCGAGCCCGGCGGCGGCGAACGCATCCACCGTGGCGTGTTCGCGGCGCCAGTGCTCGAGGATGCTGGCGAGGTCCGGATGCTCGCGGCTGGGGTAGCGTTGCGCCTCGTGCAGGGACCAGCCATCCGCCTCGCGGCGGGCGCGCGCGACGCGGGTGTTGGTTCCGCCGACATCGGCAACGATCAGGTCCATGGGATCATGGTAGCGGATCGTGGGGACCGGTGGCTCAGTGCGCGCCTGCGTGGATCTGCCGGGCCAGGGCCTCGAATCCGCTGATGTCGATGTTCTCCGGCCGTTGCCCGGGGTCCAGCCCGGCGGCGGCCAGATCCTCGATCGTCGCCAGGCCGGAGAGCCCGCGGCGCAGCGTCTTGCGGCGGCTGGAGAAGGCCTGGTTCACCACCCGCGCGAAGGTCGGGTACAGCGCCGGTGCGACCCGGGGCTCGGCCAGGGGCGTGATGCGCACCACGCTGGAGTAGACTTTGGGCGGCGGATGAAAGGCCCCGGGGGGCACGGTGAACAGGGCCGTCGCCGAGGCGCGGGCGGCCAGCATCACGGTCAGGCGCCCGTAGCGCTTGCTTCCGGGCGCGGCGGTCATGCGCTCCACGACCTCGCGCTGCAGCAGGAAGTGCATGTCGCGGATCGCGCCGACCTGATCCAGCAGGTGGAACATCAGGGGGGTGGAGATGTTGTAGGGCAGGTTGCCGACCACGCGCCAGCCGCGTTCGGGCAGGGGGCCGAGATCGGCCAGCCGCATGTCCAGGGCATCGCCCACGTGAAGGTCCAGGCGCTCCGGCGGGAACCCGGC
>JBJHBC010000188.1:0-1687 GCA_050485285.1 Thioalkalivibrio sp.
CGTTACCGCCCTGACCGGCGCCTGCGCACTCCTGGCCCTGGCCGGCCCCGCGCAAGCCAGCAACTTCCACGGCTCGTACATCGGCGGCCAGCTTGGCTGGGCGGGGTACGACATCGATTACCGCGAGGATGGCGATGAAAGCATCTCCGGGCTGAGCGCCTCCGGATTCAGTGGGGGCGTGATGACCGGATGGGGCGCGGTCCTGGACAACGGTCTGTATCTGGGCATCGAATTCGACGCCAAGACCGAGGACGCCGATCTGACGGTGCGTCTGGAAGACAGCGAACTGGGAGTGGAAAGCAAGTACAGCTACGGCATCACCGGCCGACTCGGGACCACGGTGGATGATCGCGTGCTTCTTTACGGGCTGGCAGGCTACCAGCGCTCGCGGCTCGACTACCGCCTGACGGACATCGAGGAGGGAGAATCGATTCGTTTCAATGACGATCTCAACGGCGCGCGCATCGGCCTCGGGGTCGAGTATCAACTGGACAGCCGCATATTCATGCGCGCGGAATACTCCTATACCTTCTACTCAAGCGAAGACTACCGGATCGAGGGCGAAACCCTGCAGTTCGACCCCGACGCACAGCGCTTCATGTTCGGCCTGGGCTACCGCTTCTAGCGCTTCGACGCCCCGTCACCACCCGGCTGGCGGGCCTCACCGGACGCCTCCCGGGTCTTGATCGAGCCCGGTCAGGCGGCGCTTCAGGTGCTCCGCGGCGCGGTTCACCACCAGGTACAGGCAGGGCACCACCAGCAGCGTCAGGATCATCCCGGCGATCAGGCCGCCGACCACGGTCAGCGCCAGCGGGCGCATGATCTCCGCACCCTCGCCCAGACCAATCGCCAGCGGCAGCATGCCGAGCACCGTGGTCAGGGTGGTCATCAGGATCGGACGCAGGCGCAGCGCGCCGGCCTCCACTACCGCCCGTGCCGGACTCAAATCACGCAGCCGCCGACCCTGTTCGATGTACTCGACGAGCAGGATCGCGTTGTTGACCACCACCCCGATCAGCAGGATCGCCCCGATCATCACCGGCGCGGAGACCGGCGTATTCGTGGCCCACAGGATCGCGACCACGCCAATCAGCGACAGCGGGGCTGCCGCCACGATCACCAGCGGATTGGCCAGGCGCTCGTATTGAACCGCCAGCACCACCAGCACCAGGAAGATCGCGAGCGCCACCACCGTGGCCATCTCGCGCCGGGTCTCCTGGATGGTTTCCCACTCGCCCCCGATCAGCAGGCTGTAGTGCTCGGGTACCTCCACCTCGGCCAGACGCTGTTCGACCTCGGCCATCACCGAACCGACGTCGCTGATCTCGGTATTGATGTCGCCGTTCACCCGCACCACCCGGCTCTGGTTCTCGCGCTCGATATGGGCCGGCCCCTCGCCAATCTCGAACTCGGCCACGTCGGCCAGCCGTACGGGATCGCCGTTATCACGGAACAGGATCATCCTTCCCAGTGTGGCCGTGTCCTGTACATCCTCGCGCGGCAGACGCACACGCAGGTCGTATTCACGATCGTCATGTACGTACCGGGTTGGCACGGCACCATCCACCGCGTCGCGGATGGCCTGCCCGACCTTCCCCACGGCCAGTCCCAGTGCGGCCGCGCGCTCGCGATCCACGTGCACACGCAGAATCGGGCTCTGGTCCTCGCGCCCGACCTCGACGCCCTC
>JBJHBC010000188.1:1787-3079 GCA_050485285.1 Thioalkalivibrio sp.
CGCGCCCGCAGCACCTTCGGCAGCAGACGCCGGTAGCGCCTCCGCAGGCCCTGCACCCCACGGTCGAAGCCGCGCAGCAGCCGGGTCCGGTCCAGGCCACTTTCCCAGCGGATGCGCGCGAGCAGGGCCGCCAGCATCGGCACCAGCGTAATCGCCGCGGCCAGTGTGGCGATGATCGCGAACGACAGCGTCAGGATCAGCTCGCGGAAGATCAGCGCCCCGATCCCCGTTATCAGCAGGAACGGGAGGACTGCCGCGAGGTTGGTCAGGGTCCCGGCGGTGACCGCCGAGACGACCTCGCCCGCCCCGTCGTGGGCAGCCTGCTCCGGCGTTTTCCCGAGCTTGTCGCGATGGCGGACGATGTTCTCCAGCATCACGATCGCGTTGTCGAGCAGCAGCCCCACGCCCAGCGCGAGCCCGCCCAGGCTGATGATGTTCAGGGTCAGTCCGCCCAGCCCCATCATCGCGAAGGTCGCCATCAGTGCGATCGGGATCGACAGCCCGATGATGAAGCTCTTGCGCAGACTGCCGAGGAACAGGAACACCGCCAGCATCGCCAGCACGCCGCCCAGGATCGCGGCGGTGCCCACCGAGCTGACCGCCCCGCGGATGAACGGGGCCGAGTCGCTGACCACCTCCCACTGGATGTCCTCGGGGATAAACCCGGAGCGCTCCAGCCGCTCGAGCGTCCCGCGCACGGCATCCACCGACTCGACGGTGTTCGCCTCCGGCAGCTTGAATACCGATACGCGCGCGGCCGGCGTGCCATCCAGGCGGATGAACAGGCGCTGCTCGCGGTGGCCGTCGCGCACCTCGGCCAGCTCGCCCAGGCGCACATGCGCGGACTGCGGCCCCGGCAGCGGGATCAGCACGTTGCGCACATCGTCCTCGGAGGTGAACAGGCCCTCGGTCTTGGCCATCACGTCAAAGGTGTCGGAGGTCACCCAGCCACCGGCCACCTCGCGGTTCTCGTCCGCCAGCGTCTCGCTGATCGCCGCCAGCGACAGGCCGTAGCCGCGCACCCGTTCCTGGTCGAGGATCACCTCCAGCTCGCGCTGCTGGCCGCCGGAGGCCTCCACCGAGGAAATCCCGTGGATCGCGATCAACTGCGGGGCCAGCGCGTGCTCCACCCAGTCACGCACCGCGGTCTCGGAACGCACGGTGGAGGAGAAGCCCGCCTCCCAGATCGGGTCCTGCGACGGGTCGAACTTGTACAGGCGCAGGGATTCGAAATCGTCCGGCAACTGGGTGCGCGCCAGCTCGAGGTGACGCGCCGCATCCTGCAACGCCAG
>JBJHBC010000189.1:0-3023 GCA_050485285.1 Thioalkalivibrio sp.
AGCCGACCGGCGCGCTGGACTCGAAGACCGGCATCCGCGTGCTGGAGGTACTGCAGCACATCAACGAGCGCCTGGACACGACCGTGGCGATCATCACCCACAACGCGGTGATCGGCGAGATGGCCGATCGCGTGATCCACCTGAGCGACGGGCGCGTGAGCGAGATCCACGAGAATGCCAGCCGGCAGTCTCCCGCCTCGTTGCACTGGTAGCGGCACCGGCTCGGTCTCGTGCGCGCCCTGAACCGCAAGATCCTGCGTGACCTTGGCCACCTGAAGGGGCAGGCGGCCGCGATCGCGCTGGTCATCGCTAGCGGCGTGATGACGCTGGTGATCGCCGTCACCAGCCTCGACGCCCTGACCATCACCAAGGAACGCTTCTACTCCGAATATCAGTTCGCCGACGTGTTCGCGGAGATCACGCGCGCGCCGGAGAGCGCGGTGGAGCGTTTTCGCGATACGCCCGGGATCAACCAGATCGAGACCCGGGTGCGGGCCCCGGTGCGTCTGGAGGTCGCCGATTTTGACGACCCGATCCGGGGCACCGTGCTCTCCATCCCCGATGGGGGCGAGCCGCTGCTGAACCGGCTCTACCTGCGCGAGGGGCGGCTGCCGGAGGCCGGGCGCGAGCGCGAGGTGGTCGTCAGCGAGGCCTTCGCGGAGGCCCACGAGCTGCGGGCCGGCGATTCCCTGCGCGCGATCATCGACGGGCGCCTGACCGATCTGCAGATCAGCGGCATCGCGCTGTCGCCGGAGTTTGTCTATCAGATCAGCCCCACCGACCTGTTGCCGGACTACGAACGCTACGGCATCCTGTGGATGAACCGCCGCGCGCTGGCCGCCGCGTACGGGATGGAGGGGGCATTCAACTCGGTGGCCGTAAGCCTGGAGGCGGGTGCGGACCCGGCCCCCGTGATCGAGGCGATGGACCGGGAGCTGGCGCGTTACGGCGGCATGGGGGCCTATGGCCGCGAAGACCAGTTCTCGCACCGCTTTCTGTCCGAGGAGCTGACCCAGCTGCGGGCGCAGGCGGCGATCCTGCCCACCATCTTCCTGGCCGTTGCGGCCTTTCTGCTGAACGTCGTCGTCGGCCGCATCATCCGCTCCCAGCGCGAGCCGATCGCCGTACTCAAGGCCTTCGGGTACGGCAATGGCGCGATCGCCGGGCACTATGCCCTGCTGACCGGCGGCATCGTGCTGGTGGGCTGCGCGCTGGGGCTCGTGTTCGGGGCATGGGCCGCGCAGGGCCTGGCCGGGATCTACGCCGAATACTTCCGTTTCCCCGAGATGAGCTTTCGCCTGCAGGGCTGGGTGATGGTGCTGGCGGTCGGCGTGGCCATGGGCGCGGCGATGCTCGGCACCTTCCGCGCGGTGTGGCAGGCGGTGCGCATGCAACCGGCCGAGGCCATGCGCCCGCCGGCCCCGGAGCGCTTCCACCGCGGCTGGCTGGAGCGCTCGGCGGCCTGGGGCGCGTTCGACCAGCCGACCCGGATCATCCTGCGCAACCTCGCGCGCCACCGGCTCAAGTCCGTGCTGTCGGTGATCGGTATTGGTTTGTCCGGCGGGCTGCTGCTGATGGGCGCCTATCAGCTGAACGCGGTGAGCCAGATGCTGGACACGCAGTACGGGCAGGTCCTGCAGATGGACATCGACCTGCAGTTCACCGATCCGGTGCCGGCGCGCGCGGCCGGGGAGCTGCGCCACGAGCCGGGCGTGCTGGCGGTGGAGACCTTCCGGGCGGTGCCGGTGCGGCTGGTGGGCATAAATCGGGAGGAGCGTGTGCGCCTGCTGGGGCTGGATGCCGAGCCGCGCCTGCGGCAACTGCCGATGGGCGGCGGGCGCGGCGGACTGCCGGAGGAGGGCATCCTGCTGACCGACTACCTGGCCGAACAGCTCGGGCTGCGTGTGGGCGACCCGGTGGAGGTGGAGATCCTGGAGGGCCGCCGCCGCACCGTCACGGTGCCGCTGGCCGGGGTGGTGGAGGAGCCGATCGGCGTCGGCGCCTATATGTACCGCCCGGCGCTGAACCGCCTGATCGGCGAGGGGCCGGCCGTCTCCGGGGCCTGGCTGCTGACCGACCGGGCGCAGGAGGAGGCGTTGTTTCGCAGCCTGTCCGATCGCCCGCGGGTCGCCAGCGTCGGTCTGATCGCGGAGGCCGAGCGCAACATCCGCGAGTACATCGGCGAGACCATTATCGTGTTCGCGTTGGTGTTCGTGGCGCTGGCCATATCCATTGCCTTCGCCGTGACCTACAACAACGCGCGCATCACCTATGCCGAACGTGCCCGCGACCTGGCCACGCTGGAGGTGCTCGGCTACTCGCGCGGCCAGGTCAGCTGGATCCTGCTGGGCGAGATCGCCGTGCTGACGCTGGCGGCGATCCCGGTTGCCTGGCTCACCGGAACCGGGTTCGCCTGGTTGCTGAACCAGGCCTTCGCGATGGATCTGATGCGTGTGCCGCTGGTGATCACGCCGCAGGCCTACGGCTTCGCCGCCCTCGGCATTCTGGTCGCGGCCAGTTTGACCGCCTTCCTCGCCTGGCGGCGCCTGCAGAGCCTCGACCGCGTGCAGGCCCTGAAGGCGGCGGAGTAGCCCTCTGCAGCCTTTGGGGGCTTCGGCTGGCCGCCTGCCTTGTTGTGGCTGGGCCTGGTTCGTCCTCTGGTGTTTACGGTGGCTCCGGTCCGCATCCTGCCAGGCGCTGACTCGCCAGCGCGCCGCGAGGTACTTCTTTGCTCGTGCAAAGAAGTACCCAAGAAACACGCCCGACTGCCGCGACCCCGGCCCGCTGTGCGGGCCGGGGTTTCCCTCGCTCCGAGGGTTTTCGCGGGCGGCGCTGAACTCGCTACGCCTTCGGCTCCGCTCAGACATCCAGCGCCCCCGTTTCTATTTAGAATCGCCCCGCGAAAACCCTCTCCGCTCGGCGCGACGACAACGGGGGGTCAAGGTCAAGACAACGGCGGTTCTGACCTTTGTGCCAATGGATGGGGGCTGGGTCTGCCGACACCTGGGCACGCTCGGCCTGCG
>JBJHBC010000190.1:0-2961 GCA_050485285.1 Thioalkalivibrio sp.
ACTGATTCATCGCCATCTCGCGGTTCTTGTGCTGCGAACGCCCCGCCTGACAGGCGGTGACCACCCCGGTCGGGACGTGCGTGATGCGGACCGCGGAATCGGTCGTGTTCACGTGCTGCCCGCCGGCACCGGAGGACCGATAGGTATCCACCCGCAGGTCGGCCGGGTTGATCTCGATCTCGAAGTTCTCGTCGATCTCCGGGGAAGCGAACACGGAGGCGAACGAGGTATGCCGGCGGTTGCCGGAATCGAATGGCGACTTGCGCACCAGACGGTGCACGCCGGTCTCGGTGCGCAGCCAGCCGAAGGCGTACTCGCCCTGAATGTGCACGGTGGCACTCTTGATGCCAGCGGTCTCGCCCTCGGAGAGTTCGGTGACCTCCGCCTTGAAGCCCTTGTGCTCGGCCCAGCGCAGGTACATACGCAGCAGCATGTTCGCCCAGTCCTGGGCCTCGGTGCCGCCGGATCCGGCCTGGATGTCGAGGTAGGCGCTGGCCTCGTCCATGTCGCCGGAGAACATGCGGCGGAATTCGAGCCCCTCCACACGCGCGGTCAGGGCGTCGACATCGGTCTCGACCGACGCCGCCGTCTCCTCGTCGTCATCCGCCTCGGCCATTTCCAGCAGGTCCCGGCTCTCGTCCAGCTGAGTGCCGATCTCGCGGATGTTGATGACCACACCCTCGAGCTGGGCCCGCTCCTTGTTCAGGGCCTGGGCCTGCTCCGGGTCATTCCAGATATCGGGGTTTTGCTCCAGCTCCCGCTGGACTTCTTCCAGCCGTTCTTCCTTGGCCGGGTAGTCAAAGATACCCCCTAAGGGCGTCCAGGCGGCCCTTCAGGTCATCGATCCGGGAGTACAGCGCGTTCAGTTCCATGGCAGTTTCCGTCGGGTGCCGTGGCGCGCACGGCACGTTCCATCAGGTGGCGAGAAAAGCCGCGCAGTATAACACTGGCACGCGGCTTCAGGGCCGCCTTGGGCGGCGCCAGAAGGCCAGCGCCTGGCGGCGGTCGAGCCGCAGTGCCGGGTGGCCCGACTGCGGGTCCACGAACTCCAGCGCACGCAGTTCCCCGCGCAACACGCCCCGCACCCCGGGCGCGACCACATCATCGGCGACCGATTCCAGCAGCTCCAGGCGTCGTTCGAGGGTCGGCGGTGCCCCCAGCGCGTCGACCACGACCACCGTATCGCCGGATTCCGCGGGCGTGCAGCCCGGATCCGGACACCAGTCGATACCGGCACCCCGTGCCAGCCAGCGGCCGATCGTCCCGCCGCCACAGACCCGGCCCACGTCGCTGGCGCCGCCAACAAAGCCCGGCGTCCACAGCCAAAGCCCATGCACCGCGCCCCGTCCCTCGCGCTCGCGTTCCAGGTTGACGGGGTGCTGGAACCACGCCATCTGCAAGCCCGTCGCCAGGACCTGGAGACGCCGCGCGACATCGCCCTGCAGCGAGTGGGCCACCATGGATCGACCGAGCCCGACGGACGGCGGCGGGCCGGAGGCCTCGCCCTCGGCGTCCAGCTGCAGCTCCCACAGGCCGTCTTCGCCCAGACCCAGGGTAGCGCCCGCCGCCTCCAGTTCCGGCTGCGCGGCCGCCCACAGCGCCTCGCGCTCGGCGTCCGCCACGGGCTCCACCGCCGAGGCCACCAGGTCCTTCATCCCGGGCGTCAGCTGGACCGGCTGGGCCAGCCAGGTCCGTGCGCCCTCGCCCTGCGGCCGATATCCCAGCGTTTCGGCCAGCACCGCCTCCCAGCCCGGCGCCGCACCGGAATCGCCGGAAACCCGCGCGCGCCCCAGCCAGCGAGCCAGACGCCGCACCGGGCGCGATGGCTCATCCGCGGTGGCCGCCGGTGCCGCCCACAGGCCGGGGAGCAGCACGATCACCCGCCTGTTCACTCCGCCACCAGTCATTGATCGGACCCGTAGCGTCCCCTCGGCGCATTCTGTTCCTTCGCGGGATCATTCTCGATGCCTGGGGTGATCCGGCCCTCGTCGTCATACGGAAACCGGATATGGCCATAGCGCAACACCAGCACGGCACCGGCAAGGATCAGGATGCCCGAGGTAACCGCGATGAGTTCCCACACGTCCATGTCCTTCATGTCGATGATCACGTAGCGCGCCAGCGCGACGATCGCAATATAGATCGGCAGGCGAACCGGCAGGCGCCCGGAGCGCAGGTAGATCCCGACCATCGCCAGCACCTCGAGAAAGATGAACAGCAACAGCAGGTCGGCCAGCCCCACCCACATTGCCGAGATCATGCTGGCGATCTCCTGCAGGATGGCGATCACGGTGGCCACGGCAATGACCACCAGCACCGCCACCTCCACATGATGCAGGGCGCGGCGCCCGGCGCGTTCGACGTTCATGCACTCTCCCTTGTTGCGAGGATTCGCCCATGCCGGACCCGGCCTATCGTATCACCCGCTCCGGGCCTGAACGTGCCCTCCTCCATATGGTCTATAACCCTGAATACAGCCGTATCTGGCCCTTGCCATGCGCCATTTCTCGCCGATCCTCGCCTCGTCACTGCCCCTCCGCCGTCGTGCGGGATCGGCGCGCGCCGCACTCGTTGGCCTGGTTCTGCTGGCGCTCGCCATGCCTGCGGCCGCGGAGGACTATCCGGCCGACTCCAGCATCCAGTGGCAAAGCTGGGACAGCGAACGGTTCGCCGAGTCGGAGGCGCGCGAACGCCCGATCTTCTTCTACTTCCACGGCCAGTGGTGCACCTGGTGCCGCGACTTCCAGGACGAATCCCTGGAGAACCCCTCGGTCGTGGATGCCATCGACGAGCACTACATCCCCGTGCTGGTGGACCTGGACGAACGCGCCGACCTGTTCCGGCGCTACGGCGGGCGCGGCCTGCCCTTCGTGGTCATCGTGAACCACGAAGACGAGATGCTCACCCGCTTCACCGGCCACGTGAATGCCCGCGACCTCGAGAGCATCCTCCAGGCGCAGC
>JBJHBC010000191.1:0-2930 GCA_050485285.1 Thioalkalivibrio sp.
TGGCACCCCAGGTTCCCCGATCCTGCGTTGCGCCGCTTGCGGGTAGAACCACTACCCGCTGCGCGACGTGCCTTGTCTCGGAAAACCTGGGGTGCCAACGCGAGTGTGTACATCAATCAGTGTTTCCCTAGGCAGCTGGTCCAGGCCACAATCTAGCACCCCTGCGGCCGCGGGTGTGACCGTCCGTGCCGCCTTGGTGCGCGTCGGGCGGGGAACCGCCCGCGGATACCCGGGTCAACCTTGCATCGACGCGGGGGACCTTCATTCATGCAGCAGATGATCGAGTGGGCGGAGCAGGGACGACTGCCGGATACGTTTGTGCGCGCGGGCATTCGTCGCCTGCTGGCCGAACGCTTGCGCGAAAGCGGTGCGCCGGCCGAGGAGGCGATGGAACGGCGCTATGCGCTGATCGAGGCGATGCGCAAGGCGCCCGTGGCGTTGTCGACCGAGGTGGCGAACGAGCAGCACTACGAGGTGCCCACCGAGTATTTCGAGCGCTGTCTGGGGCCGTGGCTGAAATATTCCTGTGCCTGGTGGCCCGACGGTGTGAATGACCTGCGTGCGGCCGAGGCGGGCATGCTGCAACTGACCTGCGAGCGGGCCGGTCTGGAGAACGGTCAGCAGGTGCTGGAGCTGGGTTGTGGCTGGGGGTCGCTGTCCCTGTGGATGGCGGAGCAGTATCCGCAGTCCCGCATTGTGTCGGTGTCCAATTCCGCGACCCAGCGGGCCTCCATCGAGGCGCGTCGGGATGCACGCGGACTGGACAACCTGACGATCGTGACCGCCGACATGAATGACTTTGCCCCGGAGCAGACGGGGTTCGACCGGGTGGTCTCGGTGGAGATGTTCGAGCACATGCGCAACTGGCCGGAGCTGCTGCGCCGCATTTCGACCTGGCTGCGACCGGGCGGTCAGTTCTTCATGCATGTCTTCGCCCATCGCGAGTTCGCCTACTTCTTCGAGAGCGAGGGCGCCCACGACTGGATGGGGCAGTACTTCTTCCGTGACGGGCTGATGCCGGCGGACGACCTGGCGCGGCACTTCCAGGATGACCTGCGGGTGGTCCGCCAGTGGCGGGTGAACGGCCAGCACTACGCGCGCACCCTGAACGCCTGGCTGAGCCGTCAGGACGCCGCGCGGAACGAGCTGATGCCGCTGTTCGAGCAGACCTACGGGAAGCAGGACGCGGCGCTGTGGTTCCAGCGCTGGCGCATGTTCTACATGGCCTGTGCCGAATTGTTCGATTATCGCGGCGGCAACGAGTGGTTCGTGTCGCACGTCCTGTTCACGCGACCCGAGGCCTGAGCTGTGGCGGGCTGGATGCTGTTCCTCGCCGGGCTGGCCGCGGCGCTGCTCCTGATGACGGGGGTCTGGGCGGCGAGTGTCGCCCGCCGCGACGCCAGCCTGGTGGATCGTTACTGGGGGCTGGGCTTCGTGCTGGTCACGCTGGTGTGGTGGGGGCTGTCCGGCTGGCCGCCGCAGGGGCTGTGGATCGTGGTCCCGGTGCTGTTGTGGGGTGTGCGCCTGTCCGCCTTCATTACCTGGCGCAACTGGGGCCATGGCGAGGACGGGCGCTACACCGACATGCGCGCCGGTCGCAGCGAAACGGCCTTCGCCGCCCGCAGCCTGGTGACCATCTTCTGGCTGCAGGGGGGGCTGGTGGCCGTGATCGGCCTGCCGATGCTGGCGGTGATACAGGCCGATGGCCTGTGGTGGCCGCTGGCTGTCGCCGGGCTTCTGGCCTGGGCCGTCGGGTTGTGGTTCGAGGCGGTGGCCGACGCCCAGATGGCGCGCTTCCGCCGCGACCCGGGTAACCGCGGGCAGGTAATGGATCGCGGGCTTTGGCGCTACAGCCGCCATCCCAACTACTTCGGCGAGATCGTGGTCTGGGTCGGGTTCGGCCTGCTGGCCCTGGCCGCCGGGGGCTGGTGGGCCGTCCCGTCGGCGGTGCTCATGATCCTGCTGATCCTGCGTGTGTCCGGCGTCACGTTGCTGGAACGACGCCTGCACGAATCGCGCCCCGGGTACGCGGACTACGTGCGGCGCACCAACACGCTGATCCCGGGCCCGCCACGCCCCTGAACCGCGGGTGGCAACCGGCCCGGATCCCTTGCCGTGCTTTCCCCCTCCGCGCTATAAAGCGCACGTCCCGCCGGGTGGTTTCGCCGCCGGGCGCAGCCTTCATTGATGCAGCCAACCGCGAGCGAGTCGATCGATCCGATGAGTGCGACCCCGAGTTCCGTCCAGGCCATTGAACTGAAAGGGCGCATGATGCTGGTCTCCGTGCTGCGCGTGTACCAGACCGATCCAAAGACCCTGGGCGAGGTGCTGGCGGCGCGGCGCGAGCAGGCCCCGGAGCTGATGCGCGACATGCCGATCGTGCTCGATCTGGAGGCGGTGGCCGAGAGCCCCGAGTCGGATCTGCAGGCGACGATCGAGCGCGTGCGCGCCGAGGGCTTCAAGCTGATCGGGCTGCAGGCGGGCGAGGCCGCCGAGCGGCTGCAGAGCTATGCCGAACTGTTCGATGTGCTGCCGGTGCTGCAACTGGGCGGGCGCGGCGGTGCGCCCACCGGCGAGGTGTCGCTGGAGGACGAGACCCCGGCGCCCGAGCGGGCCGCCGAGGCGCAGGAGAAGAGCGCGCCGGCCGAGGTCGCGGCCGTCCACAGCGCGACCCGTATCGTCGATCAGCCGGTGCGCTCCGGGCAGCAGATCTATGCCCGTGGCGGCGACCTGATCGTCACCGGCGCGGTGTCGCCGGGGGCCGAACTGCTGGCCGACGGGCACATCCATGTGCTGGGGCCGTTAAGAGGGCGTGCGCTGGCCGGGGTGCGCGGCCTGGTGACGGCGCGTATCTTCTGCCGGCGTCTGGATGCCGAGCTGCTGTCCATCGCCGGGCACTACCGGATCGCCGAGGACATCACGGAAGCCGA
>JBJHBC010000192.1:0-2864 GCA_050485285.1 Thioalkalivibrio sp.
CCGCGCTTGATCAGGTGGCGGACCACGATCTCCTGGCCTTCCGGGACATCGAAACCGGTCTCGCGCATGGCCTGGGCGGTCATGGTCTCGGAGCGTGACAGCTCGCCCATCACCCGGACGGGCTCGCTCTGTTCGGAGGTCTGGTACTCGAACTCGATGATGTCCGAGGGCCAGAAGAACGACAGGCCGTTGACCGCGATCATCAGGATCAGCCCGAAGACCATCGTCAGCGACACCGCCACGGCGCCCGCGTTGAGCCAGATCCAGGGGGTACCCGTCTTGAACCATTGTTTCATTGGATCGGAGCCTGTCGTCGATGCGGGTTAGAGGGAGCTGTACTTGTTGCGCAGGCGCTGGCGCACGATCTCGGCGACCGTGTTCACGAAGAAGGTCAGCGCGAACAGCACCAGGGCGGCGAGGAACAGGATGCGGTAGTGCGTGCCGCCCACCGCGGTCTCGGGCATCTCCACCGCGATGTTCGCGGAGAGCGTGCGCATGCCCTCGAAGATGTTGAAGTTCACGACCGGCGAGTTGCCGGTGGCCATCAGCACGATCATGGTCTCGCCCACGGCGCGGCCGAAGCCGATCATCACCGCGGAGAAGATCCCCGGGCTGGCGGTCAGCAGCACCACGCGCACCACGGTCTGCCAGGGTGTCGCGCCCAGCGCCAGCGAGCCCTGGGTGAGGTGCTTGGGCACGTTGAAGACCGCGTCCTCGGAGATCGAGTAGATGGTCGGGATCACCGCGAAGCCCATCGCGATACCGATCACCAGGGCGTTGCGCTGGTCGTAGGTGTAGCCGGCGTCGGTCAGCCACTGGCGCGCGTCGCCGTTGAACAGCCAGACCTCGATCAGGGGGCTCATCGAGGCGGAGAACCAGCCCACCAGGATCACCACCGGGATCAGCACCGCGGCCTCCCAGCCGGCCGGGATCACGCGGCGTACGCCGTCCGGCAGCAGTCGGGTCCAGACGAAGGCGACGACCAGCATCATCACCGGCATCAGGACCAGAATGCTGGCGACTGCCGGCAGGTTGGACTCGATGTAGGGGGCCAGCCAGAGCCCGGCGAGGAAGCCGAGGATGACGGTCGGCAGGGCCTCCATCAGCTCGATGCTGGGTTTGGTCAGGCTGCGCATGCGGCTGGACATGAAGTAGGCGCTGTAGATCGCCCCCATGATCGCCAGCGGGGTGGCGAACAGCATGGCGTAGAACGCGGCCTTGACCGTGCCCAGGGTCAGCGGTACCAGCGAGAACTTGGGCTCGAACTCGTCGGTCGCGGAAGACGACTGCCAGACGTAGTCACCACTGGAGCGGCCCTCGTACCAGACCTTCTGCCACAGCACGTGGAGCGAGACCTCCGGGTGCGGGTTCGACAGGCGGTGCAGGGTCCAGGTCTCGTCGGTGTCGATCGCGACCAGGAGCCGGTTGCGCGGGTCCATGTAGACCCGATGCAGGGGCGTGGTGCCGACCTGATACTGGACCAGCGTGCGCTGCGAGGTGGGGTAGTGGATGGCCAGGGCGCCACTGGCGTCCGCGGTGGCGAAGCCCTTGCGGATATATTCCGGTTGGGTATTGGTCACGGCAGCCGCGTGACGGGGAAACTCGCGTACCCGGGTAATCCGGTTCACGTTGTCGTCGTCGCGCACCAGCATGTACTGCGTCACGGAGCCGTCCGACCCGCCAACCATCACCGAGACCGTACCCAGCAGATACTCCAGCGAGGTGACCTCGGCGTCCTCGCCCTCGACCACGCGACGGGTATCGATACGCTGGGCATTGCGGGGGTTGGAGATGTCGTAGTAGTGGAGTCGGCCCTGATTGTCACCCACCAGCATGTTGCGCCCGGTGATGTCCAGCAGGATGCGCGACGGGGTGGCGCCATCCGGCAGGGACGGCAGCTCGTGGGCGGAGCGGCGAACTTCGACCTCGCCGGTCATCATCGAGGTGCGTTCCTCGAAGTTCACCAGGCGCAGGCGGCCATCGGCTGTGGCCGCGGCGACGCGGACGCCGCTGGAGCCGCGCTGGATGCCGACGACGTCGATGGCCTGGCCGTCGCCATCGACGTCCAGCAGCGAGGAACTCTCGTCCCCCAGCGGGTAGACCAGGCCGGGCTCGTAGGCCCGGCCTTCGGGGGTGAAGCGTTCGTTGTACTCGTACTCGATGGCGAGGACCTGACCATTGTCCAGTCCGATCGCGACGAGTCGGGTGCGCGGTTCGGCGGCGGTGAAGCTGGTGACCCGGGCATCGTCGGGGATCGGCAGCGATTGTTCCTGCACGATCTCGCCGCTTTCCGGGCGGAAGAAGATGGCCCGCCGGTCCTCGGTCAGGCGCACGGCCATCTCCCGGTGCCGGTTCACGGCCAGGTGGACGGTCCCGGTGTCGGCGCCGCCGGGGGCGCTGTACTGGGTCTGTTCCTCGAGCTCCGCGCCCAGGAACATGGGTAGCGTCTCGCTCAACAGGTAGACGAACATCAGGGTCAGCGCGCCGACCACCGCGACGCCGAAAAACCCGATCAGGTAGCGCGCCGAGGTGTCCTTGGCGCGGCGCCAGCGCTGGAAGCGGCCAAGGGTGGAGATCGCATGAGGTCCGGACATTCGGGATTCCCCTGGGGGTCGGCAGGCGGAAGGCTTGAGTTGGCGTGCATGCTACGGGTGCTTCGTGACAGAACGGTGACAGCTGCGTGACAGCCGTTTGAACGCCAATGGGAAGGGTTGGCGGCACAAAAAAGGCCCGGACGATGTCCGGGCCTTGTGCGGTCTCGGCCGAGGCCGATGATCCCCGTGGGGCTGCCGTTGGGGCGAAGCCCTGCCAGAGATTGATGCGGGCAGGGGCGTTCGCCTGCGAGCAGGCTCCTACAGGCCGAG
>JBJHBC010000193.1:0-2807 GCA_050485285.1 Thioalkalivibrio sp.
ACCGCCCGATGGCCGCCGAGGCTGGTCACTTCGATGCGCACGGCATGCGGCTCCTGCTCGGGTCGCCGCGGATACCAGTCCGCCCCCGCCGGCAGATACCCGCCCTCCGGCGCCAGGAATCCGCTTCCGGGGCGTGCATCGTCCAGCGCGGGCAGACGCGCGCCGTAGCGAATCACCAGGGCGCCGGCATCGGCTTCCGGCGCGCGCGCCAGTTCCAGCCAGCCATCCCCGCTGCGTTCGAACTCGAGGGGTCGCCCGCCCAGCGAGACGGCGTCCACGGCAATCCCGGGATCGAGCCGGAAGCGCCGCAGCGTGGCCGGATCCACCTGCGCCGGGTCCGCCTCGAAGCGGCCCTCCAGCCGCGACTGGCCGGGATCCAGCTCCACCTGCAGCACCACCCCGGCAACCGAGGCCGCGCCGGGGAGCGGCGCCAGGAGCAGTCCAAGGGCGGCGATAACGCCCGCAAGCAAGCCGGTCCGCATGGTTCAGTCCCCGCGCGGGAAACGCGCTACCCGCTCCAGCTGCTCGCCCTGGCGTTCGATCTCCAGAGGCAGCCAGGTACCGGGCGCCACGGCCCGCACCACGCGCTGCAGGTCGCTCGCCGCGCGGATGGACCGGTCCCCGGCCCGCAGGACGCGATCCCCCGCCTGCAAGCCGGCGGCCTCGCCCACCGAGCCCGGCTGGACCCGCAGGATGCGAATGCCCGGCTGGTCATCGGCCTCCAGGTGGACCCCGAGCAGGGCCCCCGAAAGTTCGAATCGATCGTCGCGCGGGACCCCGAACACGGCATCCGCCAGGTCCGGCTCGGTTTCCACGCATTCCCCGGGCTCGCGTGGCAGCAGGACCGCCGTGTCGGTCACGCCCAGATCGGCGAGCTGGTGGGGTACCCCGTAGCCGTATTCCAGATGCCCCGAACCGATGATCGCCGCCACCAACGGAGGACGCTCGCCGCCCGCCTCGAGATGGGCGGAGATGGCGCCCGCCATCATGCGGTCCCAGGCCACCTGGGTCGCGACAAAGCGCTCCGCATCCGGCCCCATCCCGGCCGGGTGGCGTTCCAGCACGGATTCCAGGTACGCCCGATACCCGTCGCTGGGCGCGGCCGGGGCGGATACGCCGTCGCGTGCCTCCTCGTCCAACGCGTCCCAGCCTTCATGGCCCAGCCGCCGGATCGACTCCCGCTCCAGGTTCAGCGCCAGCAGGGGCACGTCATGCAGACGGGCAAAGTGCAGGATGGGCCAGTACAGGTCGGGGTCGAAGCCCCAGTGGGTATACCAGCCACTCGCCTCCAGGAAGGCCTCCGGCTCCAGTTCGCCCGCGACCCAGGCATCCAGGACCGGCTGTCTGGAACGTGGCAGCATCTCGAGGCCGATCACCAGGTCCGGGCGATACCCATGCAGTGCCGCCAGGGTCGCCAATTGCCAGCGATGATGATCCATCCGGTCATGGCGCTCGCCCAGCAGGACCGCGTCACGCGTCGCCAGGTCGGCGTACAACTCGGCCGTATCCAGCCGCTCGCCGCCCGGCGCCGACCAGGCGCCAGCGACGGGACAGTCGTCACCGGCCTGGGCAACGCTCACCAGCGAAACGACCAGCAAACCCGAAGAAACCAGCCGTTTCAGCATCCGCAAACCTGCATTCATGCGTCACTCCTCGTCCCGCCCGTTCGACCCGGCCGCTCGCGCCAGGCACGTAACGACCAACCCTTCTGAAGACTCTGCTGGACCACCGGCGTTCCCCCGCGGCCCCGGCTCGGTTAGCCTGCCTGGATGAATGCATCCCCGCAAAGCCCTTCCCGCATGGCCTGGCTGGACCAGGCGATGGGTGTCCTGCGATCGCTGATCATCTACCGCCGTCCCGGCCGCCAGCGAGGTCTGCAGCGCATGTATGCCCCGTTCGTCCAGCCCGGCGACCTGGTCTTCGACATCGGGGCCCACGTCGGCGACCGCACCCTGGCCTTTGCCGGCCTGGGCGCCCGGCTCGTGGCACTGGAACCCCAGCCCCAGCTCCTGCCCTGGTTGCGGCGCGCCGTGCGCGGCCGGCCGGGCGTCGCGATCCGGCGCGAGATCGCCGGGCCGCGCCCCGGCTCCGCCCAGTTGCAGATCAGCCGGCGCCACCCCACGGTCTCCTCGGCTTCGCGCCCCTGGGTCCGATCGCTGCGCAACCACAACCGGAGCTTCCAGCACGTGCACTGGGACGACGAGATCACGGTCCCCATGGTCACCCTCGACCAGTTGATCGAAGAGTACGGCACCCCCGCCTTCTGCAAGATCGACGTCGAAGGCCTGGAGGCAGAGGTCCTGCGCGGGCTCACCCACGCGGTCCCGGCCCTCTCGTTCGAATTCGTCGCCGGTGCGCTGGACGTCACCCGCGACTGCCTCCAGCAACTGGACGCGCTCGATACCTACGAGTACAACCTGATCCCCGGCGAACAACGCCGGTACCGCTTTGCCGAATGGCAGTCCGGGGCGGAGATCCTGACCTGGCTGGAGGCACACGGCGACCGCCTGGGTTCGGGCGATCTCTACGCCCGCCGCCCTGTCGCTTGACGCCACGCCCCCAGGCGGCAAGGCTAAACGCATGAGCGCCCACGACCTCCCCTGGTGGCAGGACCGCACAAGCGCCGGAATCGCCGAACTCGCCGAGCGCGACGCCGTTGCGCTCCTGCCCCTTTCGGCAATCGAGCAACACGGCCCGCACCTCCCGCTGGAGACTGACTACCGTATCGGCCTCGGTCTCCTGCAGGCGGCCTGCGAGACCCTGCCGGAGGATCTGCCACGGGTCGTCCTTCCGCCCGTGGCCGTCGC
>JBJHBC010000194.1:0-2783 GCA_050485285.1 Thioalkalivibrio sp.
GAGGAGGCCGGCAGCGAGGCGGACGACGCCGAGATTGACGCGGCCTATCTGAAGCAGGCCTGGCGCCGGTTGTGGATCGCCATGATCCCGACCATCGCGATCATGGTGCTGATGATGCCGCACATGTTCTGGCAGGAGATCCCCGGCTATCTGCTGATCATCGCCGTGCTGGCGTTCCCGGTAGTGTTCATGGCGGGAGGCGCGGCGACGCACCGTTCGTCCTGGCGCGCGCTGAAAAGCCGCAGCCTGAACATGGACGTGCTGATCTCCATGGGCTCGCTGCCGCCCTACCTGCTGGGGCTGATCGGCTTCGTCTATCCGATGACCTCGTTCATCGAGATGGCCGCGACCATCATGGCCTTCCACATGCTCGGGCGTTACCTGGAGTACCGCGCGAAGGGCGAGGCCTCCTCCGCGATCCGCAAGCTGCTGGATCTGGGTGCGAAGACCGCCCGGGTCGAGCGTGATGGCGAGGAGGTCGAGGTGCCGGTGAAATCGCTGCAGGTGGGCGAGGTGATGATCGTGCGCCCGGGCGAGAAGATCCCCACCGATGGCGAGGTGGTCGCCGGCGAGAGCACGGTGGACGAATCCATCGCCACCGGCGAGTCGGTACCGGTGGACAAGGGCGAGGGTGACACCGTGCTCGGCGCGACCCTGAACCAGCAGGGGCGGCTGAAGGTGCGCGCGACCCGTGTGGGGGCCGACACCTTCCTGTCGCAGGTGATCCGTCTGGTGAACGAGGCGCAGGGCTCGCGCGTACCGGTGCAGGAACTGGCGGACCGCATCACCGCGCGCTTCGTGCCGGCGGTGTTGATCATCGCGCTGGCCGCGTTCGCGGCCTGGCTGGCGTTCTCCGGGGCGCTGCAGCCGATCCTGGTCTGGGGCGAGGGCTTCCTGCCCTGGGTCGATTCCGAACGCCCGCCGCTGGTGCTGGCGATCCTGGCGGCGATCGCCGTGCTGGTCATTGCCTGCCCCTGTGCGCTGGGGCTGGCCACGCCGACGGCGCTGATGGTCGGCTCCGGCATGGGGGCCGAGCGCGGGGTGCTGATCCGCTCGGGCTCCGCGATCCAGACGCTGAAGGACATCCGCGTGATCGTGCTCGACAAGACCGGGACCATCACCCGCGGGCAGCCGGCACTGACCGACGTGATCGCGGCCGAGGGCTTCGAAGACGCTCGCGTGCTGGGCGCGGCCGCGGCCGTGGAAGCCGGCTCCGCGCACCCGCTGGCCGAGGCCATCGTGCGGGGGGCGCGCGACCGGGAGCTGGCGGTCGCCGAGGTCGGGCAGTTCCAGTCGCACACCGCGCGCGGGGTGGAGGCCCGCCTCGACGGGGAACGCGTCCTGGTCGGCAGCCAGCGGCTGCTGGAGGAGCAGGGCCTGGATCCGTCCGGCCTGCTGGAATCGCTGCGGCGGCTCGAGGATGCCGGCAAGACCGCGATGCTGGTGGCCATTGGTGATCGACCGGCCGGCATTGTCGCGGTCGCCGATACCCTCAAGGAAGAGTCGCAGGCTGCGATTGAACAGCTGCATGGGCTCGGCATCCGCTGCGTGATGGTCACTGGCGACAACGAGCGCACCGCGAAGGCCGTGGCCGCGCAGGTCGGGATCGACGAGGTTCGTGCCGGTGTGCTGCCGGAGGGCAAGGTCGAGGCGATCCGCGAACTGCAGGCCGAGTACGGCGACCACGTGGCCATGGTGGGCGACGGCATCAACGACGCCCCGGCCCTGCAGCAGGCGAACGTCGGCATCGCGATCGGGGCCGGCGCGGACGTGGCCATCGAGGCCGCCGACGTGACGCTGGTGCGCGGCGAGCTGACCAAGGTGGTCGAGGCCGTTCGGCTCTCGCGCCTGACCTTCCGCAAGATCGTGCAGAACCTGTTCTGGGCCTGGGGCTACAACACCGCCGCGATCCCCATCGCCGCGGCCGGCCTGCTGCACCCGATGATCGGTGTGGTCGCGATGACCGCCAGCTCGCTGTCGGTGATCGGCAATTCCATTCTGCTGCGCCGCAGCATGCCCAAAGGAGAACAATCATGAAACGACGCCAGTTTCTCGGACTGGCTGCGGCGCTGCCCGTGGTCACCACGTTCGGCGGCTGGGCCCTGTTCAACCATGCGGTCTCCGCCCCGCGTTTCGACAACACGCTGTTCCTGCCCGGGAGTGACGGGCCGTTTGCGGTGCTCGCCCCCGATGCGCCCTTCACCCTGGTGGCCGAACAGGGATGGATGCCGGTGCCGGGCCGCAGCGAGACGCCGTTCCTGTGGTACCGCACGCAGGTGAACGGGGCCGACTATCAGAACCCGATCCTGCTGCTGCGCACGGGCGACGAACTGGACGTGACCCTGGACAACCAGCTCGACGAGGGCACGATCATCCATTGGCATGGCCTGCATGTTCCGGGGCGGGTGGACGGGCATCCGATGCATACGGTCGACCCCGGTGAGCAGTACGAATACCGCTTCAAGGTGACCAACCGCGGCGGTACCTACTGGTATCACACCCATGCCCACCACCGGACCGCGCGCCAGGCCCACCAGGGGCTGGCGAGTTTCCTGCTGGTGACGGATGACGACAACGACGCCCTCAACGAGGCCCTTGGCCTGGAGCTGGGCAAGACCGACCTGCCACTGGTACTGCAGGACAAGCGCTTCGACCGGCTCGGGCATCTGGTGTACCAGCCGAATCCGATGCAGGGGATGATGGGGTATCTCGGGGACGAGGTGCTGGTGAACATGACGCCGTCCGCCCGCCACGAGGTCGAGCGTCGCATCCATCGCCTGCGC
>JBJHBC010000195.1:0-2708 GCA_050485285.1 Thioalkalivibrio sp.
CCGGCCGGCACGAAGACGGCCGCGGGTTTGTGAACCCCTTAACAGGGGCGAACTACTATGATCAGCTAGACTTCGATGTTTTGTAACCTTCAGGAGACTGCGTGACTGTTCCAGCCGCCCGCCGTTCCAGCTTAACCCACTCCATCCTGCCGACCATGCTGCTCGGCTTCGCGTGCCTCGCGCAATCCGCCGCGGCCCACGAATCGGGCCCGTCCATGTCCATCCTGGGCACGGTGGAGGACGTACAGATCGTCGAGGAAGACGTCGTGCTGGAGGCACGCATGGACACGGGTGCGACCTCCTCCTCGCTGAACGCACTGAACAAGGAGCGCTTCGAAAAGGACGGCGAGGACTGGATCCGCTTCGAGATCATCGATCCGGAAGACGAGGACGCCCGCATCACCCTCGAGCGCCCGATCGAACGGATCGTCCGCATCCGTCGCCACAGCGGCGAGTCGCAGGAACGCCCGGTGGTGCGCATGGAGTTCTGCATTGGTAATCAACTCCTGACCGCCGACACCAGCCTGATCGACCGCACGGCACTGACGTACCAGGCACTGATCGGCCGCAGCCACATGGCCGGCCACATCCTGGTCGATTCCGGCGAGGAACACCTGCGTGCGCCCAACTGCACGGCGGATGAGCAGTGAAGCGCTTTCACCTGCCGATCCTGATCGTGCTGCTGAGCGCGATCGGACTCGGGGTCTTCGCCTACAAGGTCAGCGCGCTGGGGATGCCCCTGCAGCCGGATGCCACCGCCGAGACCTGGCAGGTGGAGGCACGGGTGCGCTACCAGCCCACCGGCGGCGCGGCCACCGTCGAACTGCGCATCCCGCACCGCCTGCCCAATTTCTCCATCCTGGACGAAGGCTTCGTCTCGCGCGGCTACGGCCTGAACACCGTCACGCAAGCGGAGGACCGGCTGGCCCAGTGGACCACGCGCCAGCCGCGCGGTGAGCAGGTGCTGTACTACCGCGCCACGCTCTACCGCGACGGCAATGACCGCTCCGAATCTGAATACCCGGGACCGGTCGCGATACCCGACTGGACCGAGCCCTTCCGCTCCGCCGCCGAGGCCCTGATCGACGATGTCCGCGGGCGGTCGTCGGATATCCAGAGCTTCGCCTCGGTGCTGGTCAATGACCTCGCCAACGCCGCACCGTCATCCAACGCGGCGGTGTTCATCGAGAGCGACGACAACCGCACCCGCCGCACCGAGACCCTGATCGATCTGCTGGCCACCGCGCGGATCCCCGCGCGCCAGGTGACGGCCCTCCGGCTGGTCGACGGCCGCCGCGACATCGAGCCGCAGACCTGGCTGGAGGTCCACAACACCCGGCGCTGGGTCCCCATCGACCCGGAGACCGGCGAGATCGAGTATCCCGCGGACGTAGTCGTCTGGTCGCACGGCAGCGCGCCGCTGCTCGAGGTATCCAATGGCGAGGCCGCCGAGGTCCGGTTCGCCGTCTCGCGCGGGGTGCAGGACGCCCTCGCGACCATCCAGCGCTTCGGCGACACCCTGGACACCCGTATCCTGGACTTCTCCACCCTGAACCTGCCGCTGGGTACGCAGAACACCTACCGCGTGCTGCTGATGGTGCCCCTGGGTGCGATGATCATCGTGTTCCTGCGCAACGTGATCGGCATCCAGGCCTTCGGCACCTTCATGCCGGTGCTGATCGCGCTGTCCTTCCGCGAAACCCAGCTGCTGGCGGGGATCATCCTGTTCACCCTGATCGTGTCGCTGGGGCTTGCGGTGCGCTTCTATCTCGAGCACCTCCGACTGTTGCTGGTACCGCGCCTGGCGGCGGTGGTCAGCGTGGTCATCATGCTGATGCTCGGGATCAGCGTGCTGTCGCACCAGCTGGGTTTCGAGCGGGCCCTGGCGCTGTCCCTGTTCCCCATGGTCATCCTCGCCATGACCATCGAGCGCATGTCGGTCGTATGGGAGGAACACGGCCCCGCCGACGCCATCACCCAGGGCATCGGAAGCCTGGTGGTCGCGGCCGCCGCCTACGGCCTGATGGCCAACCGCCAGCTGGAGCACCTGCTGTTCGTGTTCCCGGAACTGCTGCTGGTGCTGCTGGCCGTGACCCTGCTGATCGGGCGCTACACCGGTTACCGCCTGACGGAGCTGTTCCGCTTCGGCCGCATTCAGGACGCGATGCGGAGGCCTGACTGATGCCCGCCTGGCTGCCGCGCTTCGTCCGTCCACGCGTCCTGAAGGAACAGGGCATCGTCGGCATGAACGCTCGCAACTCCCGCTACATCGCGGCCTGGAATGCCCGGCGCTTCTACCCTCGGGTCGATGACAAGCTGCAGACCAAACAACTGGCGCTGGATGCCGGATTGTCGGTACCCGATCTCTACGGGGTTGTGCGCACCCACCGCCAGATCCGCGACGTGCGCCGCCAGCTGCGGGACTACGAAGACGGCTTCGTGATCAAGCCAGCGCATGGCGCCGCGGGCGACGGCATCCTGGTCATCGAGGGCTGGCGCGGCGACCGACCGCGGCGGGCGGGCGGCCGCGCCATGGAGCTGAGCGAGCTGGACGACCACATCTCCAACGTCCTGTCCGGCATGTACAGCCTGGGCGGGCGCCCGGATGTCGCCATGATCGAACAGCGGGTGCGTTTTTCCTCGGTGTTCGACGCGGTCTCGCACCGGGGCGTGCCGGACATCCGCACGGTCGTCTATCGCGGCTACCC
>JBJHBC010000196.1:0-2591 GCA_050485285.1 Thioalkalivibrio sp.
CCGCTCCGGCTCGGCGTCCATGGTCGTTCAATCGCGTCGCACCACCTGATTCCGCCCGGAGTGCTTGGCCCGGTACATCGCGTCGTCCGCGCGCTTGATCCAGTCCTTGATCGCCTCGCCCGAGCGGCATTCGGCCACCCCCAGACTGATGGTCACCGATCCCACATGGGGCAACTCCAGCGCGGCCACCTGGCGCCGCAGGTCCTCCGCCAGGCGACAGGCCGCCTCGGCCTTCGTGCTCGGGAGCAGGACCATGAACTCCTCCCCGCCCCAGCGACCCAGCACATCGGCCTGGCGCAGCCGATCGCTCGTGGTGGCGACCACGCGCCGGAGCACCTCGTCCCCGACATCATGACCATGGGTGTCGTTGATCCGCTTGAAATGGTCCAGGTCCAGCATCACCAGCGAGCAGGGGTCCGCATAGCGATCGGCGCGCCGGGCCTCCTGTTCCAGCAGGGCCTCGAAGTGGCCGCGATTGGCCGCATCGGTCAGCGGATCGTAGAAGGCCTGGTGCTCCAGCGCCGCCTCCAGCTCCTTCTGCCGCGAGATGTCGTGAAACATGGCGACGTAGTACTCGATCGCCCCGTTGGCATCCCGGATCGCGGTGACGATCTCGTGCAGCGGGAAGACGCGGCCGTCCTTGCGCCGGTTCCATACCTCGCCCGACCAGTGCCCCTGCTCGCGCACGGCCCGGAACATCTCCTCGTAGAAGCTGCGGTCCTGGCGGCCGGAGTTCATGATCCGGGGGTTCTGGCCCAGCGCATCGGCCTCGGTGAAGCCGGTCAGCTCGGTGAAGGTGGCGTTGACACGCTGGATCGTCCCCTCGACGTCGGTGATGAAGATCGCCTGACTGCTGTCGAAGGTCGCTGCCAGCAGGCGCTGCTCGCGCTCCAGCTGGTGACGCTCGGTGATGTCCTGCACGGTCCCGATCATGCGCAAGGCCCGGCCGTCCTTAGCGAATTCGACGTAGCCGCGCTCGTGCACCACGCGTTCCTCGCCGCCGGGGCGCAACACGCGATGGATGGTATCGAACGTTCCCTCCCCGGCCATCGCCGCATCCACCTCGGCCTGGATGCGGTCGCGATCGTCGGGATGGACGGACTGCATGAAGGCCTCGTGCGTCCCGCCCCACTGGCCGCGCCGCAGGCCGAAGATCCGGAAGACCTCGTCGGACCAGCGAATCTCGTTGCGCACGAAGTCCGACACCCAGTTGCCGATGTGGGCAATCCGCTGGGCCTCGGCCAGTTCACGCTCGCGCAGATGGAGCGCCTCCTCGGCCTGCACCCGCTCGGAGATATCCAGGATCACGCCGTGCCACAGCACACTGCCGTCGTCCAGGGCCTCGGGGCTGGAATGCCCCTCCAGCCAGATCTCGCCACGCTCGGGATGCCGCACCCGGTAGCGCTGGCGCCAGGGCGCCAGACAGCGCATGGACGCCTCGATGCTTGCCCGCACCCGGTCCACGTCCTCGGGATGGATCACCTCGAAGACACAGCGGGCGTCGCGCATCACCGCCTCGGGCGTGACCCCGTAGACATCCACGATCCCCTCGCTGGCATACGGGAACGTCGCATGCCCGTCCGGGAACTGGCGGTACTGATAGATCACCCCCGGCAGGTTCTGCGCGATCTTCTCGAGGTGACGCTCCGTTTCCACCCGTGCGCCCACGTCCTGGAAGGCGCCGATCAGTTCCACCACCGCCCCCTGGTCGTCCCGGATCGCGGTGATCTGGTCCTCCAGCCACTGCCAGTGTCCGCCGGGCATGCGCTGGCGATAGTTCAGGCGGCAGAAGCCCTGTGCGCCCTCCGCCAGCCAGCGTTTGACCTGGCTTGCGCAGCGCCGGTAGTCCTCGGGGGCGAGATGGTTGACGAGCCAGTCCGGCTCGCGCGTGATCTGCGCCGAGCTCCAGCCGGTCACCGTCTGCACGTTGCGGCTGAGCCAGGTCATGGTGCCCAGATCCGACGGGTCCATGGTATAGATCACCGCCGGGCTGGCCCGCAGCAGGGTCTCGGTGCGCTGCTCGGCCGCCTTGCGCGTGCCGATGTCGGCGACCACCACGAGCAGGGCCTCGGGGCAGTCTTCGGTGGCCGGGATGCGGCTGGTCGTCATCTCCACCCAGCGCACGCTGCCCGTGGCGTCCAGCAGTCGCGCCTCGAAGCAGCAGTTGTCACACTCGCCTTCGAGCAGGGCCTGGCGGTGGGCATCGCAACGTTCGCGATCTTCCGGCAATACGCGCGCCCGCAGGGGTGCATCCGCCAGTTCGGCCGGGTCGCAGGCCAGCAACGCGCCCAGCCGAGGATTGGCGCGCAGGATGCGCCCCTCGGTATCCATCTCGGCCAGCCCCACCGGCGCATGTTCGAACAGCGCCGCATAGCCGTGGATGGCACAAATCTCGCTCATTGGATTGCATTCCTTGCCCGTCTTGGTCTCTCTTGGCGGAGACTTGGTCGACACACGCTCGGGGTGTCGGCTGCCCTCGGGCCTGACAGTGCTTGAGTAGACTGAATCCAGAAACTACCAGATGCCGAGTCTGGTTTCTGCTTGACCCTACAAAATCGCGATTACTGCCGTGCAAAACGAGAACGCCCCCG